>NZ_JBIAIN010000002.1:0-295860 GCF_042871445.1 Streptomyces sp. NPDC005794
GTTGATAGGCCAGATGTGGAAGCCCGGTAACGGGTGGAGCTGACTGGTACTAATAGGCCGAGGGCTTGTCCTCAGTTGCTCGCGTCCACTGTGTTAGTTCTGAAATAACGAACGGCCGTGTTTTGTTCCGGTGTTGGTTAATTTCATAGTGTTTCGGTGGTCATTGCGTTAGGGAAACGCCCGGTTACATTCCGAACCCGGAAGCTAAGCCTTTCAGCGCCGATGGTACTGCAGGGGGGACCCTGTGGGAGAGTAGGACGCCGCCGAACAATTATTCCGGGAAAGCCCCGTGCCCTTGTGGCACGGGGCTTTTCTGCGTTCACAACCCCTCTTCCCGTACCCCTGTGCATCGGTGCTCGTACGGTGAGGGTAGGGTCAGGGGGCATCATTGGCACATTTTTCACAGGAGGCCCTCGGGTGGAGGTCCAGGAGACTCGAGTTCAGACGGACCGAGTACTCACCATCCCCAACATCCTCAGCATGGCTCGTCTCGTCGGCGTACCGCTCTTCCTGTGGCTGATTCTTCGCCCCGTGTTCGGTGGGCCCAACAGCGACGGCTGGGCCCTGCTGGTTCTGATGCTGAGCGGGGTCAGTGACTACCTTGACGGCAAGCTCGCCCGTCGCTGGAACCAGATCAGCAGTCTCGGCCGGCTCCTGGACCCGGCTGCTGACCGCCTCTATATTTTGTCGACCCTCGTAGGGCTCACCTGGCGGGAAATCCTGCCGTTCTGGCTGACGGCGGCGCTCCTCGCCCGTGAGCTGATGCTCCTCGTCATGGTCGGAATCCTGCGCCGGCACGGCTATCCGCCGCCCCAGGTGAACTTCCTCGGGAAAGCTGCAACATTCAACCTGATGTACGCCTTCCCCTTGTTGCTGCTCAGTGACGGAAGTGGTTGGCTTGCTTCGCTGGGCACCATTTTCGGATGGGCGTTCGCCGGGTGGGGTACAACCCTCTACTGGTGGGCAGGGATCCTCTACGTGGTCCAGGTCCGCCGTCTGGTCAAGGCGGATGAAGTAGCCGATTAGCTCGTTCACCTGGCGCCGTGCAGAGTCGCCGGCCCGCACCGGATAGTTGTGGTGTTGCCCCGACGGGTGAAGTCGGCTAGACCGTCGTCTCTTCAAGGAGGACGTTTCCGACATGAAGGCCGTCGTGATGGCAGGCGGCGAGGGCACACGCCTTCGCCCCATGACCTCAAGCATGCCCAAGCCGCTCCTGCCCGTGGCCAATCGGCCGATCATGGAGCATGTGCTGAGGCTGCTCAAACGGCACGGGCTCAACGAGACCGTGGTGACCGTCCAGTTCCTCGCCTCCCTCGTCAAGAACTACTTCGGCGACGGCGAAGAACTCGGGATGGAGCTCAGCTATGCCAATGAGGAGAAGCCCCTCGGCACCGCGGGAAGCGTGAAGAACGCCGAGGAAGCTCTGAAGGACGATACCTTCCTGGTTATTTCCGGCGATGCCCTCACCGACTTCGATCTCACGGACCTCATCGCCTTCCACAAGGAGAAGGGCGCACTCGTCACGGTGTGCCTGACCCGGGTTCCGAATCCTCTCGAATTCGGTATCACGATTGTGGACGAGGAAGGAAAGGTCGAGCGCTTCCTCGAGAAGCCGACCTGGGGTCAGGTCTTCTCGGACACCGTGAACACGGGCATCTACGTGATGGAGCCCGAGGTCTTCGACTATGTGCAGGCCGACACCTCGGTGGACTGGTCCGGTGACGTGTTCCCGCAGCTCATGAAGGACGGCAAGCTGATCTGCGGCTACATCGCGGAGGGCTACTGGGAAGACGTGGGCACCCACGAAAGCTACGTGAAGGCACAGGCCGACGTGCTGGAGCGCAAGGTCGACGTCGAACTGGACGGCTTCGAGATCTCTCCTGGGGTCTGGGTCGCGGAAGGCGCGGATGTCCACCCCGACGCCGTACTGCGCGGGCCGCTGTACATCGGCGACTACGCCAAGATCGAAGCAGGCGCCGAGATCCGCGAACATACCGTGGTGGGGTCGAATGTCGTCGTGAAATCCGGGGCGTTCCTGCACCGGGCGGTGGTGCACGACAACGTCTACATCGGTGAGCACAGCAATCTGCGTGGCTGCGTGATCGGCAAGAACACCGACATCATGCGGGCAGCCCGCATCGAGGACGGTGCCGTGATCGGCGACGAGTGCCTGGTCGGGGAAGAATCGATCATCCAGGGCAATGTCCGGGTCTATCCGTTCAAGACCATCGAAGCCGGCGCTTTCGTCAACACCTCGGTGATCTGGGAGTCGCGCGGCCAGGCACATCTCTTCGGTGCCCGCGGTGTCTCCGGCATCCTGAACGTCGAGATCACGCCGGAGCTCGCCGTCCGGCTCGCCGGAGCGTATGCGACGACGCTGAAGAAGGGCGCGACGGTGACCACCGCGCGTGACCACTCCCGTGGCGCGCGTGCACTGAAGAGAGCGGTCATCTCCGCGCTGCAGGCCAGCGCCATCGACGTTCGCGACCTGGAGAACGTGCCGCTGCCGGTGGCCCGTCAGCAGACCGCGCGGGGCAGTGCCGGCGGCATCATGATCCGTACGTCTCCCGGCGTGCCGGATTCGGTCGACATCATGTTCTTCGACGAGCGGGGAGCCGATCTCTCCCAGGCGCGGCAGCGGAAGCTGGACCGGGTCTACGCCCGTCAGGAGTACCGCAGGGCCTTCCCCGGGGAGATCGGGGATCTGCACTTCCCGTCGAGCGTCTTCGACTCGTACACGGGTTCCCTGCTCCGTAACGTCGATACGGCGGGCATCGCCGACGCGGGCCTCAAGGTGGTCGTGGACGCCTCCAACGGCAGCGCCGGGCTTGTTCTTCCCAGCCTCCTCGGACGCCTCGGTGTGGACGCGCTGACCATCAACCCGGGGCTCGACGAGTCCCGGCCGACCGAGTCCGTCGAGTCCCGGCGTGCAGGGCTGGTCCGCCTCGGCGAGATCGTGTCGTCCGCGCGGGCCGCCTTCGGGGTGCGGTTCGACCCTGTCGGTGAGCGGCTGTCCCTCGTGGACGAGCGCGGCCGCATCATCGAGGACGACAGGGCACTGTTGGTGATGCTCGACCTCGTGGCTGCCGAGCGGAGAAGCGGACGCGTGGCCCTGCCGGTGACGACCACCCGCGTCGCCGAACAGGTAGCCGCGTACCACGGAACGCAGGTCGAGTGGACGACCACGTCACCCGACGATCTGACCCGGGTAGGCCGCGAGGACACCACGATCTTCGGCGGTGACGGCCGCGGCGGCTTCATCATCCCCGAGTTCAGCAGTGTCTTCGACGGTGCTGCGGCCTTCGTCAGACTGATCGGCCTCGTGGCCAGGACACAGCTCACCCTCAGCCAGATCGATGCCCGTATCCCGCGCGCCCACGTGCTGCGCCGCGACCTCGCCACGCCCTGGGCGGTCAAGGGGCTCGTCATGCGCCGGGTCGTGGAGGCTGCGGGCGAACGCAGCGTGGATACCACGGACGGTGTGCGGGTGGTCGAGACCGACGGCCGCTGGGTGATGGTGCTGCCGGACCCGTCGGAGGCGGTCACGCACCTGTGGGCAGAAGGGCCCGACGACGCCTCGGCCCAGGCGCTGCTCGACGAGTGGGCGGCGGTCGTCGACAGCGCGGGCGACTGAGCAGGTGACCGTCGGTCCGGAAGCCGTGCCGCACGGCTTCCGGACCAACGGTGGGGCCATTCGGCGGCAGCGGGCATGACGTGCGACGATGTGCGGCATGTCGCAGCCGCCCCCCGATCGGAGTAGCGCTCCGCCGCGTCCTCGCCCGGACGCGTCCATGTCGCTGCTGACCACCGTGATGGAACACAGCCTCGACGAGGGATACGCCGAGGCCTCGGCACGTCGCCGTGCCGAGGGCAGCGACGGCATGCCGCGCACGCTGAAGGCGAAGCTGGGTCTCGCCGCGGGCTTGGTGCTGGCCGCCCTCGTGGTGACGCTCGGAGCCGCCGAGGCACAGGTCGCGGCGCCCGTCGTGGCCAAGGAACGCGAAGAGCTCATCGACCGGGTGAACGCCGAGACCTCCACGGCGGACACGCTCGAGGCGGATGTCGAGAAGCTGCGCAAGGACGTCGGCGAGCGGCAGCGTAAAGCACTTCAGAAGCATGGCGGGGACCAGGGCGGCCTGGTGGCGTTGTTGTCCGGTGCCACCCCGGTCGAAGGCCCCGGAATCAAATTGGTCGTGGACGACGCGGAGGACACCGACCAGGGCGGCGGCGGGCCCCGTGAGTCCACCGGCTTCGCCGACACCGGGCGGGTACGTGACCGGGACATGCAGCGTGTGGTGAACGGCCTGTGGCAGTCCGGCGCCGAGGCGGTCTCCATCAACGGGCAGCGGCTCACGGCGCTCTCCGCCATCCGCGCGGCGGGCGACGCCATACTGGTCGACAACAGGCCGCTCGTGCCGCCGTACACGGTGCTGGCGGTGGGGGACGGAAAAAGGCTCACCACCGCCTTCCAGGACAGCGCTGACGGCCAGTATCTTCAGGCGCTGCACGAGAGCTTCGACATCCGCACCAGCATCTCCGAGCAGGAGAACGTGCGTCTTCCGGCCGCGCCGAGCCTGATCGTACGTACAGCAGAGCCTCAGGCCGCAGACACGGGCAGTGGTGCGGCAGACACAGGGAAGGGCACATCGTGATCGCCGTACTGGGCCTCGTCGTGGGAGTCGTGGTCGGACTGTTGGTCCGGCCCGAAGTGCCGGCGGTGGTCGAGCCCTATCTGCCGATCGCCGTGGTGGCCGCGCTCGATGCCGTCTTCGGCGGTCTGCGGGCGATGCTCGACGGCATCTTCGTGGACAAGGTCTTCGTGGTGTCGTTCCTTTCGAACGTCGTCGTGGCCGCGCTGATCGTCTTCCTCGGTGACAAACTGGGCGTGGGAGCCCAGCTGTCCACCGGCGTGGTGGTCGTGCTCGGCATCCGGATCTTCTCCAACGCCGCGGCCATCCGCCGGCACGTCTTCCGGGCGTGAGGCCGATGAGTAACGAACAGAACCCGAGCAGCGGCCGGAACCACGGCGGGGAACCCGCCGGGGCGCTCCCGGCCGAAGCTCCCGCACCGGAACCGCCCCCGACGGCCCGGTCCGAGGAGGTCTCCGGCCGTCAGCGGCTCCGGGCCGGCCTCTGGCCGCCCAGGGTCAGCAGGGCCCAACTGATCGTGGCGCTCCTGCTGTTCGTCCTCGGTCTGGGTCTGGCCATCCAGGTCAGGTCGAACAGCGACAACAGCGCCCTGCGCGGTGCCCGCCAGGAGGACCTGGTCCGTATCCTCGACGAGCTCGACAACCGCACCCAGCGCCTCGAGGACGAGAGGCAGCGCCTCGACGACCAGCGCACGGAACTGGAGAACAGCTCCGACCAGGCGGAGGAGGCGCGCAAGCAGACGCTCGAGAAGGAGCGGCAGCTCGGTATCCTGGCGGGTACCGTCGCGGCGCACGGCCCAGGCATCACGCTGACCATCGGTGACCCGAGCGGCGCGGTGGAGGCCGACATGCTCCTGGACACCATCCAGGAGCTGCGAGCCGCGGGTGCCGAGGCGATCGAGATCAATGGTGTGCGCGTGGTGGCCAATACATATTTCTCCGGTGACGGGGGAGATCTGAGAGTTGACGGCCGGAAGATCAAGGCTCCCTTCGTGTTCGAGGTCATCGGCAAGCCGCAGGACCTGGAGCCGGCTCTGAACATCCCGGGGGGTGTGGTGCAGACGCTCGTGGGGGAGCAGGCCACAGCGGAGGTGGCGCGCGCCGACGACATCGTCGTGGACGCCTTGCGACCGGCGAAGCAGCCTGATTACGCTCGGTCCTCGACCCAGTGAGGCGGGGGTGCGCGGTGTTCGAAGGACACGGCCGGCAGGTTGCGGGGGGTCGGCGCAACAGATCGGTGACGCGTGGTGGAAACTGTCGGGTGGATACGGACGTTGTGAAGATGTCCGGGTCGGCAGGTGTGTTCATTCAGGGTTCGTCCTGCCCCACGGGCGGGTCTATTTCGGTCAAGGGGAAACGCCCGTGAAGTTGTTTGCGAAGTTGTTCGGAAAGAGCGCCCGTGAGGACAGCAACAGCGCTGCCCGCCACCGCGCTCCGCGTCAGGGTGCCGAGGAGCAGGGCTCGGAGCGCCCGCTCTTCCGCGACGAGGTCCAGGGTGCCGCCGGCGGGTCCGGCGCGTCGTCCGTCGACCCCGGAGGTGCAGGACGCATAGGTTTGGGTGGAGGGTTCGTCCCCGCTCCGGAGGGCTCGTCCATGCCGGTTTGTACGAGGTGCGGCCATCGCAACGCCGAGGCCAGCCGTTTCTGTTCCAACTGCGGTTCGCCGTTGAGGGGTGGAGTGCCCGAGCGTCCCTCGGAAACCACCTCGACCATCTCGATCTCCGGTATCGAGGCGTACGAGGCCGAGGCGACGGGCCAGACCGCCCTTCCCTCGCTCTCCCCGGAGGCACAGGCGGCCGTCGACGCCCTCCCGGCCGGTTCCGCGCTGCTGGTGGTCCGGCGTGGCCCGAACTCCGGCAGTCGCTTCCTGCTGGACGGTGACCTCACGACGGCCGGCCGTCACCCGGAGGGCGACATCTTCCTCGACGACGTGACGGTGTCGCGGCGTCATGTCGAGTTCCGCAGGAGCCCGGAGGGTAGTTTCACCGTGGGCGACGTCGGCAGCCTCAACGGCACCTACGTCAACCGCGAGCGCATCGATTCCGTCGCGCTGACCAACGGTGACGAAGTCCAGATCGGAAAGTACCGGCTGGTCTTCTACGCGAGCCAGCGGGGCGTGTGACCTCCCTCGGACTTCGTCCGAGGGGACCCTCAGGAAGGTCCATGCTGCGAACACCCACAGGCGGTGCCGGTAACGGCACCGCCGCCGCAGGCGAGCGCGCGATGAGCATCGGCACGGTGCTTCTGCAACTGCGCGACGAATTTCCCGAAGTCACCATCTCCAAAATCCGCTTCCTGGAGGCGGAAGGGCTCATCGAGCCTCAGCGGACGCCGTCGGGCTACCGGAAGTTCAGCCCTGCCGACGTCGAGCGGCTGTCTCAGGTGCTGCGCATGCAGCGGGACCATTACCTGCCGCTCAAGGTCATCCGTGAGCACCTGGAAGCCCTGGCGCGCGGTGAACAGGCGGTGCTGCCGGCCGGCGGCGGGCAGGGTGAGCCCGTCGACGCCTTCCGCGACCAGGGTCCAGGGCAGGCCACCGCCGCCCGTATCGGACGCTCCGAGCTCCTGGCCGCCGCTGGGGCCAGCGAGGAGCAGCTCGACGAGTGGGAGTCGTACGGGCTGATCGTGGCCGTCTCCGGGGGCAGCTACGACGCCGAGGCGGTGACCGTGGCGCGTCTGGTGGCGGACCTGGGCAGATTTGGCCTGGAACCTCGGCATCTGCGGGCCGTGAAGGCGGCTGCGGAGCGCGAGGCGGGGCTGGTCGAGCAGGTCGTCGCACCCCTGCGTCGGCACCGGAATCCGCAGACCAGGGCCCATGCGGAGGCCACCGCGAAGGAGCTCGCGGAGCTCTCCGTCCGGCTCCACGCCGCGCTCGTGCAGAGCGCTCTGAAGGCCGGCTTCCACTGAGGGCGGAGGAGCCCGACTATCCAAACATGGCGGGCACGTCCTAGGGTTGCTGTGTGAACGAGCTCGACGTTGTGGGTGTCCGGGTGGAAATGCCCTCCAACCAACCGATCGTGCTCCTGCGTGAAGTGGGAGGCGACCGGTACCTCCCTATTTGGATCGGCCCTGGGGAAGCGACCGCGATCGCCTTCGCCCAGCAGGGCATGGCTCCGGCCAGGCCGCTGACCCATGATCTCTTCAAGGATGTGCTCGAGGCGGTAGGCCAGGAGCTCACCGAGGTCCGCATCACGGACCTACGTGAAGGGGTCTTCTACGCGGAGCTGGTCTTTGCCAGTGGGGTCGAGGTGAGCGCGCGGCCGTCCGACGCCATAGCGCTCGCCCTGCGCACCGGTACGCCGATCTACGGCAGTGACGGGGTGCTGGACGACGCAGGCATCGCCATCCCGGACGAGCAGGAGGACGAGGTGGAGAAGTTCCGCGAATTCCTCGACCAGATCTCCCCGGAGGACTTCGGCACCAACAGTCAGTGACCGTCCCGCGGCGGCAGTGTCAGCGCATCCGACAAGCCGTTCCCCGGAATCAGTCACGGGAAACCACTCTCAGGGTGATTATCACTCGGCGTGCCGAGTGTGGCGATCGTTGACGCACCCCCGGTGACTGCCTACCTTCGAGGTGGCAGGTCAAGGACGGAGGTCGGCGTGAGAAGCAGCGGCGACGGTACGGTCGCGGGTGGGCCGTATCGGCAGCACGGTAGTGCGGCCGACCATTCCATCAGACAGCCGGTTCAGCCGGCGGTGGTGGCGGCGGACGGTGTGGCAGTGGCAGGGGACATCGGCTATCGGGGGCCGACAGCGTGCGCGGCGGCCGGGATCACCTACCGTCAGCTCGACTACTGGGCGCGCACGGGACTCGTGGAGCCGAGCGTACGTCCGGCGTGCGGGTCGGGGACACAGCGTCTCTACAGCTTCCGGGACGTGGTTCTCCTCAAGATCGTCAAGCGGTTCCTGGACACGGGCGTCGCTCTCCAGAACATCCGCACCACCGTGCAGCACCTCAGAGCCCGTGGATTCACGGATCTCGAGCGGATGACCTTGATGAGTGACGGGGCGACGGTCTACGAGTGCTCCTCGCCCGACGAGGTCGTGAATCTGCTCCAGGGCGGTCAGGGCATTTTCGGTATCGCCGTCGGCGTCGTCTGGAAGGACGTCGACGCGGCTCTGTCCCAGCTTCACGGGGAGCGCGTCGACACGGGGGAGACCCTGATCGGGCACAATCCCGCTGACGAACTGGCACGGCGGCGCAATCGCGCGGGCTGAGGCACCAGGGCGGGACGGCGTGGCTCGGGTGCCGGGCGGGGCGGTTGTCAGTGGCGTAGGGCAGCATCGGTCCATGTGAGAGTCGCGCCTACCATCCTGCATCTGGACATGGATGCCTTCTACGCCTCCGCGGAGCAGGCGGCGAAGCCCAGCCTCCGCGGTAAACCCGTGGTGGTGGGAGGTCTGGGGATGCGCGGCGTGGTCGCCACCGCTTCGTACGAGGCGCGGCGACTCGGCGTGCATTCGGCGATGCCCATGGCACAGGCCAGGCGGCTCGCGCCCAACGCCGCTTATCTCGTCCCGCGTTTCGCGCTCTACCGGACGGTGAGCGACCAGGTGATGGAGCTTCTCGGGCGGCTGTCACCTCTCGTCGAGCCGCTCAGCCTGGACGAGGCCTTCGTCGATCTGGAGGCCGGGGGCGTCGCCGACGACTCGGCCTCCGCGCGGGCGATCGGTGAGCAGCTGCGCACCGTGATCAGGGGCGTCACGGGACTCAGCGGTTCCGTCGGCCTGGCCGGCTCCAAGATGCTGGCCAAGATCGCCTCCGAGGAAGCGAAACCGGACGGACTGCTGCTGATCGAACCCGGCACCGAGCGTGAGCTCCTGGCACCCATGTCCGTGCGCATTCTCCCGGGTGTGGGGCCCGCAACCGGCGACCATCTCCGGCGCGCCGGCATGACCGTCGTCAGTCACCTCGCCGAGGCGGGCGAGGCGGAGCTCGTGCGGCTGCTGGGAAAGGCGCACGGCGTCGCGCTCCACCGCATGGCAAAGGGCTACGACGACCGTCCCGTCGTCGCCGAACGGGACGCCAAGTCCGTGTCGGTGGAGGACACCTTCGACGTGGACCTGCACGACCGGGTGCGCGTCAGGGCGGAGGTGGTGCGGCTCGCCGACCGCTGTGTGCAGCGACTGCGAGACGCGGGGCGGTCGGGGCGGACCGTCGTCCTCAAGGTCCGCCGCTTCGACTTCTCGACGCTCACCAGGTCCGAGACCCTGCGTGGCCCCACCGACGACCCCACGGTGGTCAGGGAGGCCGCCGCGCGCCTTCTGGAGGCCGTGGACACGACCGGCGGCGTACGACTGCTCGGGGTGGGTGTCACGGGGCTGGCGGACTACACACAGGAGGATCTCTTCGCTCAGGCGGCCGACGCGGAGCACGCCGCCGAGGAGGCAGCGGCGGCCGACGCCCCGGACGAGGGGGAAGGCACGGTGGAGGCGGCGGCAGGTGCGGAGGCCCGGGCGAGCGAGGAGCCGCCGGCCTCGCGGCGCTGGCAGGCCGGGCACGACGTACGGCACGACGTCCACGGCCACGGTTGGGTGCAGGGGAGCGGCGTCGGCAGGGTCACCGTGCGCTTCGAGGAACCGGGGACGCCGCCCGGCCGGGTGCGTACGTTCCGTATCGACGATCCTGAGTTGCAGCCGGCCGATCCGCTTCCCCTGGTGCGGGACCCGGTGGACTACTCCTCGTGGCCGGCGAGCTTGCCGAAGTCCCTGTCGGGGTCCGTCCCGGCGGAGGGAGAGGGGGAGGTGTCCAGCCCGTAATGACGGTAGAGCTGCAGTTCCTGCTCGGGAGACAGATGGCGGCCCACGCCGAAGTCGGGCGCGTCCTTGATCAGGGCCCGGTCGAAGGGGATCAACAGCGAACCGTCGACGAACTCGCTCGGCTCCAGCGGGACGAACGCGTCCCTGGTGAAGAGACCGGTGCGTACGGCGGCCCATTCGGGCAGGCCGGTGGCGTCGTCGAGATAGACCTCGTCCACCGTTCCGATCTTGGCACCTTGACGGTCGAAGGCCTTGCGGCCGATCAGGCTGCGCGGATCGATGTCGGTCTGCACGGTGCCTCCCACTGGTCACGACGGCATCAGGTGGTCGCGGCTGCTCCACAGGCACTACGAAAGGCCAGATCCGGGATGTCGGCCACTCGAGACGGCCCGCTCCGGCCTCGCTGGTAGGCTGGAACACGGCTGCTGACCCTGTGCGGGAGAGTCCTTCGGAGCGATCCGGAGGCGCCGAAGGAGCAACTCCTCCCCGGAATCTCTCAGGCCCCCGTACCGCACGGACGAGGTCACTCTGGAAAGCAGGGCGGGATCCGTACGGCACGAGCCGCCACGGGCACCTCCCTCACCGACGGTGAAAGCCGGTATGCCCCAGGGCGTGCCGGTGAAGCTCTCAGGTCGAGATGACAGATGGGGAGGCCGTTCGGGCAGCCACGCCGTGGCGCCCCTCGCAGGTCGTGACAGACCAGGAGGCCTCCACCATGACCCCCCGTCGCACTCCGCTCTCCCAGCTGGAGCAGGGCATTCCGTTCGAGCAGCGCCACATCGGGCCCGACGCCGAGGCCCAGGCGAAGATGCTCGCGCAGGTCGGCTACGGCTCCCTCGACGAGCTCACCGCCGCCGCGGTGCCCGACGTGATCAAGAGTGCCGAGGCGCTGAACCTCCCCGCGGCCCGTACCGAGGCCGAGGTCCTGGCCGAGCTGCGCAGCCTCGCCGACCGCAACCAGGTGCTCGCACCGATGATCGGGCTCGGCTACTACGGCACGTTCACCCCGCCGGTGATCCTTCGCAACGTCATGGAGAATCCCGCCTGGTACACGGCCTACACGCCGTATCAGCCGGAGATCTCCCAGGGCCGGCTCGAGGCCCTCCTGAACTTCCAGACGATGGTCGCCGACCTCACCGGGCTGCCGACCTCCGGTGCCTCGCTCCTCGACGAGGGGACGGCCGCTGCCGAGGCCATGGCGCTGGCGCGACGGGTCGGCAAGGTGAAGGACGGCGTCTTCCTGGTCGATGCCGACACCCTGCCGCAGACCATCGCGGTGATCGAGACCCGCGCCGAGCCGACCGGCGTCGCGGTCGTCGTCGCCGACCTCAGCGACGGCATCCCGGCAGAGGTCGCCGAGCGCGGCGTCTTCGGTGTGCTGCTCCAGTACCCGGGCGCCTCCGGTGCCGTGCGGGACATCAAGCCCGTCATCGACCAGGCGCACGAGCTGGGCGCGATCGTGTCCGTCGCCGCCGACCTGCTGGCGCTCACGCTGCTCACCTCGCCCGGTGAACTGGGCGCGGACATCGCCGTAGGCACCACGCAGCGTTTCGGCGTCCCGATGGGCTTCGGCGGACCGCACGCCGGCTTCATGGCGGTACGCGAGAAGTTCGCCCGCAGTCTGCCCGGCCGTCTCGTCGGGGTCTCCGTCGACGCGGACGGCGACAAGGCCTACCGCCTGGCCCTGCAGACCCGTGAGCAGCACATCCGTCGCGAGAAGGCCACCAGCAACATCTGTACCGCACAGGTGCTGCTCGCCGTCATGGCCGGTATGTACGCCGTCTACCACGGACCTGAGGGACTGCGGACGATCGCCCGGCGCACCCACCGGTTCGCCTCCGTCCTGGCCGAGGGCCTCCGCGCCGCCGGGACCGAGGTCGTGCACGACACGTACTTCGACACCGTCACGGTCCGCGTGCCGGGTACGGCGGCCGACGTGGTCGCCGATGCGCGTGAGCGCGGGGTGAATCTGCGCCTCGTGGACGCCGACCACGTCTCCGTCGCGTGTGACGAGACCACCACCCGCACCCGGATCGCCGCGGTCTGGGCGGCCTTCGGAACCGGTGGCGACATCGAGGCGCTGGACGCCGAGGCGGCCGACGTGCTGCCCGAGGGGCTGCTGCGCACCGATGCCGTCCTCACCCACCCGGTGTTCCACCAGCACCGCTCCGAGACGGCGATGCTGCGCTACCTCCGCAAGCTCGCCGACCGTGACTACGCGCTGGACCGCGGCATGATCCCGCTCGGCTCCTGCACGATGAAGCTGAACGCGACCGCCGAGATGGAGTCGATCACCTGGCCCGAATTCGGAGCGCTGCACCCCTTCGCGCCGGCCGAGCAGGCACAGGGCTTCCTCACCCTCATCCGTGAGCTGGAGGAGCGTCTCGCCGAGGTCACCGGTTACGACGCCGTCTCCATCCAGCCCAACGCGGGATCGCAGGGCGAGTTCGCCGGCCTGCTGGCCGTGCGCGCGTACCACCGGGCCAACGGGGAGCACGGGCGCACCGTCTGCCTGATTCCGTCCTCCGCGCACGGCACCAACGCCGCGAGCGCCGTGATGGCCGGTATGAAGGTCGTCGTGGTGAAGACCGCGGACGACGGCGAGGTCGACATGGAGGACCTCCGGGCCAAGATCGCGAAGCACCGCGACGAGCTCGCCGTCCTCATGATCACCTACCCCTCCACGCATGGCGTCTTCGAGGAGCACGTCGCGGACATCTGCGGCGAGGTACACGACGCCGGCGGTCAGGTGTACGTGGACGGTGCCAACCTCAACGCGCTGGTCGGTCTGGCCAAGCCGGGGCATTTCGGTGGCGACGTCTCCCATCTGAACCTGCACAAGACCTTCTGCATCCCGCACGGTGGCGGCGGTCCGGGTGTCGGCCCGGTCGGGGTGCGCGCCCACCTGGCGCCGTACCTCCCCAACCACCCCCTCCAGCCCGCGGCGGGCCCGGAGACCGGCGTCGGCCCGATCTCGGCCGCTCCGTGGGGCTCGGCGGGCATCCTGCCGATCTCGTGGGCGTACGTACGCCTCATGGGGGGCGAGGGGCTGAAGCGTGCGACGCAGGTCGCCGTACTCGCGGCCAACTACATCGCCAAGCGCCTCGAACCGCACTTCCCGGTCCTGTACAACGGTCCGGCCGGTCTGGTGGCGCACGAGTGCATCGTGGACCTGCGTCCGATCTCCAAGGCGACCGGCGTCAGCATCGACGACATCGCCAAGCGGCTGATCGACTACGGCTTCCACTCGCCGACCATGTCGTTCCCGGTGGCCGGGACTCTGATGATCGAGCCGACCGAGAGCGAGGACCTCGCTGAGCTCGACCGGTTCTGCGACACGATGATCGCCATCCGCGGCGAGATCGAGAAGGTCGCCTCCGGCGCCTGGAGCGCGGACGACAACCCGCTGCGCAACGCCCCGCACACGGCTGCGGCGCTCGGTGGCGAGTGGGACCACGCCTATACCCGCGAAGAGGCGGTCTTCCCGTCCGGCGTCACGCCTGCGGACAAGTACTGGCCGCCGGTACGCCGGATCGACGGCGCGTACGGTGACCGCAACCTGGTCTGCTCCTGCCCGCCGCTGGACGCGTACGACCAGTAGGGAACGCGGATACGCGTCGGGGCCGGTGCGGAGACTTCTCCGGGCCGGCCCCCGTGTCCGGTCAGCAGTGGTCAGGCAGCCTTCATCACCTGGCCGCTCTTGAGCGGGCGGTGCGGGGCGATGATCTGCCCGTCCGGAAGCAGCTCACCGGTGTCCTCGAAGAGCAGGACGCCGTTGCACAGGAGGCTCCAGCCCTGTTCCGGGTGGTGGGCCGTCAGGCGTGCGGCTTCCCGGTCGTTGGAGTCGGCGGTCGGACAGGGTGGTTTGTGCTGGCACATGGGTGGGTTCTTTCGCTGCGTTGAGTCGAGTGTCCTGCGGCTGGACGATGTGTTCATGGCCGCCCCCGTATCAGTCGGTCCGGTCCCAGTGTTGCCCTGTGGGCGTCTCTCTGCAGGGATTTCGCGGCAGCCGCTGTTCTCCTCCCACGCCGCATCACCCGGCCGGACGGTTCAATCCAACTCTGCTGTCCGTTCGGATGGTTCGGGGTGACCTGACCTGACTAGTCCGGACGGGCACGGGCGCGCCCCCGCCGAACAGCTCGGCAGGGGCGCGTGAGGAAGGGGGGTCAGGCCGGCGACCCGAGGAGACCGGGAACCCCGGGAACGTCCGGAAGGGGTGTCGGGGTGACACGCAGCGTCATGACCGGGAGCAGATCCGCGACCCGGTGCGGGCGGTGTGCCGTGATGCCCGGGGGAGCGGGTGCCAGGGGCACCAGCACATCGGTCGGTGCGAGAGCACCGCTGCCCGCGTCGGCCTCGATGTCGTGGTGCAGCCACAGCGTGAACATGTACAGCTCGGGCACCGACAGCAGACGCGGCTGGTAGGGCGTCGTCGTCGACTCCGCCTGCCGTACGGCGAGTTCGGTGGAGGCGATGTAGGGACCCTCGAAGAAGTGCGAGAAGGTCCAGCCGTCGGCGGTGAGCATGGTGTCCGCGGCGGCGACGGCGCGCCCACCGCTGCGGATCAGGAAACGCCATCCGGCGAGGCGGGTGCGCGGTGCGGCCTGGTTCGGCACGATCCGGTCCAGTACGTGGACGGGAAGCGGGAGTTCGGGGCTCAGCGATCCCTGGACGGAACGGAGAGCGGGCGTGTGGGCCTCGCGGACTGCGGTGGGAGAACCGAGTGCCGCGAGAACGCTGCGGAGTGCGGGCGCTGGGGCCGGGGAAACATGCAGCGGCATGGTGGGTTGCCTCTCACTTCGGAGACACGGTGATGCGTGGGCGGGTGCAGACGGCGCTGTCGGCGTGCGGGGCCAGAGGAAGGCCGGTGACGGGACGACCGGCCGGTGCGTCAACTCTCTGCCTCGTTCGCAGAGTTTATACGACAAATGTTCACGCGATGTTTCAGCTAGCCGTTCCACATATTATACGCAAGGTGGATTTGAGCCTTTGAATTGCGCGGTTTCTGTGGATTCGAGCCGCTTCCGGCCCCCGCCGCCAGCTATTTTCTCGATGCGGCGGTAGGCTGAAACTCATCGGTGTTTCCGCCGTGTGCCTCGATCACGCACCCTGCATATGCCACATGCCTTCGGAATGTGCCTCCGGCTTCAGTCATCAGACTACCGGGTGCTCGTGGGTCGTGGGGGCGTTACGGATCATCTCGTCGGGGCATTATCGATCGTGATACGAGCGGCCCTGTGCCTCGGGCCGTCCACTCGAGGAGGGAACCTTCGATGGGCGAAAAGGTCGTGGCGGGCGCCTTTGCCCCGTCCGATCGGCAGGCGTACCGCGAGAAGCTCACCCAGTGCCTGACCGGGCTGGAGAGGCTCCTGTCGGAGCGGAGGTTCGATCGTCCCAGAAATCTTATGGGACTGGAGATCGAGCTGAATCTCGCGGGTTCGGACGGCATGCCGAGGATGCGGAATGCGGAGGTGCTCCAACGCATCGCCAGCCGGGATTTCCAGACGGAACTGGGGATGTTCAATCTGGAAGTAAATATTCTTCCCCACCGGCTGAGCGGCCGGGTATTCGATCAGCTGGCCGAGGAGTTGCGCACAGGGCTGGCATATGCACACCGGAAGGCGGCGGAGGTCGACGCCGGGATCGTGATGATCGGCATCCTGCCGACCCTCGGACAGGACGACGTCGTGCCGGCGAACCTGTCGGACGTCGACCGGTATACGCTCCTCAACGACCAAATGGTGGCCGCGCGCGGCGAGGAATTCGCCCTCGATATCGAAGGTGTCGAGCGATTGATCTCGACCTCTGCGTCGATCGCCCCGGAATCGGCGTGTACGTCGGTCCAGTTGCACCTGCAGGTGACACCGGACCGCTTCGCGGACGTCTGGAACGCGGCTCAGGCCGTCGCGTCCGTGCAGATCGCCCTCGGGGCCAACTCTCCCTTCCTGTTCGGAAAGGAACTGTGGCGGGAGTCGAGGCCACCGCTGTTCCAGCAGGCCACGGACGTGCGGCCGCCCGAACTGCGGAATCAGGGAGTGCGCCCCAGGACCTGGTTCGGGGAGCGCTGGATCAGCTCGGCGTACGAGCTCTTCGAGGAGAACGTGCGTTACTACCCACCTCTGCTGCCGATCTGCGACGAGGAGGATCCGCTTCGGGTCCTGAACGAGGGTGGTGTGCCGGCACTGGCCGAACTCGTCCTGCACAACGGCACGGTCTACCGGTGGAACCGCCCGGTGTACGGGCTGGCCGACGGTGTTCCCCACCTGAGGGTGGAGAACCGGGTCCTGCCCGCCGGCCCCACGGTCGTCGATGTGATCGCCAATGCGGCCTTCTACTACGGCCTGGTGCGCGCGCTCGCCGACGAGTCCCGGCCGGTGTGGTCCAAGCTGCCCTTCGAGGCGGCAGCCGAGAACTTCGACGCCGCCTGCCGCCACGGGATCGACGCCGAACTGCTCTGGCCGCGCCCCGGCCGCTCCGGCGGCGTGGCGAAGGTGCCAGCCGTCAAGCTCGTACGGGACGAACTGCTGCCCCTCGCGGCCGCCGGGCTCGACGCCTGGAACATCGAGCCCTCGGACCGCGACCGCTACCTCGGCGTCATCGAGGAGCGGTGCAGGCTCCGTGTGAACGGCGCCTCCTGGCAGGTCGACACGTATCACCGTGCCCTGGAGGCCGGTCTCGAACGGGAGGGCGCGCTGGCAGCCACCACCCGGCGCTACGGCGAGCTGATGCAGGCGGGTGAGCCGGTGCACACCTGGCCGGTCGGCTTCCCCGCCCCCTGAGGAGCGGGCTGCCCCGTGTCCCGCCGCCCCGGCCCCGTCGGGCAAGCTATGACGACGCATGGCTGACGGCAGGTGTACAGGTGGAGGCGGGGCGCGTGGCTGATTCCAATCCTCACGAAGGGGTGTCCCGGCGGACCCTCCGGTCGGAGACGCTGCTCGTGCTGGCTCTCTCACTCGGGGCCAGTGGGGTTTCCGCCCTGATCAGCTTCATCGGGTCGCTGACGAAACCGGGGGGCCTCAAGGACCAGGCGGCGACGCTGAACGGGTCGTACGCCCCCGGGCGGCCGTGGCTGGACCTTGCCTGGCAGCTGTTCGGCATCGCGACGGCCCTGGTACCCGTCGCCCTGGTGGCGCATCTGCTGATGCGGGAACGGGCCGGTCTGCGGACCCTCGGTCTCGACCGCACCAGGCCCTGGCCGGACCTCGGCCGGGGCACCCTGGTCGCGGCGGGCATCGGCAGTGCGGGACTGGCGTTCTATCTGGTTGCGCGGGCCGCGGGATTCAACCTGACGGTGGTTCCGGAGTCACTGCCCGATGTGTGGTGGAAGTTTCCGGTACTGATCCTCTCCGCGGTGCAGAACTCGCTCGTCGAGGAAGTCATCGTCGTCGGCTATCTGCTGCGCCGGCTGGGGCAGTTGGGATGGACGCCGATGGCCGCCCTGGTGGCGAGCTCCGTGCTGCGCGGTTCGTACCACCTGTACCAGGGGATCGGCGGTTTCATCGGGAACATGGTCATGGGCGTCGTCTTCGTGCTGCTGTACAGGCGCTGGGGGCGGGTCGGGCCGCTGGTCGTCGCACACGCCCTGCTCGACATCGGGGCGTTCGTCGGCTACGCGCTGCTCGCGGGAAGGGTGGACTGGCTGCCCACCCCGTGAGCAGCCGGTCCCTCGCGTGGAAGTGGCGGCCCGCTCCCGGCTCATTCACAGCCCGGTGAGCAGCTCCCCGTCGATCACCGTGACGGCCCGGCCGGTCAGCAGTGTGCGTTCGCCGCGCAGCGAGGTGCGGACCAGGCCCGAACGGGCGGAGGCCTGGAGGCCGATGAGGTCGTCGCGGCCGAACCTGGCCGACCAGAAGGGCGCCAGGGCGGTGTGCGCGCTGCCGGTCACCGGGTCCTCGTCGATGCCGACCCGCGGGAAGAAGCCGCGCGAGACGAAGTCGTACCCGCCCGTGGGGTCCGTGGCCGCCGCCGTGGCGATGACGCCCCGCCGGGAGCAGGCGCTGAGCGCGCGGAAGTCCGGCCGCAGGGCGTGTACGGCCGCTTCGTCGGCCAGTTCCACCAGGAGGTCGCCGATGCGTTCACCCGTGTCGTGGAGGGAGACGGGCGACGCGCCGAGCGCCTCCGCCAGCCCCGGCGGGGCGGGCACCGGCGTCAGCGGCGCCGTCGGGAAGTCCAGAGTCAGGGTGCCGTCGGCGTGGGCGGTGGTGCGCAGGATGCCGGAACGGGTGGCGTAGCGCACCGTACCGCTCGCGGTTCCGGTGGTGTGCAGGACATGGGCGGTGGCCAGCGTCGCGTGCCCGCAGAGGTCGACCTCGGTGGCGGGGGTGAACCACCGCAGCGCCCAGTCGGCCTCCCCGTCCGGCGGCAGGGGGTGGGCGAAGGCGGTCTCCGCGAGATTGACCTCGGAGGCGACGAGCTGGAGGCGGTCCGCCTCGGGGAAGGTGCCGGAGTCCAGGATCACGACTCCGGCGGGGTTGCCGGTGAAGGGGCGGTCGGCGAACGCGTCAACGATGCGGATCTTCATGAAGCCGACCGTAGGCGGGGCTGTTCCACGCGGTCCAAGGCCAATCCTGGATGCGCGGCCCGTCAGCGCCCGGCTCGTACGCGCCTGGGGTCGAGGTGGAGCTCGTACGCGGTGTAGCACTCGCTGATCCTCGTTCCCACCGCGGTGCCACAGGGGCAGAGCTGGTTCAGCCCGTTCTCGCCGTGCAGCCCGCAGCAGCCCCAGTGGCCCCCGTCGCGGTCGGTGCACAGCTCCGGTGCGTCGTCGCAATGCAGCACGATCGTGTCGCGCGGGCCACCCGACATCAGGAAGCCGGCTCCGTCCGGAGGTGATGCGCAGGGGCCTCCGGGAAACATCGCGACGGGTTCGTCGGTCAGCAGGAACGGAGGTCCCCAGGGCTCTGGATCGAGAGCGTAGAACCCCCTGGGCACGGTGGCCGGCGCCCGCCGGATCCCGTCGGGCCCGACCCGGCCGTCGAATTCCGGCCCGCTCGGCATCTCCGACAGCTGTACGTCCTCGGTCAACGGACCTGAGCAGGCGGCACACACGAATACGGTCACGACTCTTCGGGCTTCGTGGCCAGGAAGGTGCAGACCGTCCTCTTCGTCCCTTCGTCCGGCTCCTGCAGCAGACGCGCGGTGACGACGAGTCCGGCCTGGGCCAGGAGGGTGGCGATCCGGTCCGGCGGCACCAGATGGGACTCGTAGGACACCGGATGGCCCCCGTACGCCCGCGTCGGGCGCAGGAGTTCGTCATCGCCCACGTAGCCGGCCGTCATCAGGTGACCCCCTGGCGCGCGCCGAAATCCTGCGAACACGGCGGGCAACAGCTCCGGTGGCGTGTGATGGGTCGAGTAGTAGGCCAGGATGCCGCCGAGCTCGCCGTCCCGGATCGGCGGCGCGGTCATCGAGCCCACGGCGAAGTGCAGGCCAGGAAAGGCCCGCCGAGCCAGCTCGATCATCTTCGGGGACAGGTCGATGCCGAGGACGGACAGCCCCAGGTCGGCCAGGTGTGACGTGACCTTGCCGGGCCCGCAGCCCAGATCTGCTACCGGTCCGCGCCCGGCCGTCCGCACGAGTTCGGCGAACGTGGCCAGCATCGCGCGCGACAACGGGTCCAGATCCGCAGGGGGTTTGACGACGGCCGCGTAGTCGGCGGCCACGGTGTCGTACGACTCCCGGACCGCGGCGAGGTAGGAGGACTCAGTCATGCGGGTGACCTTAGGGCCTCTGGGACGGGCCTTGCTGCGCGATAGTTTCCGATATATCGTTGAGGCATCGCGACCGTTCAATGAAGAGTCGCGTAATCACGATGAGAGGAGCGCGGTCATGCGTTCACATGGAAACGACCATGGACACGGCCCCGGGTGCCGAGGCGCCGGCAGGGGAGACTTCGAAGGGGGCCGTGCCGCGTTCGGTCCGTTCGGACCGCCCTTCGGCGGCGGGCCCTTCGGTGGCGGACGCGGCCGGGGAGGCGGCCGGGGGAGGGCCAGGCGGGGTGACGTACGCGCGTCCATCCTCGCGCTGCTCAAGGACCGCTCGATGCACGGGTACGAAATGATCCAGGAGATCGGCGAGCGCAGTGGAGGGGCCTGGAAGCCCAGCCCCGGCTCGGTGTACCCCACCCTCCAGCTGCTGGAGGACGAGGGCCTGATCATCAGTGCCAGCGAAGGCGGGAAGAAGCTGTTCACGCTCACCGACCTGGGGCGCGGCGAGGCCGAGTCCGGCCCCGACGCCCCTTGGGAAGAGGCGGGGCGCGGTGTCGACTGGGAGGGTGTGAACGAGATCCGGCAGGCCGGGTTCGGTCTGATGGAGGCGTTCGGCCAGGTCTGGAAGACCGGCTCGGCCGACCAGCGGCAGAAGGCCCTCACGGTGATCAACGACGCCCGTAAGAAGCTGTACCTGATCCTCGCCGACGACTGAGCGGTGCGGTACGCGCGAACGGAGAAGGGCCCCGTCCAGGGGCCCTTCTTCTGTGCGTCGTGTATGCCGCCGAACCGCCACGTATGGCGTGATCTCATCCGCAAGGATGAGGGATCCCCCTTCGGTCCCCGCCTTTCGCGGGATGCCGGATGGGCCGCAACGGGGATGTTTTCGCTCCTTGGGGCTGATGAGGTGGAGATGTGCGAATCCGGACGTCAGGGATCCCCGAACAAGCCCCGCCGAACCACACGCGGGCCGGTTCCGGGCTGAGCGCCGCCATGACCGGTGTCGTGACCGGTGCGCGCAGGCGGGCCGTGCGTGACGGCGACAGGCATGTCGACACGGCTCATCTCCTGCACTCCCTCGTCGAGTCCGACCCCGAGGTCCGGGAGGCCTTCGACGGTGGGCCCCAGCTGGCCAAGGTGCTCGGGTACCTCGTGCAGCGCAGCATCGGATACGGCCTTCGCTGGCAGGGGACGCAGGAGGATTCGGGCGCGTTCCCGGCCGTGCGGGAGCCCGCGGGTGAAGGGTGGTCGCCTTCGGCGGTGGCGGCGCTGGAACGTGCCGCCCGTGCCGCGCTCCTGCGCGGGGAGCTCCACGCCGGCGGCCTCGATCTGCTGGCGGCCCTGGTCGCGGATCCTCGGTGCCGTGCGGTCGAGGTGCTGGAGCGGGCAGGGGTCGCAGCCGAGTGGCTGGCCGCCCGCGCCGCGGACAGGACGGCGGCGCGGGCCCCGCAGGGGTGATCATGAACACGCGGCGGACAGGTGTGACAGTGGTGACGCTGCTGACGCCTGCTGCCATGATGTGCCGATGCACTCGTCTCAGGGGAGAAGAGCCGGCCTGGGCCTGGCCCTTGCCTCGGCCTTCGCGTTCGGCGGTTCAGGGGTTGCGGCCAAGCCGCTGATCGAGGCGGGACTCGGCCCGCTGCACGTGGTGTGGCTACGGGTGGCAGGCGCCGCCCTCGTCATGCTGCCGGTTGCCTGGCGGCACCGGAATCTGGTGCGGGAGCGGCCCGTCCTGCTGGCCGGCTTCGGACTGTTCGCCGTAGCCGGGGTGCAGGCCTTCTACTTCGCCTCGATCTCACGCATCCCGGTCGGTGTCGCCCTCCTGATCGAGTATCTGGCACCGGCACTCGTCCTCGGCTGGGTGCGCTTCGTTCAGCGACGGCCCGTCACCCGCGCCGCCGCGGTCGGCGTGGTGCTGGCGGTCGGCGGACTCGCCTGCGTCGTCGAGGTGTGGACCGGTCTGAGCTTCGACGTGATCGGGCTGCTGCTCGCACTCGGTGCGGCGTGCTGCCAGGTGGGCTACTTCGTCCTGTCCGACCAGGGCGCCGGCCACGGCGACACGGCCGACGCCGAACCCCCGCATCCCGTAGGCGTGATCGCGTACGGACTGCTGGCCGGCGCGGCCGTACTCACGGTGGTGGCCAGGCCCTGGGGCATGGACTGGGCGGTTCTCGGCGGGAGCGCGGACATGGGCGGGCGCGATGTCCCGGCGTGGCTGCTGCTCGGCTGGATCGTGCTGCTCGCGACCGTGCTGGCCTACGCCACCGGTGTGGTGTCGGTACGGCTGCTCTCGCCGCAGGTCGCGGGCGTCGTCGCCTGTCTCGAGGCGGTCATCGCGACCGTGCTCGCCTGGGTGCTGCTGGGTGAGCACCTCTCCGCGCCGCAGCTCGTGGGCGGCGGGGTGGTGCTGATCGGTGCCTTCATCGCGCAGTCGTCCGCGCCCAAGCCCCCGTCGGGGCCGGTGGCTTCGGGGCCGGGCGCGCCGGTCGTGGGGACGACGGGAGCGCACGAGCCGGATGTCCCTGAGGGCGAGTTGTCCAGGCCTCCGGCCCCGTCGTAGGGTGTCGGACATGTTGCTGACCGTACTTCCGCCGCCTGCCGCCTAGCGCGAGGCGGCCACTCCGGACGAAGACCGGGCTCGGGTACGCCCCGAGCGGTTCGTCGCTGCCCGCGCGCGGAGCCGAGCGACCACCCCCTTCTTCTGGAGAGTCACGTGTCCCACCCTGTTTCCGGCCTGCCCGTCGGGCGGAGCCTGGTCTATCTCGTCGTTGCCGGTATTGCCTGGGGTACGGCCGGCGCGGCCGCCTCCCTGCTCTTCCGGATCAGTGACCTCGGGCCTCTCGCCCTGTCGTTCTGGCGTTGTGCCGGCGGTCTCTTCCTGCTGGCCGGGGCGCTCGTGCTGCGTCCCCGCCGCCCGCGTACCGCCGCCGAGCCGCGACGCAGGAGGCTGCTGCGGATCCTGGGGACCGGTGTCGGTCTCACCGTGTTCCAGAGCGCGTACTTCGCGGCGGTCGAGGCGACCGGACTCGCCGTCGGAACCGTGGTCACGCTGGGCGCGGGGCCCGTCCTCATCGCGCTCGGAGCGCGGCTGACCATGGGGGAGCGGCTGGGCAGGGGCGGGATCGCCGCCGTGGCCGGTGCGCTCACCGGCCTCGCCGTGCTGGTGCTCGGCGGCGAGCCGGCCGAAGTGCGGCCCGCCGGACTGCTGCTGGCCCTGCTGTCCGCCGCGGGTTATGCGGCGATCACCCTGCTGACCCGGTGGCTCGGCCGGGACGGCGCGGCGGGCGACTCCCTGTCCACCAGCGCGTGGGCCTTCGGCATCGGCGCCGTGGGACTGCTGCCCATGGCGGCGGCCGAAGGCCTCGTGCCGCGCACCGCCGAGACGGGCCAGGTGCTGTGGCTGCTCGTCTACGTGGCGGCGGTGCCGACCGCACTCGCCTACGCGCTCTACTTCGCGGGCGCCGCGGCGGTCCGGTCGGCGACCGTCTCCGTCATCATGCTCCTCGAGCCGGTGAGCGCCGCTGTCATCGCGGTGACCGTGCTGCGGGAGCAGCTCACCGCGGCCACGGTCATCGGCACGCTGCTCCTGCTGACCGCCGTGGCGGGGCTGGCCTTCGCCGAGACGCGCGGCGCGGCGGCCGCCCGTCGCCGGGCCGCCGTGGCGGCCTGACCGACAGGTCACGGGGCGGGCGGCGGACGCTTCGGGTCAGAGCACGGTGAGGTAGTCCGGGACCTGGACGGCGGGGTCCAGGTCGTCGGACGGCACCGGTGCCGCGTGCCCGCGCGTCAGCGGAACCACGCCGGCCCAGTACGGCAGCGAGAGGTCCTCCGGGGCGTCGTTCGGGCCGCCGGTACGGATCTTGGCGGAGACCTCGTCCAGATCCAGGCGGATCACCGCGGTCGCGGCGAGCTCCTTCGCGTCCGCGGGCCGGGAGTCCTTCGACCGGCCGGTCACGACCTGGTCGACGATGGCGTCGAGCGCGACGCGACGCTCCTCCGGGTCGGTCACGGTCCTGGCGATCCCGTGGACCACCACGGAGCGGTAGTTCATCGAGTGGTGGAAGGCCGAACGGGCCAGCACCAGACCGTCCACATGCGTCACGGTCAGACAGACGGCGAGGCCCGGGTCCGCCGCACCCGTCGCGCGCAGCGGCCGCGATCCGGTCGAGCCGTGCACGTACAGCCGCTCGCCGACCCGTCCGAAGAGCGTCGGCAGGACGACGGGCGCACCGTCGCGGACGAAGCCCAGATGGCAGAGGTAGGCAGCGTCGAGTATCGAGTGGACCGTCTCCCGGTCGTACGAGGCGCGCTCCCTGGAGCGGCTCGGGACCGTGCGCTCCGTCGGCTTGTAGGCAGCGGCCTCGGGGAGGCCGGTGCTGTCGGGCGTGGCGGTGTCCGGCATTGCGTACTCCATTGCACTAGTACATAATGGATTTTGTGCTAGGAGAGTATCGGATCAATGGGCGGCGTGCATCGGACATTGCCGCGAGTGTGGAGCGGGGGGTCGCCTCGGGTGACCTCGAGCCGGGTCATGTGCTGCCGCCCATGCGGGAGTTGGCGACCCTGCTCGGCGTCAATCCGAATACGGTGGCCGCCGCCTACCGGTCCCTCCGCGAGCGCGGAGTGATCGAGACGGCGGGGCGGCGGGGAAGCCGGGTGCGGTCCCGGCCCGCGAGTACGGCGCGGGGCTCGCTCCGGGTGGAAGCTCCTCCGGGCGTACGTGACCTGGGTGACGGCAATCCCGATCCCGCCCTGCTGCCCGACCTCGGTGAGGCGTTGGCGGTGGCCGCCGAGGCGTACGGCCGGGAGCTCGGTCTCTACGGCGACGCAGCGGTGGTCCCCCGGTTCGCGGAGCTCGCGCGGGCCGGTCTGGACGCCGACGGTGTGCCGGCCGGGCCGGTGGCGGTCACCTCCGGGGCCCTCGACGCGATCGAGCGGGTGCTCACCGCGCACCTCAGGCCCGGCGACGCGGTGGCCGTCGAGGACCCGGGGTGGGGTGCCCTGCTGGATCTCGTTCCGGCGCTCGGGATGCGCGTCGTTCCGGTGGCGCTGGACGAGGAAGGTCCGCTGCCCGGCGAGGTGGAGCGGGTTCTGCGGGCGGGCGCCAGGGCCCTGGTGGTCACCGACCGGGCACAGAACCCGACCGGTGCGACGGTGGGGAGCCGCAGGGCGAAGGAACTGCGGTCCGTCCTCGCGGAGCACCCGGGCGTGCTCCTGATCGAGGACGACCACGGCCACGCCATCGTCGACCTGCCGGTGCACCCTCTGGCGGGGGTCACGGAGCGCTGGGCCTTCGTGCGGTCCGTCTCCAAGGCGTACGGGCCGGATCTGCGGGTCGCCGTGGTCACCGGGGACGGGCTGACCGTGGACCGGGTGACGGGGCGTCAGCGGCTGGGGCCGGGCTGGGTCAGCGGACTGCTGCAGCGGACCGTGGCACACCTGTGGGAGACGGGCGCCGTCGACGCGGCTGCGGTCGCCCGCTCCTACGGGGAGCGCCGTGACGCTCTCGTGCGGGCGCTGGGGGAGCGGGGGGTCACGGTGTACGGGCGGACGGGGATGAACGTGTGGGTGCCCGTGAGCGACGAGACCGGGGCGGTGGCCAGGATGCTGCACTCGGGCTGGGCGGTGGCACCGGGGGCTCGGTTCCGCATGGTCTCGCCGCAGGGGGTGCGCCTGACCGTCTCGTCGCTTTCCGTCGCCGACATCGAGCCCTTGGCCGACGCGGTGGTGGCGGCGGCGGCGCCCGCCCGCCCGGTCAGTTACGGCTGAGTGGCCCGGACCCGGTGACGCGACGGGACGGGGCGGCACCGGCTTCGACGGAGCCGCGCGCCCGGCTCTGGGTGAGTGCCGCACCCGCGAGCACCACCAGTGCGCCCACCGGAGTGTTCCAGCTCAGCCGCTCGCCGAGCAGGGACACTCCGGCCGCCGTGGCGATCACCGGGATGAAGTAGGTGACCATCTGCGCCGTCGTGGGGCCGACTTCCTCGACGAGGCGATACTGCAGAAGGGTCGCGAGCCCGGTTCCGAGTGCTCCCAGGGCAACCACGGCGAGTGTGGGGAGCAGGGGGAAGTGTCCCGGAATCGAGGTGAACACCGGCACGATCACGGCCAGTTGCACAGTCCCCAGGAAGAGCTGGCCGACGGCCAGCGATCTCGCCGTGGTGCTCGACTGGAGCAACAAGCGCCTGCCGGTCCCCGGAGGTCTGACCAAGGCCGAACTCCTCGACGACGCACCGGACATCGCCATGCCCGCTGACCATCCGCTCGCGGGCCGGGAGGAGGTGGACCTCGAGGAGTTCGCCGACGACGACTGGGTGTCCTGGCTGGCCGGTGAATTCTGTTACGACTGGCTGATGTTCACCCTGCGGTCCAAGGGCATCGAGCCCCGCATCGCGCACCTGGCGGGCGAGCACCACACCGAACTCGCCCTGATCGCAAGCGGATTCGGCGTCTGCGTGGCACCCCGGCTGGGACGGGGGCCGGTGCCGGACGGGGTGCGTCTGGTGCCCGTGCGGCAGCCGGTGCGACGCCACGTCCACGCCGTGTGGCGCGGGGACGCGGACCGGAGGCCGTCGATCAGGGCCGCCGTGGAGGCCTTGCGCTCCGCGGGCCGGGCCCTGCACGCGCCGATCCCCGCGGAGTCCGGGTCGTCGTCCCGTTCCTCACGATGACCTGCTGGACGGCGGGGGCCCGGAGTCACCCCGGGCCGGGCAGCTTCCTGAAGTCCCAGGACCTGACGGCCTGTGGGGTGAGGCGGAGCCATGCGTGTCGTTCGTCGTGCGGCATGGAGTCCAGGCCGAAGTACTTCGCCGCGAACAGCCGCTCGGGACGCTCCAGTTCGGCGCAGTCCTCGCCCGTGCGGGGGGACTCGCCGACGAAGGAGACCTCGCCGGACAGCTCCACCCCGCGCAGTTCGCCGTACTCCACCCCGTCGTCCACCACTACGCCGATCCGCGGGTCGCGCCGGAGCTGTGCCCAGCGCAGGCTCCGGGTGAGGGAGTAGAGCCAGACGGAGGTGCCGTCCCACACGAACCACAGGGCCCCGACATGTGGCATGCCCTCGGGGGAAACCGTCGCCACCCGACAGGTGCGCTGTTCCGTGAGGTAGGCGTCCCGTTCCGCGTCGGTCATCATGATCCGACGGCCACGTCGCTGGGCAACGGTCACGGGACGCCCTTCCTGCGGTCCGGGTTCCGGTCGGTCCTGGACGGGTTCCGGCCGGTTCCGGAAATGATGGAGCCTCGTCCGTGATCACGCAACGGTCCGGGGCGGCCGGTCTCTCACGCCAGGGTGATGGAGCCGTTCTCCACGCGGATCTGCTTCTCCGGCAGCGGCAGGGTCGCGGGGCCGCCCGTCGCCTCACCGGTCGAGGCATCGAACGTACTGTTGTGGCAGGGGCAGTTGATGACGCCGTCCGCGATTCCCTTCACCGCGCAGCCCTGGTGGGTGCACTTGGAGGAGAACGCCTTGAACGTGCCGGCCGTGGGCTGTGTCACCACGACACCCTCGTCCGCGAAGACCACCCCGCCACCCTCGGGGATGTCGGCTGTCTTCGCGAGAGCCGTGCCGTCGCCGTTCGTACCGGCTCCCTCCTCCGCCGGCCTGACGGTGTCCGACCCCGTGGCGTCCTGCGAGCCTCCGCACGCGGTGAGAGCGGCCGCCGCTCCCACTGCGCCGACCGCCGCGACGACGGTGCGGCGCCCGAAGCGTGCCTGGCTCCTCTGCGATGTGCTCATGCCGACTTCCCTTCAACGGAGTGACAGGACCTCAGAAGTGGACACGCATCGGTGGCCCCGCGCGTTCAGCGGCGCCCGGCCGGGACAGCGACCGGGGAGGGAGTGGGGCCGTTCCTCGGTGGACCGCCCTGGGTCACGGGTGCGCGATCACTCCCAGACCACGACGCTGCGCCGTACCGGCACGGTCGAGGGGTCCGTGGCGAACAGTTCGGGGGAGTGGGCGCGGATGCGTTCGATGTCGTTGAAGACCGCCCGCAGGTGGTCGCGCATGCGGGAGCGGGCCAGCGGAACAAGACCGTCGGCAACGGCTTCGAGGATCTCCCGGTGCTGGGCGGTGAAGACGGCCGGTGACACGTTCTCGTGCAGACCGAGGCGTCGAGCCCTGTCCAGGTGTCCCTTGGCCGCGACGACCGTGGTCCAGACGTCGCCGTGACCGCTGAGCCGCATCAGGCCGTGGTGAAACGCCTCATCGAGTGCGAAGAACTCCTCGAGACCGAGGTCCGGACGCTGCTGTCGCTCCAGGTTGTCCCGCAGTTCGGCGACGACGGCCGGGTCGAGTCGCGGCGGCAGGTTGTCCAGGGAGGCGAGCTCCACGGCCTCCCGCAGGAACTGCGCGTCGGCCACCTGTGCCGGGTCCACGCGGGACACGAACGAACCGACCTTCGGGAAGACCTGCACCAGGCCCTCCCGGGACAGCAGGATCAGGCTCTCCCGTACCGGGGTGCGGCTCACCCCCAGAGCCGCGGCCAGCTCGTTCTCCGAGAGGGCGGCACCGGGCGGGAGTTCCAGGGTCAGCACCATCTGACGCAGCTTCAGATAGATGCTGTGCCTGTTGGTCCGCCGCCCGTTCTCTTGAGCCATGCGCCCCATCCTACGTACCGGCCGCACCGAGCCCGACCAGCGGTCGAAGGCGGGCGGCGAGTGGAACGGAAGATGACGGGACTATTGCCGAGCTGCGCGACAGGTGCTTGTATACAAGCTCTGCACGACAGGCGTGCCCGACAGGTCGGGGCGCCCGGGCCGGGACCCCTGCCCCGTCCGCCACCGCAAGGAGACCCCGTGAGCAAGATCGAACGCGTCGACGTGTTCGTCGCCTCCCCCGGGCGTACGTTCGTCACACTGCGCATCACCACCACGGACGGGGTGACCGGACTCGGCGATGCCACGCTCAACGGCAGAGAACTCGCCGTGGCGAGCTATCTGCGTGACCACGTGGCTCCGCTGCTGATCGGCAAGGACCCCGGTCGCATCGAGGACATGTGGCAGTACCTGTACAAAGGCGCCTACTGGCGCCGCGGGCCCGTGACGATGACGGCCGTCTCCGCCGTCGACACCGCGCTGTGGGACATCAAGGGCAAGGTCGCAGGGCTCCCCGTCTACCAGCTCCTCGGCGGGCGTTCCAGGGACGGTGTGCTGGTCTACTCGCACGCCAGCGGCACCGACGTCCCCTCGCTCCTCGACGACGTCGAGCGCTATCTGGAGCTGGGTTACCGCGCCGTCCGGGCCCAGGCCGCCGTACCCGACGTGGGCGGCACGTACGGAGTCCGCAAGGGGAAGGTCTACGAGCCGGCCGCGACCGAGCTGCCGGACGAGCAACCGTGGGACACGGAGGCGTACCTCGGCTTCGCGCCGACCTACCTGGAGGCGGTGCGCGAGCGCTTCGGCTTCGGGTTCCACCTGCTGCACGACGTCCATCACCGGCTGAGCCCGATCGAGGCGGCACGGTTCGGCAAGAGCGTCGAGGCCTGCCGGCTCTTCTGGATGGAGGACCCGACCCCGGCCGAGAACCAGGAGTCGTTCCGGCTGATCCGGGAACACACGACCACACCGATCGCGGTCGGTGAGGTCATGAACTCCATCTGGGACGTGCAGCACCTCATCACCGGACAGCTCATCGACTACGTACGCACCACCGTCGCCCACGCGGGCGGCATCACCCACCTGCGACGGATCTTCGACCTCGCCGCGCTCTATCAGGTGCGCACCGGTTCCCACGGCGCGACCGATCTCTCCCCGGTCAGCATGGCCGCCGCCGTGCACCTCGACGTGACCGTGCCGAACTTCGGCATCCAGGAGTACATGGGCCACCCCGAGGAGGCCGCCGAGGTGTTCCGCACCGGTGTCACGTTCGCCGACGGCATGCTTCATCCGTCCGAGGAGCCGGGTCTCGGCGTGGAGTACGACGAGAAGGCGGCCGAACGGTTCCCCTACCAGCGGCGTTACCTACCGGTCGCGCGCCGCCTCGACGGCTCGGTGCACGACTGGTGAGCGCCATGAACCTGCCTCCCTTGAACCGCGCGGCGCTGTCCCGGATGGCGCCGGACCTCCGTCCCGCCGTGGACCCGGCCGAACTGCGCACCCGCATCGTGCACTTCGGACTCGGCGCCTTCCACCGGGCCCATCAGGCGGTGTACACCGAGAACGCCGCCGCCAGCTCCGGCGAACCCTGGGGCATCACCGCCGTCGCACCCCGGTCGGCGGGGACCGTGCGCGCCCTGCGGGACCAGGACTGCCTCTACTCGCTCACCGAACGCCGTCCGGGTGGCGGCGCGAGCCGGGTCGTGGGCGCGGTCGTCGACGCCCTGACCATGGGCCCCGACACCGAAGCCGTCGACGCCCTGCTCACCGACCCGGACGTCACCGTGGTGACCCTGACCGTCACGGAGAAGGGCTACCACCGGTCCCCCTCGACCGGCGGGCTCGACATCTCGGCGGCACCGGTGGCCGCAGACCTCGCGGCGGTCCCGGGCGGGCCCCTCACCACGGTGGTGGGCAGGCTGGCCGCCGGACTCGCCGCGCGGACGCGGGCCGGAGCGCCGCCGGTCAGCGTCGTGTCCTGCGACAACATGGCGGGCAACGGCACCGTCCTGCGCCGGGTCGTCCGCGACTTCGTCCGGTCTTCGGCCTGGCCGGAGCGCGACGCAATACTGGACCGGATGGCCAGGACCGTTTCCTTCCCCTCGACCGTCGTGGACCGGATCGTGCCCGCGCCCGGTGAGGCCGACCTGTCGGCGGCCTCCGCCGCGCTGGGCGTGCACGACGCCCTGCCCGTGGCGGGGGAGCCCTACCGGCAGTGGGTCCTGGAAGACTCCTTCGCCGCGCCACGGCCGCCCTGGGAGCGGGACGGCGCCCTGGTCGTCCCGGACGTCACGCCGTACCAGCTCACCAAGCTGCGGCTGCTGAACGGCTCGCACTCGGCGCTCGCACATCTGGGCCTCGCCACCGGGTGTGTCACGATCGCCGGCACGATGGCGGCCGACTGGGGAGAGAGCGTCGTCCGCGCCCTGTGCGCGGAGGTCGCCGCGACCCTCCCCGCCGGCGGCCCCGATCCCCTCGCCTATACCGACGACCTCGTCGGCCGGTTCCGTAATCCCGCGATGCACCACCTTCTGCGGCAGATCGGCTCCGACGGTTCGCTGAAGATCGCGGAACGCTGGCTTCCCGCCCTGCGGGAGTTGCGCGGACGCGGGGCGGCCACCCCGGTCCTCGAACTGGCCCTCGCCGCCTGGGCGCACGGCACGCGCCCCGGAGCCGCTGCCCCCGACGACCCCGCCGCCGACGCACTCGCCGCCTGCTGGTCGGCTCCGGTCCGGCCCGCGGAAACGATACGTGCGCTGTTGCGCGCCCTCGGCGCGGCGGACCTGGCCGGTGACGACGCTCTCACCGCCGCTGTCGCGGACCGGCTGCCGGCACTGCGCGCCGGCCGCGTCGAGATCTGAGCCGCCGGCTGCGGACGCCTTTCGACCCCCACACCGCTCGAAGCCCCCGAACAACGGAGTTCACGATGAAGGACAGTGCTGTCGCCGCGGAGCAGAAACGCCCCGCGCAGCGCACCACGGGTGACCTGACCCGAGCCGCGGTCTCGGGCTGGCTGGGTACGGCCATGGAGTTCATGGACTTCCAGCTCTACTCGCTGGCCGCGGCAATCGTGTTCAACAAGATCTTCTTTCCCGATGTCAGTCCCGCCATCGGTCTCATCGCCGCGATGGCCACCTACGGGGTGGGATACGTGGCCCGGCTCGCCGGTGCCGTCTACTTCGGCCGGATGGGGGACCGGATCGGCCGCAAGCGGGTCCTCTATATCACCATCCTGATGATGGGCGCCTCCACCACCCTGATCGGCGCCCTGCCCACCCACGCCACCATCGGCATCCTCGCGCCGATCCTGCTCGTCGTCCTCCGGCTGGTGCAGGGGTTCGGGGCCGGCGCAGAGATCGCGGGGGCGACCGTACTGCTCGTCGAGTACGCCCCTGTCCGCCGCCGCGGTCTGGTCGCCTCGCTGGTCTCGCTCGGCACCAACTCGGGGACACTCGCCGCCTCGGGCCTGTGGGCGATTCTGCTCGCCGTGCTCACCGAGGAGCAGTTGCTCTCCTGGGGTTGGAGGCTGCCCTTCCTGCTCAGCTTCGGACTGATGTTCTTCGCCGTCTGGCTGCGCCGAGGGCTCAAGGAGAGCCCTGTCTTCGAGGAACGCCCCGATGTGGTGGACGGAGTGGCGCTGGCCCGCGACGAGGTCGAGTCCGTCATCGCCGAAGCCGACGCCGACTCCGGTAAGGGCGACGTCCTGGCGGCAGGCATCCGGCAGCGTAAGGGCAAGGCCTTCTTCATCGCGCTGGGACTGCGCCTTGGCCAGGCGGGAAACTCAGGACTGATCCAGACCTTCCTCGTCGGCTACATCGCCACCGAGCTCGCCGTCGGCCGGTCCGTCCCGACGGACGCGATCGTGTACGGCTCCCTGCTGGGCTTCGCGACCGTGCCCGTCGTGGGCATGCTCGGAGACCGTTTCGGACGGCGCGTGCTCTATCTCGCGCTCAGCCTGCTGACCGTCGTCATCGCCTTCCCGGTGATGTTCCTGATCAGTTCCGGCTCGACGCCGGCGGTGATGATCGGCATGGTGCTCGGTCTGAACGTCGGAGTCCTCGGGCTGTTCTCGCTGGAGAGCGTGACGATGGCCGAACTCTTCGGCTCCCGGACCCGCTTCACGCAACTCGCGCTCGCCAAGGAGATCGGCGGCATCCTCGCCACCGCGATCGGCCCCGTACTGGCGGCCACGCTCACGGCCCTGACCGGCAGTTGGTGGCCGATCGCGGCGATGCTCGTCGCCTACTCGCTCATCACATTCGTCAGCGCGCTTCTCGCGCCGGAGACCCGCGGACGTGACCTGGTCCGCCTGGAGGACGCCATATGACCGCCGTTGCTGGAGAAGGCCGCACGAGTGCGGCAGCCGGCGAGGAATCCCGTACGCGTGCTTCGGACGCCGGCGAGCGGCGGATGCGGGCCGTCGTGGTGCACGGACCGGGAGACCTGCGTGTCGACGAGAGGACCCGGCCGGAGCCCGGCGTGGGAGAGGTGCTCCTGGCCATGGAGTGGGGCGGGATCTGCGGGTCCGACATCGCCTACTGGAGGAAGGGGGCGTCCGGTACGGCCGCGCTCGCGCATCCCCTGGTGCTCGGGCACGAGGTCGCGGGCCGGATCGCCGCGCTCGGCCCCGGCGTCACGGGTCTCGGCGAGGGAACGCCGGTGACCGTCCATCCGGCCCAGCTCGTCGGCGACGGGGTGCTGCCGGAACGGATCGCGGGACGCACCAACCTCTACCCGCACGTCCGCTACTTCGGTTCGGCGGCCTTCACCCCGCACACCGACGGCGGGTTCAGCGAGTACCGGACGGTCCGCGCGGAGCAGATCCGGCCGCTGCCGGCCGGAGTGGGCACCGAACAGGGCGCCCTGGCCGAACCGTTGGCGGTCGCCCTGCACGCGGTCGGCCGGGTCCCCGACCTGCGCGGCCGGACCGTCCTGGTCAACGGCGCCGGACCGATCGGCTCCCTCGTCGTCGCCGCTGCCAGGCATCGTGGAGCGGGCACCGTCATCGCCTCGGACCTGTCGGCCCCCGCGCTCGCCGTGGCCCGCGCCATGGGCGCCGACGAGACCCGCGACCTGGCGCGGGGCGACGTCCTGCCGCAGGACATGGACGTGGTCTTCGAGGCATCCGGCGCCCCGGCCGCCCTGGGCCCGGTTCTGCGAGCCACGGCGCGGGGCGGCACGCTCGTCCAGGTCGGCAACCTGCCCGGGGCGGCCGCCCCGGCGGTCCTCGGTGACCTGGTGACCCGCGAGATCACCTGGATCGGGTCGTACCGCTTCGTCGAGGAGATGGACGACGCCCTGCTCGCCCTGCAGGAAGGACTGGACCTGACCCCGTTGATCACTCACCGCTTCCCGCTGGGACGCGCGGCGGAGGCGCTGGCGGTCGCCGCCGACCCGGCCGCCGGCAGCAGCAAGGTCATGCTGCGCCTGTCCGGCGCGTGAGACACCGCGCGCCGCCGTTCCTCACCGCAGGCCGCTCCGGACAGTGTTCAGGAGGCGGCGCAGCCGGAGACCGTCAGGAGCGACGGCGGTGACGAGCGCGGCGGGCCCCGGGAGCGGGGTGAGGACGGCATGGCCGTCTTCCGGTGCGCCGGCGAGGACGCGGATCCCGGGCGGCTTCTCCTCGAAGGCGGGATCGACGAGCAGGATCTGCCCGGTCGCGCGGTATCCGGCGAGGACCGCAGGGCCGTCCCAGCCGGGTGTGCCAGGGCCGTATGCGGCTTCCTGGTCGAGAAGGAGCTGCCCGCCGCGTCGGACGGTGAGCCGGGTGGTCACCTGGCCGGATGGTTCGCCTGTGCGTCCCAGTACCTGCTCTTCGCGCAGGACGAGCCGTGCGGTGGGGGCGAGATCGATGGTCCACGACTGGCGCAGACTGCTGCCGGCCGCGCAGATCAACGGCTTGGGCCGCCAGCGGAGCTCCGCGTGCTCCTCCACGGTCAGGTGTACGTCGTAGGTGGCGGGGGCCGTGGTGGGGCCTTTCAGGGCGAGGGTCGCGGCGGCGGAGGTGATGTGGAGCTCCGCCCCCTGCCGGGCGGTGGCTTCGATGCGCAGCCGGTCGCCGCCGAGCGGGGCGCTCATGGCACCGACGACGCACACACGTGCCTCGGTGCCGCGTGCCCGCAGGCGCCGGAGTTCGAAGGGGCCGTCTCCGTCCAGGACGGGCAGGACGGTGGTGCCGCCCCTCGCGGCCGCGGCGATGCGGGCCGTTGCCCGCAGGCCGGTGACCGATGTGCACTGCGCGGTCTCCGCCGTGTGTCCGGTGGTGAGGGTCATGAGGGGCCCGCGGCCCAGTCGCTGAGGCGTTCGCGGATCCAGTCGGCGACCGGTTTGACGCCGCCTTCCTCCTTGAGGCAGGTGAAGACGACGGGGAGCTCGCCGCGCTGGGCTCCGGCGTCGTGGGCCATGGCATCGAGGTCGGAGCCGACGTAGGGAGCGAGGTCGGTCTTGTTGACGACGAGGAGGTCGGCGGTGGTGACACCGGGGCCGCCCTTACGGGGGATGTCGTCGCCGCCGGCCACGTCGATGACGAAGATCTGGCTGTCCACCAGTCCTCTGGAGAAGGTCGCGGTGAGGTTGTCGCCGCCGGATTCCACCAGGATCAGATCGAGGGGACCGACCTCGTCCTCCAGGTCCTCGACGGCTTCGAGGTTGGCGGAGATGTCGTCGCGGATCGCGGTGTGCGGGCAGGCACCGGTTTCGACCGCCTTGATCCGCTCGGGCGGCAGAACCGCTTCCCGGAGCAGGAAATCGGCGTCCTCGCGGGTGTAGATGTCGTTGGTGACCACCGCGATGGACACTTCGGTGCGCAGCGCCCGGCACAGCGCGGCGACGGTGGCGGTCTTTCCCGAGCCGACCGGTCCGCCCAGTCCGACGCGCAGGGCGCGTCGGCTGCCGTCGGGACGCCGGTGGCCGGCGGCACCGTAGGTGTGCCGGTGGGGGAACTTCTCGTCGAGTTCGTGACCGAGGTGCATACGGCTTCCTTGCGTGATGTCTCGTGACGGGTGGTCAGGAGGCGAAGAGTCGTACCGGCCAGGCGGCGTGCTGCTGCGCGGTGATGTCCAGCAGCGGCGCTGAGGCAGCGGGCAGTACGTCGATGCCCTCTCCGGGGATGCGCAGGGCCGCCGTCATGGCGGCCGTGGCGATCCGGTCGAGGTCCGGGGTCAGGCGGGCCAGAACGGCGGTGGCGTCGAACGGGTCCAGGCTGAGCAACCGGACCGTTGCCGTGGTCGGCCCGCTGACGGCTTCGTACACCGCCGCGTAGGAGGCGTCCAGGGGTGTCAGCCCGGCCGACCGGGCGGCCAGGCCCAGCACCACGGGCTGGTGCGCGCCCCGCGGCCGGGCCGCCGCGAGCGCGTCGAGTTCGGCCGACGGCCAGGTGGCACGGGCGGCCCGCATCATCTGCCGCCCGAGTTTGCGGGCGGTGGTCCGCAGTGCCTGCACCGGGGTGCGGGCGTCCGCGGCCCGGTCCAGGGCCAGCGGATCGTGCCCCGTGGCAGCCGCGGCGGCCAGTGCCGCCGCGACCAGGCCCGCGGTGTGCAGGCGTCCCCGGCAGAAGGACTCCAGCGAGGCCGCGTCCCGGATGCGGCCCGCCGCCACGGCCGCTTCGGCCCCGCCGGAGTGCGCGTGCCCTCCGGCGGGGAACCGGCCGTCGGCCAGGACGAGCAGCGCGGCACAGTTCATCGTTCGTTCCTCTTCCTCATGTTCTCCACGGCTCAGGTCCTGCGGTGCCGAGCTCCTCGATCAGAAGAGGAAGTACCGCTGCGCCATGGGAAGTTCGGTGACGAAGGAACGGTCGACGATCTGGCCGTCGACGAATGTCGTCACGTCCGTCACCTTCGCTCCGCCGATAACGACGTCGTAGGTGTCGGGGTCGATACGGACGTCGGGGGTGGCGTTGTTCTCCCTCATGTCGGCCTTCTTGACTGCGCGCGTGTCCTTGATGGCCTTGAACTGCTTGGTCAGTCTGCGGCCCTTGGCCAAGCCCTTCTTGACCGCCCGCTCGGTGACGAAGTTGTAGGAGAGGGAGCCGGGTGCCAGCCCGGTGGCTCCCCACATGGGGCGGGGCAGGACGGGCTGGGGCGTGGGAATGGACGCGTTGGCGTCGCCCACCTGCGCGTACGCGATCTGCCCGCCCTTGATGACCAGGTGCGGTTTGACGCCGAAGAACTTCGGTTCCCACAGCACCAGGTCGGCCAGCTTGCCGGTCTCAACCGATCCGACGACGGCGTCGATGCCTTGGGCCAGGGCCGGGTTGATGGTGTACTTCGCGACGTAACGCCGGGCACGCCGGTTGTCGGCCAGGGGCAGCTCGGCCTCCGGTGTCGTGTCCGGCGGTGCCGTATGCGCCGGTGTCCCGTCCTTTGTCTTACGGGCCTTCTCGGCGGGCGGCTGGTCCTCCTCCAGAAAGCCGCGGCGCGCCTTCATGACGTGCGCGGTCTGCCACGTCCGCATGATCATTTCACCGATGCGGCCCATGGCCTGGGCGTCCGAGGACATGATCGAGATGGCGCCGAGGTCGTGGAGGATGTCCTCGGCGGCCATCGTGGAGGGCCGGATGCGGGAGTCCGCGAAGGCGAGATCCTCCTCGACCTTCGGGTTGAGGTGATGGCACACCATCACCATGTCGAAGTGCTCCTTGACCGTGTTGACGGTCAGGGGCCGGGTGGGGTTGGTGGAGGCGGGCAGCACGTTCGGCTCGCTCACCATCTTGATCATGTCGGGGGCGTGGCCGCCTCCCGCCCCTTCGACGTGGAAGATGTGGATGGAGCGGCCGTCGACGGCATCGATGCTGTCCTGAACGAAGCCGGCCTCGTTCAACGAGTCGGCATGGAGCGCGAGCTGGACTCCGGTCTCCTCGCAGACCTCCAGGCACTTCTTGATGACGGCCGGAGTGGCACCCCAGTCCTCGTGGATCTTGAATCCGACAACGCCGGCGTCCACCTGGTCGAGCATGGACTCCCTCGACATGGTGGCGCCCTTGCCGAGCAGACCGATGTTGACGGGGAAGCCGTCCAGCGCCTCGAACATGCGGTCGATGTGCCAGGACCCCGGCGTCACCGTGGTGGCGGTGCTGCCTTCCGCCGGTCCCGTACCCCCGCCGATGAGCGTGGTGACACCTGCGGCGAGCGCCTCGTGGACCTGGTCGGGGCAGATGAAGTGGACGTGGGTGTCGATCCCGCCGGCGGTGAGGATCCTGCCCCGGCCCGCGATGACCTCGGTGTCCGGACCGATGACGAAGTCGGTGGGTTCGGGGCCGATGCCGTTGTGCGGGGCGGCTCCCTCGTGCAGAGGGTTCATGGTCTCGGGGTTGTACGCCTTGCCGAGCGCGACGATGTTCCCGTCACGGAGGGCGACATCGGCCTTGACGACGCCCCAGTGGTCCAGGACCACGGCGCCGGTGATGACGGTGTCCGGGGGGAGCGCCATGGCAGGACCGGCGGATGTGCCGGCCCTGCCCCGGCCGGGGTCGCGCGGCATGACGGACTGCCCCATCGACTCGCGGATCACCTTGCCGCCCCCGAAGACCATTTCGTTGCCGCTGCGCCCGGGGCCTCCCGACCAGTCGTCCTCGATCTTGATCTGGAGTGCCGTGTCGGCGAGGCGGATACGGTCGCGGGTCGTCGGGCCGTACCGGTCCGCGTAGGCGGCGCGGGTCAACGGGTCGAAGGGCGTCGGCTCGTCCTGGCAGCAGGAACAGTCGGGGCACCGGGCCATGGAATTCACCCCCGCTCCTCGTCGAACGAGCCCTCGACGTCGTCGAGCGATCCCTTGACCTTCTCGGGCAGACCCCGGACCTTGACCCGCAGACCGTGAACCACGCGGTCGCCTTCGATGGGCACGAGTTGGACCACTTCGGTGATGCCGGGCTCGAAACGTACGGAGCTGCCGGCGGGGACATTCAGGCGCTTGCCCCATGCCTCCTTACGGACGAACCGCAGCCCGTCGTTGGCCTCGGCGAAGTGGTAGTGCGAACCGACCTGGACGGGACGGTCGGTGGGGTTGCCGACCTCCAGCTCCGTGACCTGGTCCAGTTGCCTGTTGTGCTCGTTGAAGACGATGACGCAGTCTCCCTTCCGCGTGGAGAAGTCCACCTCTCCCGGACTGACGAGGGGCTCTTCGCCTTCGCCTGCCTCAGGGAAGGGGCCGTGGACGGTGACCAGCTTCGTACCGTCGGGGAACGTCGCCTCGACCTGTACGTTCTCGATCATCTCCGGGACACCTTCCATGACTTCCGCACGGGACAGCACCGTCCGTCCGGAGGACATGAGGTCGGCGACGGTCCTGCCGTCGCGGGCCCCCTCGAGGACGTGCACGATCAACAGCGCCATCGTCTCGGGGTAGTTCAGCCGCACCCCGCGGGCCCGCCGCTTCTCCGCTACGTCCGCCGCCACATGCATCATGAGGCGCTCTTGTTCATGCGGTGTCAGATGCACAGCCACTTCCCTGTGTTCGCTCCTGCCCAGGACTTCTGTCCTGGAGTCGCGTGCTGAGGGTGTGGCCACACACAGGTCCGCCTTCGGCCGCCCATCCCCAACCCGACGTGCGCCATCATGATCACGGCAGGGTGGGCCGAAGCGACGTACCGGCGACATGGCACCCAGATAAGTGATTTCCGGGGCAGGACATCTGAAAGGACCGGTCCTCAGACGGTGACAGGGAGACGACCCGGGCCGAGGTAGTGCACGGCGGTCCGCTCGGCGTGGGCATCGAGCAGCCCTTGCAGCGCCAGAGCCGCGGCCTCGAGGAGGTGGCCGTCGCGGGTGGCGTGGAGGGTTTCGAGGGCGAAGACGACGTGGGTGGAGTCTTCGGTGACCCGGGTGCGGTGGGCGTCGCGGTGGTTCCAGTGGCGGGTCAGGACGCCGGTGGTGTCCGCGTAGATGATCTCGCCCGGCTTGGTGATCTCGACAGTGTCGGGTTCACCGAGCGGGGTGAACTCCTCGCTGCCGTCCGCGTACCGGATGTCGACGTCACCGGCGACGTGGGCGAGATCGAAGGCACCGGCCGGCAGTCCGTGGTGGACGGAGACGGCGTTGTACGAGTCGACGGCCGGGTTGACGCGCGGCAGGGTCCCCTTCTTCGCGAAGCGGCGGCCGAGTGCGTCGACGCTGGGGCGGATACGGCGTGGGTTGGTGCCGAAGGAGCGGTAGGCGGTGTGCCACGCCTCGATCCGCGGGTCGGTCTCGTCCGCCGGCTGCCAGGTGCCCTCGGAGAGCTGCTGCTCCAGTCCCCGAAGCGCGTCGGTGGTTTCGGGCCAGGGTTCGCGGCCGCGCATGCCGGTGGCGGTGACCAGGGCGATGAGGGTGTCGGGGAAGGCGTCGGCGACGGTGGGGGCGATGCGGAAGGTGGTCATGGGCGGGGGCTCCGTTCCTCGTACGTACGTGCGTGAGATGTGGGTCAGGCTTTCCAAGGGCCGAGGCGGTCCAGGCGGTGCGGGAGTTCGGCCCCGGCCGCGGGGTCGTCGACCAGGTGGGCGCGGCAGGTGAACTGCACGGCCGCGTGATAGCTGGCGAGGCCGAGCGGTCGACGAGGGCGGGCTCCGGGCTCGGCTCAGGTCAGGGCGAGGAGGCTGACGGCGACAGCGGCGGTGCCGAGCCCGACCAGTTGGCCGCGGTGGATGCGTTCGGCCAGCACGCTGCGGGCCAGCAGTACGGTGCCTGCCGGGTAGAGGGCGGTGATCACGGCGACGACGGCGAGGTCCCCGCTGCGGGCGGCCATGAGGAACAGCAGGTTCGCCACCGAGTCCAGCACGCCTGCGGCGGCCGACACCGCGTGGTCGGGCCGCTCGGAGCCCAGCCTCCGGTACATGAGCCCGGCCGTGGCCAGGGTGACGGCCGAGGAGACCGCCCGGCCCACGATCAACGGGGCCACCCCGCTGTCGGACGGCGCCTGATGCAGGAAGATCAGCTGGAGGGCGATCGCCGTCCCGGCGCCGAGGGCCAGCAGCAGCGCCGTACGCGAGGGTCGCGCCGACCCCGCGCCATGACCGGCGCTGACCATCACCACTGAGGCCAGCGCGAGCGGCAGGCCCACCAGTCCGGCGAGGCCCAGGTGCTCGCCCTGCAGCAGGCCCACGCCGACGGGAAGCATGGCGGACACCAGTGCGGTCACGGGCGAGAGCACGTTCATGGGGCCGATCGCCAGGGTGCGGTAGAGCAGGGCGAACGCGGCGGCCGAGGCGACCCCGGACGCGATGCCCCAGCCGAGGGCGCCGGCACTGAACGAGGCGCCGAGCACCGGCCACAGCATCAGTTCGACCGCGAGAGAGGCCGGGGCGGCGAGCACCACGGTGCGTAGTACATGGGCCTTGCGTGCGCCCAGGCCGCCGAGGAAGTCGGCGCAGCCGTAGGCGAGGGAGCTGCCCAGAGCCAGCAGCAGAGCGATCACGAGACATCCCTTACTATTCAGTGGAACGACCTCAACGTACAACGAACCGACCGGCCTGTGTCAACAAAACGACCGCACGGTGCATTCCAGTGGTCCACCTGAAGAATGGTGAGCGGATGGACGAGACGGACACGGACGCGCCCCTGCGGACGCTCGCGCACAACGTCAGGGCGGCCCGCACCCGCGCCGGGCTGTCCCTGGACGAACTGGGCCGGCGTGCCAAGGTCAGCAAGGGCGCCCTGGTCGCACTGGAGAAGGCGCAGGGAAACCCGAACTTCGCCACCCTCGTCCGGCTTGCCGACACCCTCGGCGTATCCGTGTCGGCCCTCATGGAAGGGCGGACCGAGGGCCGCGTGCGAGTCGTGTCCGTGGACACGGTGACGCCGCTGTGGACCGGCGGACAAGGCGGTGAAGCCCGGCTCATGCTGACGACCTCAGGGCCGGCCCCCACCGAGGTCTGGCGCTGGCGGCTTCAGCCGGGCGAGGAATACCCCAGCCACCCCCACCAGGCCGGAGTCGTCGAGACCGTCAGCGTCACCTCCGGGCGGATGGTCCTGGTCGTCGACGGCACCGAGTACGCGGTCGACGCCGGACAGACCGCCACCTTCGACGGCGACGCCTCCCACTCCTACCGCGGTGCCGGCGCCGAGCCGTGCCACCTGATCATGACCGTCCACCTGCCGCCCGGCCCCGCCTCCGCGCCCTGACCTGTCACTCGGGCAGGTGCGCGCCGCGGGAGTCCAGCAGCGCGCGGGTACGCGTCCCGTCGGGGTCGTCGCGCAGTTCGTAGATCTCTATGCGCTGGTCGGGCCGGTCCGCCTGGGCCCAGAGCTGGAAGTCGACGGTGATCTCGCCGGCGTGGGGGTGGATCATGCGTTTGGTGCCGGCGACGCATTCGCCGACGCGCCCTGAGGCCCACAGGGCGGCGAAGGCGTCGTCACGGACGCACAGCTCACCGACCATGCGGGTCAGGGCCTCGTCGTCCGGGTACTTTCCGCTGATCAGCCGCAGGTAGGCGACGTAGTCTGCGGCTTCCTGGCCCCAGTCCCGGTACAGGGCGCGGGCCTGGGGGTCGAGGAAGAGCAGGCGGGGCAGGGAGGGCCGGATGTCCGGGGCGTCCAGGCCGTCCGGGGCGTCGGCGGGCAGGTGCGGGGCGATCAGCGCGTGCCCGAGCTCGTTCCAGGCCAGGACGTCGTTGCGTCGGCCGAGGATCACCGCGGGGCGCTCGGAGACCAGGGCCAGCAACGTCCGTGCGTTCGGGCTGACGGTTTCCGGGCCGGAGGCCGCGTCCGCGGTGGGGGTGCGTGATGTCCGCGTCAGGTCCAGCAGGTGCTCGGTCTCGGTGACGGACAACTGCAGTGCCCGGGCCAGGGCCAGCAGGACCTCGTCGGAGGCGCGGCGGCTGTGCCCCTGTTCCAACCGGGTGTAGTACGTGACACTGACCCCGGCCAGCTGCGCCACCTCTTCCCGACGCAGGCCAGGCACCCGTCGGCGGACGCCGAACCCGTTCATGGGAGTCGCCTCCGGCGAGAGGGCGGCGCGCTTCGCCCGGAGGAAAACGGCCAGATCACCCGGATCATTCATATATCAACCGTATGCGGTGTGCCTGGACGCGACCATATCCCTGTCGGTGCCACCCTTCCCGAGGGGTGCAAGGAGCGGGATCTGGTAGCTGATCTGTACATCTTTCACGATCGGAGCATGCCCCTTCCCATCCTCGCTCTCGCCCTGACCGCCTTCGCCCTGGGTACAGCCGAACTCGTCCCCAACGGTCTGCTCCCCCTCATCAGTGACGATCTCGGGGTTTCGGTGTCCCGGGCGGGCTGGGTGACCACCAGCTTCGCGCTCGGCGCGATGATCGGTGGTCCGCTCGTCGTCGCCGCCACCCTCCGCCTTCCCCGCAAGCCCCTCGTGACCGGCCTGGCCCTCATGTTCCTGATCGCCAACGCCATCACCGCCCTCACCGGCAGCCTGCTCGTCGTGTCCCTCTCCCGTGCCCTCGCCGGAGCGATGCTGGGCGGCTTCCTCGGCGTCGCGATCACCATCGCCGGCGGTATGGTCGCCCCCACTCGGCGCGCCATGGCCATCGCCGTGGTGTTCACCGGATTCACCGTCTCCAACGTGATCGGCGTACCCATCGGCAACATCGTCGGACGCGCAGCCGGTTGGGAGTCGGCCTTCTGGGTCGTCTCGGGCCTCGCCGCCATCGGCGCCCTCGCCATGTGGCTGCTCCTGCCCAGCACGCAGGGCGCCGCCACCGATGGTGAGGACCGCGGCTTCACCGTCCTGCGCAGCGGGGCGCTCTGGGCCGCGTTCCTCGCCATCGCACTGAGCTACGGCGGCTTGTTCGTCGTCTACACCTACATCGCCCCGTACCTGACCACCGTCACCGGAGTGTCCGCCGGCTCCGTCACCTGGCTGCTGCTCCTGTTCGGCGCGGGCCTGATCGCCGGCAACGTCCTCGGCGGCCGCTACGCCGACCGCTCGGTGTCCCGCACGGTGATCGTCATCCTCGGCGTCCTGGTCGTCGGACTGCTGGCGCTGTGGGCGCTGGGCTCGGTCCTGCCCGCCGTGCTCGTACTGCTGGTACTGCTCGGCGGCGCGGGCTTCGGCATGGTGCCCCCGCTGCAGTCCTACGTCCTGCACATCGCAGGCACCGCGTCCGCCCTGGTCTCCGCGCTCGCGGCCGCCTCCTTCAACGGAGGCGTCGCCCTCGGCTCCGCAGTCGGCGGTCTCGTCCTGAACCACAGCACCCATTACCCGGTGCTGGCCCTGGCCGGTGCCTCCATGACCCTGCTCGGACTGATCGTCTTCCTGCTCACCCACCACCGGCACCAGGCCCGGCGGACCGCACCGGGGGACCATGCCGTGGTCCAGCACGCCTGAACCGGGAACAGGATCAGCGCCGCTGCGTCAGGGCACCGGCCGGGCGAGCCGGATCTCCAGATGATCAGTCGCCTTCCGTCAGACGGGTGTGTGCGTGCGTCAGGAGTACCTCCGGGTTCGTGACGGCGTCGGACGCCCCCACGGGTGCAGGCTTCCGGGCCCCCGCCCTACTGCCAGGTCGCGGTGTCGGGGTCGATGTCATGGGCGCGTGCGCCGGCGTCGATGATGCGACGGAACCACGTGGCGAGGCCGGCGCGGATGCCGTCGTAGTGGGCGGCAAAGGCCGGATCGGCCTCGTACATGCGGCCGAGACAGACCTGCATCTGCCTGGTGAGGGGAAAGTACGAAGCGAAAACTTCGCGGTGCCGCTCGACGAGTTGATTCGCCTCCGGGCTGCCAGGTGTGACGCCGGCGCCCATCGCGTCCCCGAGGGCGCGCTCGACGCCGGCCATGGCGTCGGCGATCTCCTGCCACTCCTTCGGACCGCGAGAGGCCGAGAGTTCGGCGTACTGCTGCCATTGCGTCGTGTCTCCGTAGCGCTGACGGGCTTGGGCGGGCCAGTCCGGGTTCCACCGAGGGCCGAAGACCGCGGCCTGCTGCTCGACGGTCAGCAGCAGGCCGCGCTCGTGGGCGTCGATCATCCGGTCGAGTCCGGCGCCGAGCTGCTGGAGGCGGTCGATCCGTTCAGCGACCTGGGCGCGCTGCGCGCGCAGCGCGCCGGGCACGTCCGCGGTCGAGTCGTCCAGGACGGCCCGAATCCTGTCCAGGCCGAGACCGATCTCGCGGTAGACGACGACGCGGTGCAGGCGTTCCAGATCATCAGCGGTGTAGAGCCGGTATCCGGCAGCCGTGCGCAGCGACGGTCGCGCCAGCCCGATCTCGTCCCAGTGGTGCAGCGCGCGGACAGTCACGTCCAGACCCGTCGAGACCTGACCGACGGTCAGGCCATCGGGGTCGGTGGCATCAGACATGCTCCTCATTGTCGCCGCGACCGACGTCCGGTGGGGTGATCCCGATGGCTTCAAGGTTCCGTGCCTCCTGACTGGCGGGATCGAAGGGCTTCGCCGCGGTGAAGACGATCGTTGCGTTCTCGGGGGTGGTCACCGCCACATCGCGGGTGTTCCAGGGAGTGTCCCGTGGACCGTCGACCGAGTCCGGGCGCAACGCACGGCAGGCCTCGACCAGGGAATCGACCTGGCTGAGCACACACGCGAAACTGACGCTCATCGCCGGCGCCTCGTCCGGATCGCTCGCCGCCGAGACGAGGAGTACGTCCTGGAACGCCCAGCGGCGCAGATGCACCAGCGTGCCGGGGATGCTGAACAGCTCGAAGAACCCGAGCCCACGCACCCAGAAGTCCACCGACGCCGCCAGATCACTCGTCGGGATCGTCACGAACGCGGGCATGCCGTAGATGCCACGGAACAGCTCCGGCGGAACCGCGTCCGGGCCGGGATCGGGCACGGGGCTTGTCTCGAACGCGTTGTAGTAGTCGCTCATGCGCTCCACCCTCCGGCCTCACGCGACGTGAGGGTCAAGCGTGAATCTCGCCCGGTCCCAACGGTGCGACCGCCGTGGTGACCGGGTGCGGCCGGTGAGCTGAGCGGGAGGGGCGTCGTCGGTCGAGCACGAGCCGTCCAGGTCCGAGGATTCCGCCGTTGCCGGTGACGTCCGCAGCCGGCGCGCCGACTGGAGCGACAGTCCTCGGCCTTTCGTCCGGACCAGGACCGTCGACGCAACACATCATCGACACCAACCTCACCGGCTCCATTCCTCGCTGGTTCGGGCGCGGGACCGTGACCCGTGCGGCAACGCCGCTTCGGCGCGACAAGGCCCACCCGCCCGCGCCCTCCCGGTCAGCCGGCCCGCATCCCCGCCAAAACCTCCGGACGGAGCAACGCGGCCAGCCTGTCGGCCGGCAACAGCCCCTTCTCCAGAACGAGTTCGGCCACACCGCGCCCGGAGGCGAGCGCTTCCTTGGCGATGGAGGTGGCCGCCTCGTACCCGATGTGCGGATTGAGCGCGGTCACCAGGCCGATGGAGTTCTCGACCGCGGCGCGCAACTCGTCCGTGTTGGCCGTGATCCCCGCGACACACCGCTCGGCCAGCGTCAGGCACGCGGCCCGCAGATGCGTGATGCTCTCGGAGAGGGAGTGCTGGATGATCGGCTCGAAGGCATTCAGCTGGAGCTGACCGGCCTCCGCCGCCATGGTGATCGTGACGTCGTTGCCGATCACCTCGAAGGCGACCTGGTTGACGACCTCGGGGATCACCGGGTTCACCTTGCCGGGCATGATGCTCGAACCGGCCTGCACCGGCGGCAGGTTGATCTCGTTCAGACCCGCCCGCGGCCCGGACGAAAGGAGCCGGAGGTCGTTGCAGCTCTTGGAGAGCTTCACCGCGATCCTCTTCAGCACCCCGGACATCTGGACGAAGGACCCGCAGTCCTGCGTCGCCTCGACGAGGTTGGCGGCGGTGACGAGCGGCAGCCCGGTGATGTCCGCGAGGTGCCGGCGCGCGGACTCGGCGTACCCGGCGGGCGCGTTGAGCCCGGTTCCGATCGCCGTCGCGCCCAGGTTGATCTCGTGGATCAGCGCGACCGCCTCGGCGAGCCGGCTGCGGTCCTCGTCCAGCATCACCGCGAACGCCGAGAACTCCTGCCCGAGCGTCATCGGCACGGCGTCCTGCAGTTGCGTACGGCCCATCTTCAGTACGTCGCGGAACTCGACAGCCTTGCCCGCGAAGGCGTCCTGCAGCACGGCCATCGCCTTGAGTAGCTCGCGCACCGCGAAGACCGTGGCGATCTTGACGGCCGTCGGGTAGACGTCGTTGGTGGACTGCCCGAGGTTGACGTCCTCGTTCGGGTGCAGGAACGCGTACTCGCCCTTGGTGTGGCCGCACAGCTCCAACGCCCGGTTCGCGATGACCTCGTTGGCGTTCATGTTGGTCGAGGTTCCGGCCCCGCCCTGGATGACGTCCACGACGAACTGGTCGTGCAGCTTCCCCTCCCGGATCTCCCGACAGGCCTCGACGATGGCGGCCGCCTTGCGAGGCTCAAGGAGGCCGAGCTCCTCGTTGGCGCGGGCGGCGGCCTCCTTGACGGCGGCGAGCGCCACAATCAGATGCGGGTACGCGGAGATCGGTGTCCCCGTGATGGGGAAGTTCTCCGTGGCGCGCAGGGAGTGGACACCCCAGTACGCCTCGGCGGGGATGTCACGGTGGCCGAGCAGGTCGTGTTCGCTGCGGACGGTCATGGCGGTGTGGAGCTTCCTTCCGGAGTGGGTGGACGTGGGCGTAGGAATCGAGGGGCGGCGAGTCAGGCGTACATGGCGTCGGACACCGGAGCGGCCGTGAGTAGCTCGAGCGCCCGCGTCGGCCGGATTCTCCCGACCACAGCCTCGCCCCCGAGCAGCGGCGCACCGGCGAACTCGGTGAGCGTGGCCGGGTCGACGCCGCAGTGCGCGAGCGCCGCCGCGGTCACCGGCACGCGCGCCCGGTCCGCCCCGTCCGCGATCTTCACGGCGACGGTCCTGCCGTCCGGGAGCGCCGCGACCTGCACCCCTTCGAAACCGTCCTTGGAGATCAGCCCCGGCACGGCCCGCATCAGCGCGGCGACATCACGGCCGGAGCCCGACGCCATCTCGGCGTGCTCGCGCATCGCCTCGGCCACCCGCGCCTCGGGGCTGCCGGTCGGAGCCGTCGCGATGCGGGCGGCGGCGCGCGCGAGGCCGTGCAGGGAGACGGAGAACAGCGGAGCGCCGCAGCCGTCGACCGTCACCTGTGCGACGGCCTGCCCGGTGAGGTCCTCGACGGTCTCCGCGATCGCCCGCTGCAGTGGATGCGCCGGGTCGAGGTAGTCGTCGAGCGACCAGCCGGCAAGCTGAGCCGTGCAGAGCATCGCCGCGTGCTTGCCCGAGCAGTTCTGCGCGAGCCTCGACGGCAGTCGCCCCGCGCGGATCCAGTTCTCGCGGACGACCGGGTCGAAGGGCAGGTCCTTGATGTTGCGCAGATCGGCCTCGGCGAGACCGGCGAGCTCCAGGATCCGCCGGGTCCCGGCGAGGTGCCGTTCCTCGCCGGAGTGGCTGGCCGCGGTCAGCGCGAGCAGTTCGCCGTCCAGCGGCAGCCCCGCCCGCAGCAGCGCCACGGCCTGTATGGGCTTGAGCGCCGAACGAGGGTAGAAGGCCACCTCGATGTCACCGATCTGCAGCTCCACCCGCCCGTCCGCGCCGAGCACGACGACGGAGCCGTAGTGGATGCCCTCGATGACACCGCCGCGTACGAGCTGGGCGACGGGCACGTGCAGGGGGTCCCGGACACAGGGCGCCTCGGCGACCGAACGGCCTGACGCGGAAGGTGTGTTGAGCTCACTCATGCGCCCGCTCCGGACTTCCGCACAGCCGCCACCCGGCCCCGTACGCCGTACCACCCCGCCACCAGCGCCGCCGCGATCAGCGGCAGACACAGCACCGTCGTGCGCCCGGCGCCCCCGTCGGCGTACATCAAGAGGAGAACAGAGCCGAGGAAGAGCAGCGTGACGAGCTCGGTCCAGGGCGAACCGGGCAGTCGGTAGCTCGGCCGCTCCAGTTCGCCGTCCTCCGCCTTCCGCCAGAACTTCAGATGACAGATCATGATCATGCCCCAGGTGGCGAGGATGCCGATCGCCGCGAAGTTCAGCACGATCTCGAACGCGTCCGCGGGGACCACGAAGTTGAGCCCGACGCCGAGGACGCAGATACCGCTGGTGAGCAGGATTCCGCCGTACGGGACCTGGCTGCGGCTCATGACTCCGGTGAATCGCGGTGCGGATCCGGCCATGGCCATCGAGCGCAGGATGCGGCCGGTCGAGTAAAGACCGGAGTTCAGCGACGACATGGCCGCGGTGAGGACGACGAGGTTCATCACGCCTCCGGCCGCCGGAATGCCGAGGTTGGAGAGCACGGTGACGAACGGACTCTCACCGGAGGTGTACGTGTTCCACGGCAGCAGCATCGAGAGCAGCACCACGGAGCCGACGTAGAAGAGACCGACGCGCCACATGATGGAGTTGATGGCCTTCGGCAGGATCTTCTCGGGGTTCTCGGTCTCACCCGCCGCGACACCGACCAACTCGACGGACGCGTAGGCGAAGACGACGCCCTGGACGATCAGCAGCATCGGCAGCAGGCCGTTGGGGAAGATGCCGCCGTTGTCGGTGATGAGGGACGGGCCGGGGGTGTGCCCGTCCACGGGGTGCTGGGTGACCAGCAGGAAGATCCCGATCAGCATGAAGACCACCAGCGCGCTGACCTTGATGATCGCGAACCAGAACTCCAGTTCCCCGAAGAACTTCACGGAGATGAGGTTCACGGTGAGCACGACGGCGAGCGCGATGAGGGCGATCACCCACTGGGGGATGTCGGAGAACATCCCCCAGTAGTGGGTGTAGGTGGCGACTGCGGTGATGTCGGCGATTCCGGTGGTCGCCCAGTTCAGGAAGTACATCCAGCCCGCCGTGTACGCGCCCTTCTCGCCGAGGAACTCCCGGGCGTACGACACGAAGGCGCCGGACGACGGCCGGTACAGGACGAGTTCGCCGAGGGCCCGCACGACCAGGAAGGCGAAAAGGCCGCAGACGGCATAGGCGATGAACAGCGAGGGACCGGCGTCGGCGAGGCGGCCGCCCGCGCCGAGGAAGAGCCCTGTACCGATGGCTCCGCCGATGGCGATCATGTTGACGTGCCGGGACTTCAGGGACTTGCTGTACCCGGCGTCTCCGGCGTCGACGTGACCGCCGTGTGTCCGTATCTGCCCGTCCTGCCCGTCCTGCTCTTCGAGCGACTGCTTGCTCACGCCTGGGGTCCGCCTTCTGTGGTGGCGTCGGTGCGCTCGGGGCGCACGATCGCGGTGAGGCTCGTCTCGACGCGGTCGAGGTGGTGCGCCATGGCCTCGGTCGCGTCGTGTTCACTGCCGTCGACGAGGGCTTCGACGATGGCGCGGTGCTCTTGGTTGGACTGCTCGCGGCGGCCGCCGAGGTCGTTGAGGAACGCCGACTGGCGGGCCAGCGCGTCCCGGATCTCCTCGATCACACGACGGAAGACCGGGTTCTGGGCGGCCTGCGCGACGGCGAGATGGAAGAGCGTGTCCATGGCCACCCACGCGGTGGTGTCGGTCTCCCGCTCCATCCGCTCCATGAGGTGGGCGAGGTGGTCGAGGTCCTCGGGCGTACGGCGCGCTGCCGCGTAGCCCGCCACGGGGATCTCGACGTGCCGCCGGACCTCGAGGAGGTCACTGGCCGCGTAGTCGCCGAAGGTGGGGTCCTCGTCGGGCCCGTTCGACACCACGAAGGTGCCCTTACCGGAACGGGAGACGGTGAGTCCCATCGTCTGCAGGGCCCGCAGGGCCTCCCGCAGCACGGGCCTGCTGACCTCCAGGCGACGGCAGAGCTCCGCCTCGGAGGGAAGTTTGTCTCCCACGGCGTAGTCGCCGCGCTCGATAGCACCGCGCAGATGACCGAGCACCGCTTCCATGGCGCTGACGCGCCGCGGTACCGAGTCACCTGTCTGGCTGTCTGACAGGTTCATGGGGGTGATCCTGAGGGGAAGCGGGAAGCGCTGTCAAGGGTGGGCTCGCGGGCTGAGACCGGCTCGCCGCCGATCGGTCATCGTGGGACTGACTGACTGGCCGGCTTGCGTACTGCATGGATTGTCCAATGATTGGATTTTCCATGTAGCGTGGTGGTCATGGATGACCGACAGTTGACCGAAGAGCTATACGACTCCCTGTTCGCGATCCGCACCCAGGTGCATGCCGAGCTCAAGGAGCTGGCCCGGGAAGCGGGGCTGACTGACACTCAGACCGATGCGTTGTGGCGGCTGAGTCGCGGGCGGGAGATGACCGCGCGGCGTCTGGCCGACCTCTTGCAGTGCGACGCCTCAACCGCCACGTCGATGATTGACCGGCTGGAGAAGCGCGGCCTGGTCCGCCGTGTGCCCCACCCCACCGACCGCCGTGCGAAAGTCGTCCAGCTCACCCCCGAGGGATGCGCGCTGCGCGATCGCGTCATCCAGTACACCACCGAGCACTCACCCTTCGCCCGCCTCGACCACGAGAGCAGGCTGCGCCTGCACACGCTTCTCCGCGAAGTGACCGACGGCCCCCGCCCGACAGGTGAGGCCGCCGGCGTCGAGGGCACCGTGAAAGAGGAACAGCGATGAGCGGCGGGACCGCGGTCATCACGGGCGGAGCCTCGGGCCTGGGCCTGGTGTCGGCACGTCACCTGATCAAGGCCGGTCGGAGCGTCATCCTCGTCGGCCGGGACGCGACGCGCACCCGGGCCGCCGCGGACAGCCTGCGCGGCCTGGCCCCGGCGGGCAGTGACGCGGCACCGCCGAGAACGTACACCGCTGACCTCGAACAGTGGTCGCAGGTACGGGAACTGGCAGCGGAACTGGCCGCCGACGGTCACCCGGTGGATGTCCTCATCAACAACGCAGGGGCGGCGTTCCCTCGGTACGAGCAGACATCGGACGGCGTGGAGCGCACCTACGCACTCAATCACCACGCCCCGTTCTTGCTCACCCACGCCCTCCTGGCCGAAGGAGTGCTCACGCTCGAAGCGCGGATCATCAACATGTCGTCGTACGTGGAAAAGCGCGGCAAGCTCGACGCCGCCGATCCGGATGTCGCGGGAACCTCGTGGAGCAGGCGCTTCTACAACCAGATCAACGTCTACGCGACGAGCAAACTCGTCAGCCTCCTGGCCGCGCGAGAACTCGCACGCCGCCTGCCCGACGGCATGAGCCTGTACAGCGCCGATCCCGGCATGGTCAAGGGCACCGCGATGAACAGCAACGCCGGTGGCCTGATGCGGCTGACCGCCCCGCTGTTCCGCCCGTTCGCCACCACCCCGGACAGAGGTGTGCGGACCCCGGTCTGGCTCGCCAGTGCCTCGCCCGCACCGCGACCCAGCGGCGGCTTCTTCAGCGAGTCGCGACCGGACACCCCGTCGCGCCTGGCCCTGAACGACGCTCTCGCCCGCACCGTCTACACCAGAACCGCAGCCCTCCTCGGGGTGGAGCCCCTCACGAGGTAAGGCCGGCCCGGAATCGGTTGTCACGCCTGGGTTGCGGCTGCTTCTTCCTTGCGAGGTGCGCGGGCCGGGATGTCGGAAGCGGGAGAGTCTGTCGTCACCCTGGCCCGGTGGCCGGGGCGCGCGTCGCCGTCGTTACTACGCGCGCTTCACGCCGGAAGCCGGAAGCCGGAAGCCGAGGCCGGGCTGATCGACGGATTCCTCGGGGAGCGGGCCGCCGGTCAAAACTCCCCAGCTTCTCCCCGGGGCTGATCGGGGCGATTCTCCGGCTGCTGTGGCCCTGCTCCTGGTCCGTGGATCCGCAAGGAGTGGAGCCGTATAGCCTGGGGAAATGCTGACAGAAGTCACCGCGACTCGCTATGTCACGCCCCTGCGTGAGGGCGGCTCGCTCCCCGGGATCGTCGAGGCCGATGACCTGGGTACGTACGTCATGAAGTTCACCGGAGCCGGACAGGGACGCAAGACCCTGGTCGCGGAGGTCATCTGCGGCGAGCTCGGCCGGAGGCTGGGGCTGCGGGTGCCGGAGCTGGTGACCATCCAGCTCGACCCCGTCATCGGTCTCGCCGAGCCCGACCAGGAGGTGCAGGAGCTCCTCAAGGCCAGCGCCGGGTTGAACCTCGGGATGGATTATCTGCCCGGCTCACTCGGATTCGACCCGCTCGCCTACGAGGTCGGGTCGGCGGAGGCCGGCAAGGTCGTCTGGTTCGACGCGCTGATCAACAACGTGGACCGGTCGTGGCGAAACCCCAACATGCTCGTCTGGCACGGCGATCCGTGGCTGATCGATCACGGCGCGACCATGATCTGGCACCACAACTGGCCGGGAGCGCAGGCCTCCGCGGCGAAGCCGTACAACGCCTCCGACCACGTCCTCGCGCCGTTCGCCCCCGACATCGCCGCTGCCGCCGCCGAGCTCGCCCCACTCGTCACCGAGGAGCTGCTCACCGAGGTGGCGGCCGAGGTGCCGGACGAGTGGCTGGCCGGCGAACCGGGCTTCGAGACCACGGATCAGCTGCGCCGGGCGTACGTGGAGCCGCTGCTGGCCCGCGCCGGGAGCATCCATGAGCGGATCTCCATGGGGGAGCCCACGAAGACGCAGCCCTCCAGGGCGCCCGGCTGGCTCACCGAGCGGCTGGCTCCGACGAAGAAGGACCGAGCCGTCCGGACGGACACCGGACAGAACTGCAAGGACGGCGGCCGATGAGCAAGCGCGATGTCTTCGAGTACGCGGTCCTGCGTGTCGTGCCCCGGGTCGAGCGCGGCGAGTGCTTCAACGCGGGCGTGCTGGTCTACTGCCGGGCGAAGTCCTTCGTCGCCGCGCGCACACACCTGGACGAGCACAAGCTCAAGGCCCTGGACCCGCACGCCGACGTAGTGGGCGTACAGGCCGCCCTGCGTGCGGTCGAGGGGGTCTGCTGCGGTGGTGAAGCGGCGGGCCAGGCGGCCGGTGACGACCCGGGGCGGCGTTTTCGCTGGCTGATCGCGCCGCGCTCCACGGTCGTCCAGCCCGGCGTCGTGCACAGCGGTCTGACCACGGATCCGGCCGCCGAGCTCGAGCGGCTGCTCGACCTGCTGGTGCGCTGACCGTGGGCAGGTGCCGCCGCCAGGGACGTACGGGGCGGCGGCGCCGTCCGGTGTGACATGCGCCCGTGGTCCCGTGTGCCGTTGACACCGGGTGCCAGGGCTTCTAGCGTCTCGTCTGCTGAAGGTACTAAGCGGTTGCTCAGTTATCGGGAACTTCCTGACGTCCGCTGAGCCGCGATCCAAGGGCGAGGAGAACCAAGCATGTCCACCACCGAGCAGCGCGTCGCCATCGTGACGGGAGCGGCACGGGGCATCGGCGCCGCCACCGCCGTACGCCTGGCGGCCGAGGGCCGCGCCGTCGCCGTACTCGACCTCGACGAGGCGGCGTGCAAGGACACGGTCGAGGAGATCACCAGCGCCGGGGGCAAGGCCCTCGCCGTCGGTTGCGATGTGTCGGACAGCGCTCAGGTGGAAGCCGCCGTCGCGCGCGTCGCCGCCGAGCTCGGCGCCCCGACGATCCTCGTCAACAACGCGGGTGTGCTCCGCGACAACCTGCTCTTCAAGATGAGCGAGTCCGACTGGGACCTCGTGATGAACGTGCACCTCAAGGGCGCGTTCCTCATGGCGAAGGCCGTCCAGTCGCACATGGTCGAGGCCAAGTTCGGCCGCATCGTCTCGCTCTCGTCCTCCTCGGCGCTGGGCAACCGCGGCCAGGCCAACTACTCCGCCGTCAAGGCCGGACTCCAGGGCTTCACCAAGACGCTCGCCAAGGAGCTCGGCAAGTTCGGTGTGACCGCCAACGCCGTGGCTCCCGGCTTCATCGTCACCGAGATGACCGCCCAGACGGCGGCCCGCGTCGGCATGGGCTTCGAGGAGTTCCAGGCCGCCGCGGCGACGCAGATCCCGGTGCAGCGCGTGGGACGCCCCGAGGACATCGCCAACGCCATCGCCTTCTTCACCGGTGAGGACGCGGGCTTCGTCTCCGGACAGGTCATGTACGTCGCCGGCGGACCGCTCAACTGACCCCGGAAGGGCAACGGACAACATGACTGTGCAGGACAGTGGCAAGGTCGCGCTCATCACGGGTGCGAGCCGGGGCATCGGTTACGGCATCGCCGAGGCGCTCGTCGCCCGGGGCGACCGGGTCGTCATCACGGGGCGTGGCGAGGACGCCCTGAAGGAGGCCGTCGAGAAGCTCGGTGCCGACCGGGCGCTCGGCATCGCGGGCAAGGCGCACGACGAGGCGCACCAGGCCGCAGCCGTCGAGCGTGCCATGGAGGCGTTCGGCCGGGTCGACTACCTGGTCAACAACGCCGGCACGAACCCCGTCTTCGGGCCGATGGCCGAGCTCGATCTCAACGTCGCGCGCAAGGTCTACGAGACCAATGTGATCTCGGCGCTCGGGTTCGCCCAGCAGACCTGGAGGGCATGGCAGAAGGAGAACGGCGGCGCGATCGTCAACATCGCCTCGGTCGCGGGGGTGTCCGCGTCACCGTTCATCGGCGCCTACGGCATGAGCAAGGCCGCCATGGTCAATCTGACCCTCCAGCTGGCGCACGAGTTCGCGCCGGTCGTACGGGTCAACGCGATCGCCCCGGCGGTGGTGAAGACCAAGTTCGCCGAGGCGCTGTACGAGGGCCGGGAGGCCGAGGCCGCAGCCGCCTACCCGCTGGGCCGGCTCGGTGTCCCGCAGGACATCGGTGGTGCGGCCGCGTTCCTCACGTCCGCGCAGTCCGACTGGGTCACCGGGCAGACACTCGTGGTCGACGGCGGTATCTTCCTGAACGCGGGCGTGGCCTGAGAGAGGCCGGCGCCAGTTTGGCCTTGATCGGCTCAAGTGCCCTGCCGGGTCAGCGGATTGATCCGGTGGGGCGCTGCGGTATGGTCTGCCGATCCCACGGCCGATCGAGGAGCGTGCACGTGTTCTACCGAACCAGTCTGCAGGCTGTTGCAGCCCTTGCTTCCCTTTCCGTGCTGGCCGGCTGCGGCCTGCTGTCCGACAGCAGTTCGGGAGAGGGCCGGCCGATATCGGTCGGAACGACGAGCTCGCCCTCGACCCTTGATCCGGCGGCAGCGTGGGACGGTTCCTGGGAGCTGATGAGGAACGTGTTCCAGACCCTGGTGAGCTTCCCCACCGGCAGTACCAGCCCCGAGCCCGACGCGGCGGAGGAATGCCGGTTCACCGACTCCTCGAGCCTGGAGTACCGGTGCACCCTGCGTTCGGGTCTGAAGTTCTCCAACGGGGACAAGATCGACGCCGAGGCCGTGAAGTACTCCATCGACCGGATCAAGAAGATCAAGGTCAAGGGCGGTCCGGCCGGCCTCCTCGGGTCCCTCGACCGGGTGGAGACCAAGGGCGACGACACCGTCTTCTTCCATCTCGGCAAGGCGGACGCGACCTTCCCGTTCATCCTTGCCACCCCCGCGATGTCGATCGTCGCCCCCGACGACTACCCGTCGGACAGCATCCGCGACGACGGCGAGGTCACCGGTTCGGGGCCGTACGTCCTGGATTCGTACGAGCCGGGAAAACAGGCCGAGCTGACCGAGAACAGCGGCTACAAGGGCTTCGCCGACCGGAAGAACGACGCGGTCACGATCCGCTACTTCGACGATTCCACCCCGATGGTGGAGGCGCTGAAGAACAAGGAGATCGACGCCACCTACCGCGGCCTGGCCGCGGAGGAGGTCAGCGGTCTCGAGGACGACAAGAAGGACACCGACGGGCTGCAGATCGTCGAGTCGGTCGGCGCGGACATCCGCTTCCTCGTCTTCAACCCCCAGGACCCGGCTGCCGGGAAGCTCGCCGTCCGGCAGGCCGTCGCACAGGTGGTGAACCGCGACGCCCTCGTCACCAAGGTCTACCAGGGCACCGCCGAACCGCTCTACTCCATGGTCCCGAAGGGCATCGCCGGGCACACGACCAGCTTCTTCGACACGTACGGCGACCCGGATGTGGCCGAGGCCAGGGCGATCCTCTCCGAGGAGGGAATCACCGAGCCGGTCGAGATGACCTTCTGGTACACCACGGACCGCTACGGCTCCTCCACCGCTGCCGAGTTCGCCGAGCTGAAGCGCCAGCTCGAGGCGTCCGGCCTGTTCCGGATCACGCTGAAGAGCGCGCCGTGGAAGTCCTTCCAGGAAGGCTTCACCCAGGGTGAGTACCCGGTCTTCGGGCGTGGCTGGTTCCCCGACTTCCCGGACCCGGACAACTTCGTCGCCCCCTTCGTGGGTCAGGACAGCGTCACCGGCACCCCGTATCTGACCGAAGAGATCACTCAGGACCTGCTGCCGTCCTCCCGCCAGGAGAGCGACCGCGGGGCCGTCTCCAAGCAGTTCAAGCGGGCCCAGGAGATCCTCGTCAAGGACGTGCGTCTGCTGCCCCTGTGGCAGGGCAAGCTGTACGTGGCGGCGGGTGAGGACATCGGTGGCGGCGAGCGCGCGCTCGACCCGCAGACGGTCATGCAGATGTGGGAGCTGTACCGCAAGACCAGCTGGTAGGGGGTCGGCGGCAGGCTCGGCGGGTCTGTTGTCAGTGGCTCCCGGTAGGTTCTGTACGCAAGAACCGATTGCTTACCGGAGGTTGTGGACGTGACCGACACCGACCTGCTGCCCGAGTCCTGGCGCGGCGTCCTCGGCGAAGAGCTGCAGAAGCCCTACTTCAAGGAGCTCACTGATTTCGTCGAGGGGGAGCGGGCAAGGGGGCCGGTGTATCCGCCGCGCGAACAGGTCTTCGCAGCCCTGGAGGCCACGCCGTACGACCGCGTGAAGGTGCTCATCCTCGGCCAGGATCCCTACCACGGCGAGGGGCAGGGGCACGGCCTGTGCTTCTCGGTCCGGCCGGGTGTCAAGACGCCCCCCTCGCTGCGCAACGTCTACAAGGAGATGAACGACGAGCTCGGCCTGCCCGTCCCGGACAACGGATATCTGATGCCGTGGGCCGAGCAGGGCGTCCTGCTGCTCAACGCGGTGCTCACGGTCCGGGCCGGCGAGGCGAATTCACACAAGGCCAAGGGCTGGGAGAAGGTCACCGACGCGGTGATCCGCGCGGTGGCCGAGCGGCCCGACCCGGCCGTCTTCGTCCTCTGGGGAAACTACGCCCAGAAGAAGATCCCGCTGATCGACCAGGACCGCCATGTGGTGGTCAAGGGCGCGCATCCCTCACCGCTCTCCGCCAAGAAGTGGTTCGGCTCCCGGCCCTTCACGCAGATCAACGAGGCCGTCGCCGCGCAGGGCCACGAGCCCATCGACTGGCGGATCCCGGACCTGGGCCTGCAGGCGACCCGGCCGACGGCAGGGGCCCGCGCCTGAGCGGGATTGCCGGTGGCTGCGGCTAGCGTCGGAGCGACCGGAACTGGCCGGCGGTGATCAGGGAGACCTCTGTAGTGGAGCAGCGGGAGATGCCGGGGGACGCCGTCATGACCAGGATCGGCCAGGCGATCATGCTGCTCCACGCCGGGGACAGGGCAGAGGCCCGCAGCCGGTTCGGGACCATCTGGTCGGAGATCGGTGAGCGCGGCGACGCTCTGCACCGCTGCACCCTCGCCCATTACATGGCCGGCACCCAGGACGATCCCGGGGACGAGCTGGCCTGGGACCTGAGGGCGCTGACGGCCGCGGAGGGCCTCACCGGGGTAGCGGCCCTGGCCCCGGACACGGGCACCGCCCCGGACACGGCCCCGGACACGGCCCCGGACACGGACGCGGGCCAGGAGGTCGAGCACCGGGACGCAACCGCCGTGCGGGCCCTCGTCCCCTCGTTGCACCTCAACCTGGCGGCGGACTATCTGAAGCTGCAGCGCTTCGAGGCCGCCCGCACCCACCTGGACCGGGCGTGGGACGCCGTAGGGGTGCTGGAGGACGACGGATACGACGGAGGGGTCCGTGCCGCCATCGGGCGCATGGAACAGCGCCTGCGAGGGAGCGCGGCGGGGGAGTGACGCGGGGGAGTGACGCGGGGAAGTGACGCGGGGAAGTGACGCGGGCCGGCGCACCGCAGGGCGCCGGCCGCGTCCGTCACTCGCCGGTCGCGCCGTCGATCCGTTCCCGTACGAGGTCGGCGTGGCCGTTGTGCCGGGCGTACTCCTCGATCATGTGCGTGTAGATCCAGCGGAGGCTGAACGGCTTGCCCCGCTTGCCCACGCCGACGGACAGGCCGTCGAGTCCGACCTTCGCGGCGTTGGCCCGGGCCACCTCGATCTCCCCCAGCCAGGTGGACCTGGCCTCGTCCCAGGTGTCGGTGTCGGTGAGATGGAACTCCCCGTCCGGATCCTCGTCCGTCCCGTAGATCGGCGGTACGTCCTCACCGGCCAGCACCTCGCGGAACCAGCCGCGTTCGTTCTCGGCCAGGTGCCGGACGAGACCGAGCAGGGTGAATTCCGACGGGGGTACGGACGCCTCCCGCAGTTGGGCGTCGGTGAGCCCCTCGCACTTCATGGCCAGAGTCGCGCGGTGGTAGTCCAGCCAGCCCTCCAGCATCTGTCGTTCGGCTGCGTCGACCGCCGGAGCGGACCGTTCCTGTGTCGTCATCCGGGCATCATCACGCAGCGACGATCGGCGGCACCACCGCTTATCCGGCTTCCGCGCCGAGCATCCCCCAAAGCAACTCGGTGCAGCCTCGGCGAAGGTCCTCCTCGGTCGGCACGGCCCGGTGGTAGGAGCCCACGGCACACGCGAACATCATTCCCTCCGCCCAGGCCACGACCGACAGCGCGTGCCGTTCCGGTTCCGCCGATCCCGCCAGGGTCATCAGCGCCACCAGCGGTTCGCGGAACCGCCCGCCGGCGTCGTCGTAGAACGAGCGGAGGCCGGGGCGCCGGGTGGCCTCCAGGGCCAGTTCGTAGCGGCAGACCAGGAGCTCGGTGCCGCCGGTCAGATACCGGTGCAGCGCGTGCGCCAGCCCCTCGGCGGCCTGAGCGGGATCGCCGGCCGTGAGCAGTTCCCCCGGCACGAGTACCCGCGCCTCCCGCTCGGCGAGCCGGCGTACGGCGGCTTCCAGCAGGGCCTGCCGGGTGCGGGCGTGGTTGGACGTCGAACCCTGGGGGAGCCCGGCCCGCTCGTCCACCGCCCGGTGGGTGAGGCCCCTCATTCCGCGCTCGGCGAGGAGGGAGAGCGCGGCGTCGGCGATCAGGTCGGCGCGGGAGAGGGCGGGAGGCCCGGCGGCGTCGGCCTGGGCGGTACGGGAGGGCGTGGAGCGTGTGGGCATGGGACCAATCTACCGCCGCCACTACACCTGTAGTACGGTGGAGCCTGGTTACTACAGGTGTAGTCCCGAGGAGGAGTCAGTCATGACGACGTCCCGAGCGGTGGTCATCGGCAGCGGAATCGGCGGGCTCACTGCCGCAGCGGCGCTGCACCGGAGCGGATGGCAGGTCACCGTGCTCGAGCGTGCCCCCTCACTGGAGCCCGTCGGCGCGGGCATCAGCCTCGCCCCCAACTCCCAACGCGCCCTCGACGTCATCGGGCTCGGTGACGAGGTCAGGTCCCTCGCGGCCTGGCAGGGCGACGGCGGCATGCGTACACCGTCCGGGCGCTGGCTCGCCCGCACGGACAGCGCCGCCGCCGCCGAACGGTTCGGCGGGGCGCTCGTCCTGTTGCACCGCTCGGCGCTCATCGACCTGCTCCGCGCCCGGCTTCCCGGGGACGCCGTGCGCACCGGCACACCGGCGCAGCTCGTGGATCCGGGCCGCGCGGGCGGGAGTCCGGCCCTCGTCAGGACGGACTCCGGTGACATCGAGGCCGATCTGGTGGTCGGCGCCGACGGCATCGGCTCAGCCGTACGCACCGCGCTCTTCCCTGCCCACCCCGGCCCCTCGTACAGCGGATTCACCACCTGGCGGGTCCTCGCCCCCGGAGCGGGCCACGCCTTCAGCTCCCACGAGACCTGGGGCCGCGGCTCGCTCTGGGGCAGCCACCCGCTGAAGGACGGCGGGATCTATGCCTACGCCGCTGCCGCCGTCCCCGCCGGTGCCCGGGCCGCCGACGACGAGAAGGCGGAGCTGCTACGCCGGTACGGCGACTGGCACGACCCGATCCCCGCGATCATCGACTCCGTGGAGCCGGACCAGGTCCTGCGCCACGACGTGTACCAGCTGGCCGACCCGCTGCCCTCCTTCCACCGGGGCCGCACGGTGCTCGTCGGCGACTCCGCGCACGCCATGGTGCCCTTCCTCGGCCAGGGCGGTAACCAGGCCGTCGAGGACGCCGTCGTACTCGCCCACCACGTCACGCCGCACGGTGACCTGGGAGCGGGCGTGGCCGGCTACAGCGCGGCCAGGCACCCCCGCACGACCGCCATGGTCCGCAAGGCGGCGCGGGTCTCCCGGATGACCGGGCTGACCAGTGCTCCGGCCGTAGCCCTCCGGAACGCGCTGATGTCCACGGTCTCCCGCTTCGGCCCGGGGCTCGTCCTGCGCACGTTCGACGGCATCTGCGACTGGCAGCCGCCACAGCGCACGTATGCTGCCGTGACCAGGGAAGGGCCGACGGCACGACCGTGACAAGGCCCTGGTCGAAGCGACAGGGAGAACCTCGTGAAGGTCGGCTGCATCGGGCTCGGCGACATCGCGCAGAAGGCGTATCTGCCCGTACTGACGGCTCTGCCCGGCGTCGAACCGCATCTGCAGACCCGCACCCCGGCCACGCTGACGGCTGTCGCCGGAGCCCACCGGATCCCCGCGGCGCAGTGCCACGAGGACCTCGGGTCGCTCCTGGACCGCGGGCTGGACGCCGCCTTCGTGCACGCGCCGACCGCCGCACACGCGGAGATCGTCGGACGGCTGCTCGAAGCGGGCGTCCCCACCTATGTCGACAAGCCGATCTCGTACGAACTCGCCGAGTCCGAGCGGCTGGTGGCGCTCGCCGAGGAGCGCGGTGTCTCCCTCGCGGTGGGGTTCAACCGCAGGCTCGCCCCGTCGTACGCGCAGTGCGCCGATCATCCGCGCGAGCTGATCCTCATGCAGAAGAACAGGGTGGGGCTGCCGGAGGACCCCCGCACCATGGTGCTCGACGACTTCATCCATGTCGTCGACACCCTGCGCTTCCTGGTCCCGGGCCCCGTGTCGAACGTGGTCGTGCGGGCACGGATCGCCGACGGGCTCATGCACCACGTGGTGCTCCAGCTGTCCGGGGACGGATTCACCGCCATCGGCATGATGAACCGGCTCAACGGGTCCACGGAGGAGATCCTCGAGGTCTCGGGGCAGGACACCAAGCGACAGGTTCTCAACCTCGCGGAGGTCGTCGACCACAAGGGGCAGCCGACCCTGCGACGGCGCGGCGACTGGGTGCCGGTCGCCCGCCAGCGCGGCATCGAGCAGAGCGTGCTGTCCTTCCTGGACGCGGTGCGGGCCGGAGAGGTGCTCAGCGCCCGGGACGCTCTGGAGACCCACCGGCTGTGCGAGCGGGTGGTGCTGGACGCGTCGGAGCAGGCGTCCTGAGGGACCGCAGTCCCGCCGCTCCGAAGAAGACGGCCAGTACCGCCAGGGCGCCGTACACAGGCCAGGCGCCCAACCGGACGTAGAGGGTGGTGCCCCGGGCGAGGGGCACGTCGTACACGACGGCCTCGCTCGCGTCCGTACCGAGCGGTTCCCCCAGCCGTTCGCCCCGGGGGCCGTACGCCGCGCTCACGCCCGTGAGCGTGGCGTGCACCATCGGGCGGCCCGTCTCGGCCGCCCGCAGCGCCCCGAGTGAGGCGTGCTGTTCAGGGGCCCAGCTGTGCTGGAACGTCGAGGTGGACGACTGGGCGACCAGCAGCTGGGCCCCGTCCTTGGCCAGCTGCCGGCTCATGTCGGGGAACGCGGTCTCGAAGCACACCAGCGGTCCCACCCGCAGCCCGTTCCCCAGGTCCATCACCACGGGCTCACTGCCACGCAGCCGGTCCTCGCCCGCCGCCTTGCCCACCGAGGTCGCCCAGCCGAGCACCGAGCGGGCCGGGACGTACTCCCCGAACGGCACCAGTCGCATCTTGTCGTAGCGGTCCCCGGTCGGACCGTCCGGGCCCACCAGTACCGCGGACTTGAAGATCCCGGGGCTGCCCGGGCCGGCCGTGCGCCGGGCGTCCATGTTCACCAGCACATCGGCCCCGACCAGACGGGACAGCGCGGCGACGCGTTCCGCCGTCTCCGGGCTCCGGGACAGGTCCACGGCCACACTGCTCTCGCCCCACACCACCAGGTCCACGTCCCGGCCGGCCAGACCCCGGGTCAGTTCCTCGCCGCGTGCGAACCGGCGGTCGATACTGCCGGGGCCCTCGACCACGCCCGGCTGCACGACGGCGATCCGGACCGTACTCGTCTCCTCCGGCCGTGGCGCCCAGAGCGCTGCCGCGCCCACGCCCAGGGCCCCCACCACCAGGCACGCCGCCGCAGTCGTGCGGGCCGCCGGCACGGAGATCAGCAGCGCGAACGCGGTGTTGGCGGCCACCACACCCAGACTGACCAGCCATACGCCGCCCACCGACGCGACCCGCAGCGCGGGTGGGACGTCCCACTGACTGGCGCCCAGCAGGCCCCAGGGGCCGCCGAGCCCCTCCCAGGAACGGACCAGTTCGATCATCAGCCACCCGGAGGGCACCACGGCCACTGCGGCCACGGACCGCAGGACGGACGGCGAACCGCCGAGAAGGCGGGCCACGAGCAGGCCCCAGGGAGCCCACAGCAGTCCCAGCAGAGCGGCCAGCACGAGAATGAACACATGGAGACTCGGCACCAGCCAGTGGTGCACGGCGAGTACGAAGCCCATACCGCCGAGCCAGCCGTCGACCGCGGCACGGCGGCCCGTGCCCGCCGACCGGATCAGCAGCAGCCAGGGCACCAGGGAGATGTAGGCGAGCCACCAGAGCGAGGGGGCGGGAAACGCGAGAGCGGGCAGGGCGCCCGCGCACAGAGCCGCGGCGCCGCGCCCGGTACGGGAACCCAGCAGGCGCTCCGACGGCCGTGCACCGCCCTCAGCCGCCCGCCCGGCCGGAAGCCGCCTGCCCCGCATCGGCATGCGTCCTCCTCCTCGCCCGTCCTGCGCTTGATCCCAGTGTGGTGCAGAAGATCAGCAGCGCACAGGGGGCGTGCCGAGGTGTGCACCGCACCGGCCACGGATCAGCCGGCGGCGGCCCCGGGCGCGTACTGCCACTTCCGGTGCGCCGTGACGGTCCGGATCCGCCAGCCCGGTTCCGTACGCCGCAATTCGAAGACGTACCGGCCACCGGTGACCAGGGCCGGGGCTGTCTCCCCGTCCCAGGCTTCCGGGCCCGTCGGGCTGAGGTAGTCGGCCCGTACCTGCGCCCGGTCACCGGGATAGCCGCCCAGGTCCTGGAGGTCCAGGCGCCGGTTGACGATCAGATGCTGGCGGGCGGGGGAGCGCCGCAGGCTCTCCGCCAGCCACCGCGCGGCCTCGGCGGCCGCCCCCTCGGACCCGCCCGCACCGCGGTAGTCGGCGCGCCCGTCGACCGTGAACAGGGCGCCGTAGTCCTCCCATGTGCCGTCCTCCAGCGCCACGGCGTAATCGGTGATCACTGCATCGATGGAGAGTCGGTCCATCACCGTCGCGAGAGCCACGCGCTGTGTCATCGCCCAAGTCTCGGTCGTCGGGCGCCGCACGCCAAGGGGCCGCGCACGACCCATGGCCCCGGACCTGGGGGCAGGTGTCAGACGGGGACGACGGCCACCGGACCGAGGGCGTGCGTCACCGTCGTCTGCGCGACGGGCGAAAGACCCAGCCCGAGGGACTCGCCGCCCTTGCGTCGCCCCACCACGGTCAGCGCGGCGGTGGCCGACGCCGTGACCAGTGTGCGCGACGCCGAGCCACGGACAGGTTCGCGGACGACGTCCACCTGCGGATACTTCTCACGCCGGCCCGCGGTGAGTTCGGCCAGGGTCCGCTCGGCCGTTTCCCCCGCGGCCTCGCTGTCGAACACGGGGCCGCCGGACAGCATCGACGAGAACATCGTCCATCCGTGTACGAGCCGCAGTCGTGAGCCCGGCCTGGAGACGGCGGCTTCGAAGGCGAAATCGAGGACCGTTCCGCTGCTCTCGTCGGCGGCGACCCCCGCGACGACGTCCGGGAAGGTGTCCGTCGGCTCCGCCTCGCTCTCGTCCGTCCGGCCGGTGTGGACGACGACGACCGGGCACTGCGCCATCGACGCGGTGGCCAGACTGTTGGATCCGATCATCAGCGAGCGGAATCCGCCCAGACCGCGCGATCCGACGACCACCATCGAGGCGTCCCGGCTGAGCGAGGTGAGCGCCGCCGAAGGGAAGTCCAGCGGGGCCAGCGTCGAGGTGGGCAGACCCGGGGCGAGCCGTGAGGTCCGCAGCTCGGCCTGCGCGAGCATTTCCTCGGCCTCCCGCAGCCCCGCTCCCTCCTCCGCACGCCGGGGGAGGGGACGGACGTGCACCATCAGCAGCGGCAGACCGCGGCGCGCGGCTTCGTCGGCGGCCCAGTCGAGCGCCTCCCAGCTGTGCGCGGAACCGTCCACGGCGGCGATCACGGGAAGGTCGTCGGCGGTCATGAATCCTCCGAGGCGGGTCGGAAATCTCCGGGGCCGGGGCAGGTCAGCCCCGAACCGCGATTATCGCCCGATCGCAGGGGGAGCGGCCCGGCGGGCCTCACCGGCGTACGAGGACGACTGTGCAGGGGACGTAACCACGCTCGATCGTCCGGCGTGACACCCGGGAAACGGGCCTTTCGTACCGTCGCGATATCAGCGCCCCCAGGAAAGGCCGCCCATGACCGAGCCGAAGCCGCAGCCGGACACTCCCGCCCAGGTGCGGACGGTCTGCTCGTACTGCGGTGTCGGTTGCGGCATGGTCCTCGACATCGGCAGGGGCCCCGACGGGCGGCGTACCGTCCTGAAGGCCACGGGCGACAAGGCGCACCCCGCGAACGGCGGGCGGCTCTGCACCAAGGGCGCGACGAGCGCCGAGATGCTGGCCGCCCCCGGCCGTCTGACGACGGCCCTGGTGCGGGCCGACCGCAGCGAGGAGCCCGCGCCGCTGCCGATGGACACCGCGGTCAAGGAGACCGCGCGGCGGCTGCGCGCGATCGTCGACGAGCACGGGCCGGACGCGCTCGCCCTGTACGTCTCCGGGCAGATGACGCTGGAGGCGCAGTACCTCGCCAACAAGCTGGCCAAGGGTTTCGTCCGCACGAGCTGGATCGAGTCCAACTCCCGGCTCTGCATGGCCAGTGCGGGCAGCGGATACAAACTCTCGCTGGGAGCCGACGGCCCGCCCGGCTCGTACGAGGACTTCGAGCACGCGGACACCTTCTTCGTCATCGGCTCGAACATGGCGGACTGCCACCCCATCCTCTTCCTCCGGCTCATGGAACGGGTGAAGGCCGGTGCGAAACTCATCGTGGTCGACCCCCGGCGCAACGCCACCGCGGACAAGGCCGATCTGTTCCTGCAGATACGCCCGGGCGCGGACCTGGCCCTGCTCAACGGCCTCATGCACCTCCTCGTCGAGAACGGCCACACCGACCCGGAGTTCATCGCCGAGTACACCGAGGGCTGGGACGCGATGCCTGGTTTCCTGCGGGATTACACCCCCGCCGCGGTCGCGGAGACCACCGGCATCCCCGAGGCGGACATCCGCCTGGCCGCCCGCTGGATCGGCGAGGCGGGCGAGTGGATGAGCTGCTGGACCATGGGCCTCAACCAGAGCACCCACGGCACCTGGAACACCAACGCCCTGATCAATCTGCATCTGGCCACCGGAGCGATCTGCCGCCCCGGCAGCGGCCCCTTCTCGCTCACCGGCCAGCCCAACGCCATGGGCGGCCGCGAGATGGGCTACATGGGCCCGGGCCTGCCCGGCCAGCGCGGCCTGCAGTCCGACGACGACCGCACCCACGCCGAGGAGTTGTGGGGCATCGCGCCAGGAACCCTGCGTACGGACGTGGCGGGCACCGGGACCGTCGACATGTTCCGGCACATGGCGGACGGCGGGATCAAGGCCTGCTGGATCATCTGCACCAACCCGGTGGCGTCCGTGGCCAACCGCCGGACCGTCATCGAGGGGCTCGAAGCAGCCGAGTTCGTCGTCACCCAGGACGTGTTCGCCGACACCGAGACCAACGCGTACGCCGATGTCGCCCTGCCCGCCGCGCTGTGGGGTGAGGCCGAGGGCGTCATGGTCAACTCGGAGCGGAATCTCACGCTCGGCAGGCAGGCCGCCGACCCGCCGGGGGAGGCATGGCCCGACTGGCGGATCATCGCGCGGATCGCCTGCGAGATGGGGTACGAAGAGGCCTTCGACTACAGCAGTGCCGAGCAGATCTTCGAGGAGATCAAGCGGGCCCACAACCCGAAGACCGGCTACGACCTGCGCGGAGTCACCTACGAGCGACTGCGCCGCACCCCCGTCCAGTGGCCCAGCGCCACCCCGGACGGCCCCGACCGCAACCCGGTCCGCTACCTCAACGACGGCGTCAGCCGGACCCTGTCCGTACGCCCCGACGGGAGCCTGCCCCGGCTGGCATTCCCCACAGCGAGCGGCCGGGCGGTGTTCTTCGCCCGCCCGCACCTGCCGGCGGCCGAGATGCCCGACGACGACTTCCCCTTCGTGCTCAACACAGGACGCCTGCAGCACCAGTGGCACACCCTGACGAAGACCGGGAAGGTCGCCAAGCTCAACAGGCTGAACCCCGGCCCCTTCGTGGAGATCAACCCGCTGGACGCGGCGGCCCTCTCGATCGGTGAGGGCGACTCGGTCGAGGTCGCCTCACGGCGTGGCCGGGCCGTTCTGCCGGCCGTGGTGACCGACCGGGTGCGCCCCGGGGACTGCTTCGCGCCGTTCCACTGGAACGATCTCTTCGGCGAGTACCTCAGCGTCAACGCCGTCACCAACGACGCCGTCGACCCGCTGTCCTTCCAGCCCGGATTCAAAATCTGCGCCGTGACACTGGTGAAGGTCGCCGCCGTCGTACCGGCTCCCGCCGAAGCACCCGCCGACGCCTCCGTCGCCGCCCTCGCCGGGGTGTTCGGGATCGCGGACACCGCCCCGCCGGTACTGGCCGCCCACGAGCGGCGCTACCTGTCCGGTTTCCTCGCGGGACTCGGTACGCAGTCCGTGGGCACCCCCGTACTGCCGGTGCACGCGCCGTTCGACCCGGACCATGCCCTGTGGGTCAACGGGGTACTGGCCGGGATGTTCTCCCGCGCGCCCGGCGAGGCCTCCCGAAGCCCGGAGCCCGCCGGGACGGCGCAGGCACCCGAGGCCGTATCCGGCCGTCAGGTCGTGGTCCTGTGGGCGTCGCAGACCGGGAACGCCGAGGAGGTCGCGGCGGCCGCAGCGCGGCGGCTGGCCGCCGAAGGGCGGCCGGCGACCCTCCTCGGGATGGATGACCGTCCCCTGGAGAGCCTCCCGCGCACAGCCGATCTGCTGGTCGTCACCAGCACCTTCGGCGACGGCGACGCCCCGGACAACGGTTCCGGGTTCTGGGACTCGCTCAACGCGCCCGACACACCCCGGCTGGACGGTGTGCGCTACGCCGTACTCGCCCTCGGGGACTCCTCGTACGACGACTTCTGCGGGCACGGCAGACGGCTCGACGAACGCTTCGGCGAACTGGGCGCCGTACGACTCGTCCCCCGTACGGACTGCGAACCGGACTACGAGGAGCCGGCCGGGCAGTGGCTGGAGGAGGTGTTCGCCGCACTGGGCGCCACGCCCGCCCCTGTCGCCCCTACGGTCCCTTCCTCACCGGCCCGCTCGACCAGGACGGCCACCGGGCGTCTCGTGGGCAACAAGCTGCTCAGCCTCCCCGGTGCCGCCAAAGAAGTGCGCCAGTTCACCTTCGACACCCGGGACAGCCCCGTACCGCTCACCTACGAGGCGGGCGACGCACTCGGCGTGGAGGCGCTCAACTGCCCCGAACTCGTGGCGGAATGGCTCGCCGTCACCGGACTGGACCCCGCGGAACCCGTCGACGTGTCAGGCGTGGGTTCCGTGCCCCTGGAAGAGGCTCTCCACCGCCACCTGGACATCGCCCGGATCACTCCCGGACTGCTGCGCCTGGTCGCCGACCGCACCCACGACCGCACGCTCAAGAAGCTCCTGCGCCCGGACAACAAGGGCGAACTCGCACAGTGGACCTGGGGCCGGCAGGCCGTCGACGTCATCGCCGGACACAACGCCCGCGCCACCGCGGCCGAGTGGGCGGGAGCCCTCACCCGTCTCCGGCCGAGGCTCTACTCCATATCCTCCAGCCCGCTCAGCGACCCCGGCCTCGTACGTCTCACCGTCTCCGTCGTCCGTTACGAGAACCGTCACGGCACCGTCCGCAAAGGCGTGGCCTCCACCTTCCTCGCCGACGCGGAAGCGGGCAGCCAGGTCCCGGTATTCGTCCAGCGCGCACCGCACTTCCGCCCGCCGGCGGACCCGGCCACCCCGATGGTGATGGTCGGACCCGGCACCGGAGTCGCCCCCTTCGTCGGCTTCCTGGACGAGCGGCGCGCCCTCGGCCACCGTGCCCCCAACTGGCTGTTCTTCGGTGAGCAGCGCGGGGCCACCGACTTCTACTACCGGGACGAACTCGACTCCCTGCGCCGCGACGGCACCCTGACACGGCTGGACACCGCCTTCTCCCGCGACCAGCGGGCCAAGATCTACGTACAGGACCGGATGCGGGAGCACGGCGCCCAGCTGTGGTCCTGGCTCCAGGAGGGCGCCCACTTCTACGTCTGCGGCGACGCCTCCCGGATGGCGAAGGACGTGGACCGGGCGCTTCGGGACATCGCCGTGTCCCACGGCGGACTCCAGGAGGACACCGCCGCCGCGTACGTCAAGCAGCTCGCCGCCGACAAGCGGTACGTGCGCGACGTGTACTGAGCTCAGCTCCCCGACAGGGCCGCGGTGAAGGCCGGGAGGTACGCGGACTCGTGTCCCTCGGCCGTCGGGTGGACGTTCGTGCTGCTGATCCACGCGTCGCCGGTGCAGATCTCGTGCCCGGCGAAGGCCGGCCGGCCGTCCGCGAACGCGAATCCGGCCGCCTCCGCGCGGCCCGCGATCGTGTCGTTGAGCAGGTCCGAACCCTGGTTGACGGCCGTGCGCTTGGCGGAGCTGAGCCCGCCGAGGCAGAGGCCGCCCTCCTTGTAGAGGTGCGGGTACCCGATCACGACGACCTCGGCGTGGGGTGCCCGGGCGCGGACGGTCGTGTAGAGGCTGTCCAGCTCGCCCGGCAGCTCGTTCACCACGTACTCCCCGGCGGTCTCCAGGGCCCGCTCGCACGCCGACTGCGTGGAGTACTGACAGCTGAGCATGGTCGAGGCGAACCCGGAGTCGTTGCCCCCGATGCTCAGGCTCACCAGAGTGGTGTCCTCGTCCAGGTCGCCCACCTGGTCGCCGAGTACGTCGGGGATCTTCGCACCGCCGCAGGCGGCGAAGGTGAACGAGGCCGGGCCGTTGGCGTCGGCCCAGAGCGCGGGATAGGCGTTGCGGCTCCGCGTGCACGCGACGTCGGAGTAGTCGCCGGCGCCGGTACCGGAAGCGTACGAGTCACCGAGGGCCACGTAGTTCACCTCGGCGGCCGCTGTGCCGGCTGCCGCCGTGGACACGGGGACCGAGGCGAGCGCGAGGGCCAGGAGAGCGGCGCAGGCTGAACGGGACAGGGGCATGGGGGTTCTCCGTGGTGTGGGGAGCGAGGACGGCGGTGCACGGCTGCCGCGCGACGACGGCTGCCGTGACCACGCCCAACTTCCCGCCCCTGGGGCCCCACGTCATCGGTGAAATGACCGACGGCCGGGGGCCTGGCCGCCGGGTCCGGCGAGCGGACGGGCTCAGACGTGCAGGGTGGGCCGGTAGACGAGCTCTTGGATGTGGCCGTCGAGCGTCCGGCACTCGATCAGCTCGAGGTCGAAGTCGGCCGCACCCTGGAAGATCGGGTCCAGCCCGGTCCGACCGGTGATCACGGGGAAGAGCGTCACCTGGACACGGTCGACCAGACCGGCGGCCATCAGCGCCCGGTTCATCGACAGGCTGCCGTGGGAGCGCAACGGTACCTCCGACTCCTCCTTGAGCCGAGCGACGACGTCGACGGCATCGCCGCTCAGCACGTTCGCATCCGGCCAGTCGAGGGGTCCTTCCAGCGTGGTCGACACCACCGTTGCCGGCAGGCTCCTCATCCGCGTGACCCATGGGTCACGCACATCGGAGTCCTCGGTGCTCGAGGCCAGCATCCGCGCGAACGCCCGGTACGTGTTGGCCCCCAGGACCATCCGCTGCTCCTCGTCGTAGAGGGCGAGGCGGTGGTCGAGGAGCTCAGGGCCTTGCTTGCCCCAGTAGCCGGTCCAGTTGCCGCCGGCGGCGCCGAATCCGTCGAGGCTGGAAAAGACGTCGAAGGTGTAGGAAGCGGTCATGGTGCTCTCCTCGAGTGCGGCTGATCGCGTATGGGGAATGCAGACCGGCAACCACGCCGGGACTCATCGCCCTTGGATTCCTGAAGCCGGACCGCGCCGGATGCGACGCAGGGGCTCCACCACGGCCAAGAAGGGGGAACGTAACTCAGGCAGTCGGCGACAGAGCAGGAGGCGGGCCCGGACACCCCCCGAACGAGGGATCCGGTCACCCCGAGAAGTGTCCCTGGGGGCGGGCGACCGCAGGCCTACGTCTTCGGTAGCGGCCACCCGGGGCATGCGAGGGTTCTACGGGCGGGGGCTGACCAGGGCGTCGACCGCGTCCAGCGCACGGTGCCACGGGTAGCCCTCCGGCCGCCGCTCTCCCGGCCGGTTCGGCACGAAGCCGCCGTCGCCGTACAGCAACCGCACCCCGGCGGCCCGCAGCGCCTCCACCGATCGATCGAACTGCGCATGCTGCGCGTAAGCGGTATTCACACACGGCATCGCCACGATGGGGATCCCCTTGCCGGTGCCCTCGGCGACCACACCGATGACGAACTTCGATGTCAGCCCGAGCGCCCACTCGTTGACGGAGTTGAACGTGGCCGGCGCGAACAGGATCACGTCCGCCTTCGGCCACACGTCGGGCTCTCCCGGCATTTTGTATTCCGACCGCACCGGGTGCCCGGTCAGGTCTTCCAGGGCGGGCAGCTCCGCCTCCAGCCACCGGGCCGCGGTCGGCGTCAACCCCAGGCACACGTCCCACCCCCTGTCCTGTCCGGACGTGATGACCCCGGCCACCTCGAAGACCGGAGGGGCTGCGGAACCGAACAGATACAGGGTCGTCATGCCACTATCCGACCACACGCAACCGCCGTCCAGCCGCGCGGAATCGGGGCCGAGGGCGACTCAGGAACCCGAGCGCGGCGGTACCTTTCCAGACGACGAGTCAGGGACGGAGGCCGGTATGCCGAGACTGGACGACGACCACACAGGTACCCGCATCAAGGAGCAACGGAAGCTCGCCCGCCTCACCCAGAGACAGTTGGCGGACCGGCTCCCGTACTCCTACAGCCTCCTCAACCAGGTCGAGTGCGGCGCCAAGCCCGCCAACCTGGATTTCGTGGCGGCCGTTTCCAAAGCTCTGCGGGTCGACGTCACCGCACTGACAGGACAGCCGTACGTGATCGAGCTGCGGCAGGATCGCCTGGCCGGACTCGTCCGCCCCATCCGGGAGGCACTCGACCTGTACGACCTGGGGGCCGACGAAGCGATCCCAGAGAAACCGGCCGCCCAGCTGGTGGCCGGTGCCGATTACCTGTGCGCCCAGGTCCGGGCCACGCATCTCCGCAACGCGGCCAGGCTGATCCCGGCGGCGATCGCGGACCTGACGACCGCAGCGTGGCGGACCCGGTCGACCGAGCTGTGGCATGCCCTCGCCTCCACCTACCGGACCGCACACGACATCACGGTCAAGCTCGGCTACTACGACCTCAGCGCGGTCGCCCTCGACCGCATGGACTGGGCCGCCCGTCAGGCATCCGACCCGTGCCTCGCCGCGATCCGCCAGTACATGCGGGCGCTCGTCTACTTCCGGGAGGGCGAGTACACGATCGGCCAGCGGCTCGTCGCCGTCGGCCACGGCATCGTCGGCGCCGCGGAACAGACCCGGGAAGCTGTCGCCGTCACCGGCCAACTCCACCTGGGGGCCTCCGTCATCGGCGCCCGCGCCGAGGACCGGACCGCCGTCGACACCCACCTCGCCGAGGCGGAGCGGTGCGCCGACCGGACCGGTGACGCCTCCAAGATCCACTGGCTGTCCTTCGGCCCCACGAACGTGGCCCTGCACCGCATGTCGGCCGCGGTCGAGATGCGGCAGTACGACAGCGCGCTCGTCCAGGCCCGGCAGATCCACATCCCACCAGCTCTCGCGACCTCGAGGCGCGCGCACTTCCTCATCGACCGGGCACGCTCCGAGATGGAGACGGGCCGCACCGAGGCGGCCCTCGGCAGCATCGTCGAAGCGCGGCAGGCGGCACCGGAGCAGACCCGGTACCACCCGGGCGCCCGCGAGACCGTCAAGGGGCTGGTGCACATCTCCCGCCGCACCCCGGCCTCCCTCGGCCACATGGCCGCGTGGATCGGCCTGTGAGACCCCGCTCACCCTCTGACCTGCTCACGCTCACGAATCTGTGAGCGTGAGGCCCTTCCTCGCGCGTCACGCTGGTCCCGTACCTGATCAACGACGAAGCGGGAACGCCATGGCCATGAGGGACTTACCGCCAGTCACCGAGTTGACCGAGCAGCAGCAGCGCGGGTGGGTATGCGTCTGGTGCGGCACGACACTCCACACCGGTACCGCGCGCGACCTCGGCGAGCAGCGTCACAAGCCCGAGGAAGGGATCTCGTACTCCTGGTTCCCGCGGGCCTGTCCCGACGGCGCGGCCTGCGTCCGGCGAAAGCAGTGACGGTGACCCGCTGATGAAGATCGTCCGGAAGCGCCCGGTCGGGGAGAGCACTGCCGAGCCTTCTCCGCCGACTCCGGACCCGGCCCCCGGGCCGGCCACATGACGCCCGCCCGTGCCCGCCGCCGACAGCGCTGCAGGGTTCACTGGAGCCGTCGAGAAACAAGGTGTCGCTTTCACCTACCGGTGTCGTTGAATCTCAATGACCTGTCAAGCCCCGTAGAACGCGGTGGAGCCAGCCGCTTGCTGCTGGTGCGGACGGAAGGGCAGGTACGTAGAGGCGGTGGTCGCGGAGCATCGCCCAGAGCACGTCGACGCGGCGACGTGCGAGAGCGAGGACAGCTTGGACGTGGCGCAGGCCCTCGGCCCGTTTGCGCAGTTAGAAGTCCCTGGACGGGCCGGGATACCTCATGGCACTCTGAGCGGAGAGGTAGAAGACCCAGCGCAGACGGCGGTCGTAGCGTTTGAGCCTGTGCAGGAGGCCGGTCCGGCGGCCGGAGTCGCGTGGAACTGGGGCCAGTCCGGCGTACGCGGCCAGGCGGTCGGCGTCACGGTAGGACGAGAGGTCCCCGGCGATGGCGACGAACTCGGCGCCGAGGATGGGGCCCATGCCGGGTAGTGACTCGATGATCTCCGCGCGCTCGTCCGTGCGGAACAAGTCCCGGATCTCCTTGTCGTTGGCCCCTGGATCGCCGCGAGGGCCTTGGGACCGGACGCGGCGAGAGCGTCGACGAGGCGGGAGACTGTCGGATCGGAGGCCACCGGGCCGAACATGCCCGGCTCGGCCCGCAGCATGCCCACGTCTGCGAAATAGTCTCCGCCCAGTGCGACGGCCAGGTCCACATCCAGCAGGATCTTGCCAGGATCGTGCACCGCCCGCCGCTTGCGCCACGGCGACAGGGCCGCCGATATCGCGGTGTCCAAACCGGACTTGCGGACCGTCTCGACCAGCAGCACCGACCCGGCTTGCGAGACCACCCCACGGCCGCCGCCCTCGACACGGACACGCGGATAAGACCCGGTACGCTTCTTCACCTGGACTTCCTTGCAGCTGACAGGACCCTCAACAAGTCCCATCGTTGCAGGTCAGCGGCACTCTCCGTTTATTTGATCAAGAACCGGACGACCTCACTCGCGAAGGCGCGAGGTTAGGTGTGGGTGAGCCTTGCCACGCACCGGGAGAGGACGTCCTTGAGTACGCGCTGGTGCTGTCGTAGGTCCGGGAGCAGATTCTAGTGATCTGCAGATCACAGCAGGTCAGGCCGTGTTTATGCTAATCGTGAGGCAGGTTTTTCTCACGGCCATCCGGTATGTTCAGGCAGTCGCGTTGTCCCTCGAAGCCGAGCAGAACCGTGCGGTGATCCGAGGTGGCGCGCAAGTCCTCGGGGCTCGGATGGGCATAGACGCGCTTCGTGAACGACGCGCTCACTTGACCCTGTCCCTGCCGAAAATCTCCTCCGGACCCCGCTGAGTACGGCCTCGATCCCCGCATCCTCAAGGACGGTGTCGAACAGGGCGGGGTACTTTCCGTCGCGGTCGCGGATCATGAACCGGGACCGGCAGCCGGCATCCTCGAGATCCATGACGAAGTCCCTGGCGGCCTGTGCCACCCAGGAGGCGGTCGGGTGCGCCGTCGCGCCCAGGATGCGGATGCGTCGGCCGGCGTGCCCGATCACCGCGAACACGTACAGCCGCGCCTTGGACAGAAGGAAGGCTGAGATCTGACACTCGGACCGTATCCGGAGGCCGAGTCTGGCGCACGAACTCCACGGCCTCCACTGGACTTCCGAATACTATGGATCCATGACCATCGCAGCAGACCTTCCCGTGGCGACTCGGCGCTCCTCGGACCTGAGCAAGCGCTCCGCCGAGGTCTTCGCCGAGGCCGAGGACCACCCCGTGACGGTGACCCGGCGCGACGGCGAGGCTTTGGTCCTGATGTCGCAGCGCGAGGCCGAGGGTCGTGCCCGCTTGCTGAACTTTGCCGCGCAGCTCATCACCGTCACCCTCGACGACCGCGGCTCGCTCGCCGAGCGAATGTCCAAGGCCTTTCCTTGGATACTCGCGCTGTCGCCGGCCGACCGGGAGTCCTGCGCGCAGGACCTCGTCGATGCGGCGCGCGCGTCGTTCTCCACCGACCAGCCGCACCTCGCGATCGCAGAGCTGACCTCCTGGAAGGAGACGGCCACTGCCGTCGCGGCCGGGCTCAGCAGCGGCAGCGCCGGTCTGGAGTGGCTCGACGACGATGAGACCGTGGAGCGTCCCTAACCGTGGCGGCCGCCAGGAAGGGCGAGCTGGTTCCTCGCCCTCCGAAGAAGATCGAGTACGAGATCCGCTTCGCCACAGCCGATGCGCAGAAGGGATGGCGCGACCTCGTCGCGACGATCCGCAACTCCATGACGGAGACCTGGGACTTCCTCACGCGGACGCCACTGTCCACGACGCCGACGAACTATCGGCTCAAAGGTGAGCTCGGCGTCATCGAGCGTGGCGGCGCGACCCATGAGAGGTGGCAGCACAAACCGACTGCGAAGGGCACCGCGCGCAATCTGGTTCTACGTTCACGAGCGCACGGTCTTCCTGGAGCAGGTGCACACGAGCCACCCGAACGAGACGAAGTAGCGTCGCACATCGTCGGTGAGCGCGCATCTGAGTGGGATGGTCGCTGTGTGACTGCCACGGCTGGGGACTTTGACTTCACCCGAGGGTGGCGCGGCCTTGGGAAGGGGCGACTCGACCTCCCGATCACTCCGCGGATGGGAAGTCTGCGTGAAGCGGCTTCGCCAGCTTGAGATACGGAGCGGGCGAGAACAGCGCCAGCCCCAGGACGAAGTACACCACCAACCGGGCAGAGAGCAGGCGCCTGCGTTACTCACCGCGTCCGCACGCGGCCACTACTGACCTTCAAAGCGTGGTGTCTCAGGGGCTGACAGTTGATGGTCGTGGCGGTATGCCGTCTGTATGAGGTATGCGCAGGGTGGCGGGCTGGCTGCTGAGCGGCGGACGTTTCGTGAGCGGTTGCGGCAGGAGGCAGCCGAGCGGTTCGCTGTTGGTGACGAGGTCGCCGTCATCGCCCACGACCTGCGGATAACGGTCCACTCGGTGCAGCACTGGCACAGAGCGTGGGCCGAGGGTGGCGTGTGGGCGCTGGCCTCGAAGGTCCGGCCTCGCTGCCGGTGCTGAGCGACGAGTTGTTCGCGGTGCTGGAGCGGGAGCTGGACGAGGGGCCGCTGGCGCACGGGTGACCGGACCAGACCTGGACGCTGTCGCGGATCAGGACGCTGATCGGGCGCCGGTTCCACAAGAGTTACCCGTGGAATGACCGCGGCGGAGCTCGGTGCCTGGCTGCTGTACGAGCGCCGCCGGGCCCGCAACACCCGCTGGCGCAAGCTCGGTTGCTTCAAGCAAGCACTGCTCACTCTCGTCCATCTGCGTAAGAACGAGACATTCTCGCAGCTCGGAGCGGATTTCGGGATATCCCAGGCCACCGCCTGGCGGTACGTGGACGAGACTCTGGACGTCCTGGCTTCCTGGGCGCCAGGGCTCCACGAAGCCCTCACCGGCCTCGGCGAGGGCGACCACGTCATCGTCGACGGCACCCTGATCCCCACCGACCGGATCCGCGCGGACGAGCCGTACTACTCGCAAAAACGCCGCAAGCACGGCATGCATGTGCAGGTCATTGCCACCTCGGACGGCACCCCGCTGTGGTTCTCCCGCGCGGCGCTCGGCCGCGCCCACGGCATCGTCCAGGCATGCCTCACCCGGCAGATCCTCGTCCTCGCAGACCGCGCCTACCAGGGCGCCGGCGCCACATTCCGCACCCCCTACTACCACCACCGCGAACAGCCCGAGCACCACCAGCAGTTCAACCGGGACCACCCCGACTGAGAGCTCCGGGCGAACGCGCCTTCGCACAGCTGAAGTCCTGGCGACTGCTCCGGCGAGCGAGATGCTTCACCCGCCGTATCGGCACCATCGGGACTGTAAAACGTTCGGTGTAACTCCCGATCATGGAAGATGCATCGATGACCAGCGGCAACGTGGCCGAGGTCGAGACCGTTGAGTCGGCTGAGGCGGTGCCAGCGAAGTCTGTGGACGACCGGCTGATTGACGAGCTGGTGGGCCGGGCTCAGGCCGAGGGCCTGAGGTGACCCCGGCTGTGTGGACGCTCTGACACTGGATCTTGCAGATCCGAGGAAGGGTGTCCTGGTGGGACGGAAGTCTCCGTATCCGGCGGAGTTCAGGAACGATGCTGTCGCGTTGTACCGCGCGGCGGGTGGGAAGCGCGCGTATGCGGCGGTGGCGGCGGATGTCGGGGTGACCGGCGAGACGCTGCGGAGCTGGGTGCGTCAGGCCGATGAGTAGGCGGGTGGCGGCAACCGCGACGAGCCTGTCGCCGAGGGCAGGGATGAGGAACTGGTCCGGCTGCGGGCGGAGAACGGCCGGCTGAGCAGTGCGGAGAAGGAGTGGGAACTCGAGCGGGAGATCCTGTGCCGGGCCCAGTATTTCGCGAAGGAAGATGAGGGCATGACCCTCCGCTGGGGCTTCATCTCCGACCACCGGGCCGACTTCGGCGTGCAGCGGATATGTCGGGTTCTTCAGGTCTCGCGCTCGGGGCTCTACCGGTGGATCGCCGGGGCGAAGGCCCGCGAGGTGCGGCAGGCCGCCGACGAGGCCCTGGTCGCGGAGATCCGCAGGATCCACACCGACCACCAGGGAACGTACGGAGTGCGGCGTGTCCATGCCGAGCTGCGGGGCTTCGGACACACGGTGAACCGCAAGCGCGTCGAGCGGCTCATGCGCAAGCATGGCCTGGAGGGCCTCCATCTGCGGCGCCGTAAACGTCAGGCGTCCCGCAGCAGATGGCGGTTGACCGTCCTTGCCGCAGCGCTGAGTTCGGGAAGTTCCAGGACGATCACCCCGGCCGCTCTCAGTTGTTCGACGCCGACGCACTCCTCGACGAACACGCTCGGCTCGCGCCAGGCGATGACGACGCGGGGAATGCGCGCGGCGAACACCCGCTGTGCGCAGGGTGTACGGTCCGCGCTCCGCCTGGAGCACGGCTCCAGAGTGCTGTAGATCGTCGCACCGGCCAGACGCGGGTCGTTCCGCGGAAGTTTCGCCAGGGCGGCTTCCTCCGCGTGCTCACGAGGGCAGCTCTCACGCGAGTACCCGGCCGACAGTTCGCCGCCGTTCGCGTCGACGATGACCGCACCGACCGAGAAGGCACGGTCGGTCGGCGGACACATCGTGGAGAGATCGATCGCACGCTCCATCCAGCGCACCTCTTCCTCGTGCCGCGAAACGTACATCAGGACCGTCCCTTCGGTGCGTATCGGATGAGCACCATGTCGCCGACCGGGCGGGTCTCGATGACCTCCATCCTGGCGGTGGAGCCGCCCGGATAGTCGGCGGTGCCCAGGAATCGCGGCGCGTCCGGTTGCCCGACAAGGAGTGGGGCGATGGCCAGGCACACCTCGTCCGCGAGGTCCATGGCCATGAACTGCGTATGGATGGTGCCGCCGCCCTCGATCACGAGCCGTTCGACACCGCGCCGGCCGAGTTCGTCGAGGACCAGGCCCCAGTCGACATGCGGGCCGACACTGACCACGTCAGCCAGCCCTGCCAGCGTCGTACGGACCTTCTCCACCGCGCTGTCCACGGTGATGACCACTTTCCGGCCGCCGTGATGCCAGAATCTCGAATCTCTGTTCAGGTCGCCGCCGGCGGTGACCGTGACCTTCAGCGGGTGCTCCGGTCTTCCGCGCGCGATGCGTTGCGCGCGTCTTCGGGCGCTGTCGACCAGCAGGCGTGGGTTGTCCTTTCGCAGGGTGGTCGCGCCGATGAGGATGGCGTCTGACTCCGCGCGTACCTGGTCGACGCGGTCGAAGTCCGCCGAGTCGGAGAGGAGCAGCCGCTCGGGTCCGGCGTCGTCCAGGTACCCGTCGACCGACGTGGCGGCGGAGAGAATGACGTAGGGACGCGTGGGCATCGGTGGTGACCCGGTCCTCTCGAATTTCACAGTCGTGTTTCACAGTCGTGCGCGACAGGCCGTGCTCTGTGCCCGGCGGTTGCCGTGCGGCGGGAAGGCCGGCCCGGCGGGCGGCCGGGCCGGCGCAGCCGGTCGGTTACCGTGGTCACTCGCCGACGGTGATGGTGAGGGCGTCCGGCAGGGCCCGCAGCAGTGTCCCGTCCGTCAGGTGTTCCGGCGTGGCGCCCTCGATCGAGGAGGGCGCGGGCTCACCCACCAGCAGCACGGCCCAGTCCGCGACCGGCCGGTCCGCCATGACGCGCAACCGGCCGCCGCTGCGCTCGACGGTGAAAGCCGCGGACAGTTCGCCGCCGGGCGTCACGATTCTCGTCGTCGCTCGCATCGTCTCGGGCGGGGAGTAGACCCGCAGCACGACGCCTGCGGCGTAGTCGTAGTCGGGCCGGTCGTCCACGGCGCCCACGGGCAGTACCGTCCCGGGCCTGACCAGCAAGGGCAGGCTGTCGAAGCCGTGTCGCTCGTCGACCCAGCGGGGCCCCGTGACCGACTGCCCGGACAGCAGACCGGTCCAGCGGCCTTCGGGCACGTAGTAGCGGACGTTCCCGTCGGCCGAGAAGACCGGAGCGACGAGCAGTGAGTCCCCCAGCATGTACTGCGTGTCCAGGTAGGCACAGGACGGGTCGTCGGGGAATTCCAGGATCATGGGACGCATCATGGGCAGGCCCTCGGCGTGGGCTTCCTCGGCGATGCGGCCCAGATAGGGCATGAGCCGCATCTTCAGCCGGCTGAAGTCGCGCAGTACGTCCACGGACTCCTCGTCGAACGCCCAGGGAACGCGGTAGGACCCACCTCCGTGCAGACGGCTGTGCGAGGAGAGCAGTCCGAAGGCGATCCACCGCTTGAACACCGCGGCGTCGGGAAGACCGATGAATCCGCCGATGTCATGACTCCAGTAGCCGAACCCGGAAAGTCCGAGGGACAGTCCGCCCCGCAGGCTCTGGGCCATGCCTTCGAAGGTGGCCTCGCCGTCGCCGCTCCAGTGCACCGGGAAACTCTGTGTGCCGGCCGAGGCGGCGCGGGCGAACAGAACGGCCTCCCCACGGCCCCGGCGTCGCTCGAGAAGATCGAAGACGACCTGGTTGTAGAGGTGGGCGTAGTGGTTGTGCATGCGTTCCGGGTCGGAGCCGTCGAAGTAGACCACGTCCAGCGGGATGCGTTCCCCGAAGTCGGTCTTGAAGCAGTCCACCCCCATGTCCAGGAGCGCGTCGAGCTTCTCCGCGAACCATGCGCAGGCGGCCGGGTCGGTGAAGTCCACGATCGCGAGACCGGGCTGCCACAGGTCCCACTGCCAGACGTCGCCATCGGGTCTGCGCAGCAGGTAGCCGTTCTCCCTTGCCTCGGCGAACAACGGCGAGTGCTGGGAGATGTATGGATTGATCCACAGACAGATCTTGAGGCCACGGTCCTTCAGACGCTTCAGCATGCCGGGCGGATCGGGGAAGGCCCGCTCGTCCCAGGTGAAGTCGCACCACTGGTACTCCCGCATCCAGAAGCAGTCGAAGTGGAACACGGAGAGGGGGATGTCCCGCTCGGCCATGCCGTCGATGAACGAGCTGACGGTGTCCTCGTCGTAGTCGGTGACGAAGGAGGTCGACAGCCACAGACCGTAGGACCAGGCCGGCAGCCGGGCGGGGCGGCCGGTCAGCGCGGTGTAGCGGCGGAGGATGTCCCTCGGCGTCGGGCCGTGGACGACGAAGTAGCGCAGTGACTGGCCCGCCACGCTGAACTGGACGCGTGACGTCGCCTCCGAGGCCACCTCGTACGAGACCTTGCCGCTGTGGTGCACGAAGACCCCGTAGCCGGCGTCGGTCAGGTAGAACGGCACATTCTTGTAGGCCTGTTCGGAGGAGGTCCCGCCGTCCGCGTTCCAGATGTCGACGGACTGGCCGTTGCGGACCAGGGGTCCGAAGCGCTCGCCGAGCCCGTAGACGTGCTGCCCCACGCCGAGGTCCAGTTGTTCACGCACGTAGGGGCGGCCGTCGGCTTCGAGCACCGCCATGGCATTGGCTCCGCTGCCGGTCAGGACCCGGCCGCCGGCCAGGAAATCCATGCGCCAGGCGTCACCGCGGGTGAAGCGCACCGACAGCGAGCCGCTGGTGAGCACAGCCTCCCGGTCGTCCACCGACACATCGACGGCGGCTGTCCCCGAGGAGCCGATTTCGAGTTCCGGTCCACGCGGTTGTACGCCTTCGAAATGGGTGATCTCGACCGCTATGACGTCCGGCATCGGGCTGCTGCAGCGAACGGTGACGACGGGCCCCGCCATCGCATCGCTCTTCTTTTCGATCCGTCTGACCGGGGCCAGGACCGTCAGCGAATCCGAGTCGGAGGTGATGTGATGTGCCTCGGCCGGATGGAAGGCTTTCACTCCGTCCCGGAGCAGCCAGTAGCCGTCGGTAAACTTCATGGGAGTCACTCTCCTGGTGCGAGAATCTCAGTTTCCGGCGCTCTCGTAGCGCCGTAGCCCGAGGCGGAAGACGAGCCTCGCCAGTATGTGGATGACGAGGGCGGCGGTCGGCGCCGTCAGGAGGACCCAGGCGGAGCCGCCCTCCGTCAGCAGGACCGTCGGAAGGTAGGTGACGAAGGCGAAGGGGAGGGGGAAGAAGAAGATCACGGTCAGTACGCGGGGGTACAGGGTGAGGGGGAACCGGGCCAGGTCGGTGAACTGCTGGACGAGGAAGGGAATATTGTGCAGCTCCCTGAACCAGAAGCCCAGAGACGCCGAGGCCAGGTTGACGGAGGCGTAGATGACGCTGCCGGACACGACGCACACGGCCAGGAGCAGGGGTGTCCACAGGCCGAAGGGGAGCGGCAGGTGCTGCGCGGCCAGGCTCATGGCGAGGACGCCGATGGCGAGGTCACCGATACCGTGCAGACTCACGCTCCTGGTGTACAGGTGCAGGACCGGATCGACGGGGCGGAGCAGCAGGGCGTCGAGTTCGCCCCTGCGGATGAGTTCGGCCAGTTTCCAGACGCCGTCGAAGAGCAGGACGTTGAGGCCGAGCGGGGCCGTCGCCAGGCCGTACAGGAAGATCATCTTCCAGGTGTCCCAGCCTTCGACCGCCGGCGTGCGACGCAGGAGCACCAGCATGAAGGCGAGCCAGGTGCCCTGGCGCAACAGCGCCGAGACGAGTTCGAGCGCGAGGTCGGCGCGGTAGGCCGACTTGGCCCGGTACTGGAGCCGTAGCAGGAGCGCGAAGTGGGTGAGGGCGTGTGCTCGCTGTTCAGCCGCCATAGTTGTCCAGCCGCCGGAATCCGCGGTTCAGCAGCAGAGCCGCCGTACCCGCCAGCGCGACGAGCCACACTCCTTGGAGCGCGACGAGACCGGCGGCGTCCGCAATACCGACCCGGCCGAAGTAGATCATGGTGGGTGTGTTGAAGAAGCTCTGGAAGGGCAGCGCGTACGCCACGGTGTGCAGCCAGTCGGGCAGCATCTGCAGCGGGAACATGGCTCCGGACAGCAGCAGCGCCAGAGCCTGCCGGCACGCGATGAGACCGAGCACGTTGGTCGTCCAGAAGCAGAGGACGCCCGTGGTGATCGCGATGACCGCCTTCAGGGCCACCGCGAGGAGGAAGGACAGGACCAGCAGAAATCGCGACCCCGTCTCGGGCGGTACGGCCGGCAGCACGGTCGAGACGATCACCACCAGACAGAGGCCGACGGACAGCAGTTCGACGAATAGCGCGGCGATGAGTTCGGTGACACGAAGCGTCATGTAGCGCACCGGCTTCAGTAACTCCAGCGAGATGCTGCCGTCACGGATGCTGGCGGATACCCGTTCCTCCGTGCCGAACGAGAGAATGAGCGTCAGCAGGAAGGACAGCAGCAGGTAGGTCTGCATCTGCGGCCAGTCGTAACCCGCGTGTCTCTGCCCGCCGCTCATGATGGCACGCCAGATGTAGTAGAGCACCGTAATCTGGACCAGGCTGATGAGGACGCCCACCACGTACCGGCCGCGGTACATGAAGGCCTCCTGCGCGGCGACGCCGACCAGACTGCGGAAGACCCTCAACGGGACCTCACCTCCGTCGACGGGGGGAGGACGGCGGGGGGCTGCTGGAAGAGACGCCGCACCATCTGCTCGAGGGTCGGTTCGCGCAGTTCGAAGTCGACGATTTCGTGGTCACGCATGATGACGCCGACCAGGTGTGCGGCGGTGGCTTCGGTCCGGTCGAACTCGCAGGACAGTCGCTGCCGGTCGAGCATCGTGCAGGTGAGACCGGAGGCGTTGGTCACCGTTCGGACGACCTCGGTGACGTCCTCCGAGTCGGACACGGTCACGACGAGACGGCGGTCGGCCGCGAGGCGGTGCTTCACCTTGTCGATGTCCTCGTCGAGGACCGCGCTGCCGCGGTCCAGGATGACCAGCCGGCTGCATATCCCTTCGATGTCGGCCATGTCATGGCTGGTCAGGAAAACCGTCGTGCCCTGTTGTCGGTTGAGGTGGCGGATGAACTGCCGCACGGCCGCCTTGGAGTTGACATCCAGGCCACCTGTCGGCTCGTCGAGGAAGATGAGCTTCGGGTCGTGCAGCAGGGCGGCGGCCAGGTCGGCGCGCATGCGCTGTCCCAGGGACAGCTGCCGCACCGGGACCGACAGGAAGTCCCCGAGTTCGAGCAGTTCGGTGAAGAGCTCCAGATTGGCCCGGTAGATCGCGTCCGGAATCTCGTACATGCTGCTCAGGGTCTTGAACGAGTCGATGACCGGCAGATCCCACCACAGTCCGGTGCGGTGTCCGAAAACGGCTCCGATCTCCCGCACATGCCGCTTGCGGTCCCGGTGCGGATCGAAGCCGTTCACCCTGACGTACCCGCCCGTCGGGGACAGCAGCCCGGTGAGGATTTTGATCGTGGTGGACTTCCCGGCGCCGTTGGAGCCGAGATAGCCCACCGATTCTCCCGGCTCGATGTCGAGATCGATCCCGGCGAGCGCCACCTTCGGCCGGTACCGGGGCCGTACGAAGTGCTTGACCGTGCCCCTCAACCCTGGTTCCTTCTCCGGGATCCGGTACTCCTTGCGCAGACCGCGCACCTCGATGGTCCTCATGTTCCTCCCCGGCCCGGTCCCTGTGCGAAGCCGGCCCACCGTCCGCGCGGCCGACACCTCAACGACGTTTCCTCAGTCCACCCGGACGGCTTTGACGATCAGATACATGGGCACGTGCTGCCGCTCCCGCAGGACCTCCCCGGACGTGTGGCCCGTCTGCGGGCGACCCTCCCTGAGCGCGGCGAAACGCAGTCCCGCGGCCTCCGGGGCAGCGAGGTGCTCCTCGGATGCTCCGGTGGTGCTTGATCACGCTGCCGCCCATCCAGTCGACCTTCCGTGAACCGGGCCGGAAGTAGTCCCGCACCAGCCATGCGCGCGGGAAGTCGGAGCTGTCGGCGTAGTCGTAGCAGCTGGTGACGGTGGGGTGCTCGAGGGAGAAGACGAACGTGCCGCCGGGCCGGAGAGCGCTGCGTACGCGGCGCAGTGTGCTCTCCAGATCGGGCACGCACCATCCTGGCTGTGACGACATCGGCGGTATCGGTGTCCGGGCGCCATCGCGCGATGTCGGTGTGTTGTACCCGCATCCTGTCGGAAGTGAGGCGGGCCTGCTCCAGCAGTTTCCGGGATCCGTCGATGCCCAGGTAGCTGTCGGCGCCCTCGTCGAGCAGGGTGTTGCCGTACCTGGCGTCTCCGCAGCCGAGGTCGACGAAGGAACGCCCCGTCACCTTCCCCACCAGTTCGCGGACGTAGGGCTGCTCCATGAGGTCGTTGGGGTGTTCTGACCGCTCCCTGCGCAGCAGGTACTCCTCGGAGACACCCGGCAGGTCGTAGAAGGTGTTCCCGCTCACCGCGTTCATCGAATATCTCTCCTCGGGACCGAGCTGATCGGGTTCGGGATCGAGCTCGTCAGGCGCCGGCCGCGAGCCGGAAGCCGATGTCGTGCGGTTCGGAGTCGTAGGCACCGTGGCGGCGGGCGCACCGTGCCAGATCACGGTTGTGGCGCCAGGAGCCACCGCGGGTCACGTGCCGGTCGCAGGCCCAGGTCTCCTCGGCCGGGACATCGGCGGGAGCGCCCGGGTAGGGCTGGTACACCGTCGAGGTCCACTCGTCGACGTTGCCCACCAGGTCGAGGACGCCGAAGGGGCCGACGCCGGAAGGAAAGGAGCCGACGGGCGTGGTGCCCTTGTACGCCGCGGGCTTGAGATTGGCGTGCGCGACGTCGAAGCGGTCTCCCCACGGGTAGGCGCGGGTGTCACCACCGCGGGCCGCCCGCTCCCACTCGGTCTCGGAAGGAAGCCGCACCGGCAGGCCGGTCAGCTCGGCCAGCCAGGCGCAGTACTCCGTGGCCGACTCCCAGCCGACGCCTGTGACAGGGTGGTCGAAGTCACCGTCCAGCCCCCGGTCCAGTTTCCTCTCCCGTGCGAAGGGCGCCCATTGGGCACGGGTGACGGGCGTCCGGCTGACGGCGAATTCCGGGACGGTCACCTCCGCCTGCGGGCATTCCTTGAGAAACCACTCCGCCGGGAGGCCGAGATCGGCGTGCTCCCGCACCAGTGCGGGAACTTGCCGTTCGTCCGTCCCGCGCACCAGGACGCCGTGGGGGACGGTGACCCAGTCGATGTCGGGAAGCGCCGTTCGTGTCATGGAGTACCCCACCTGTTCTGCCGTGTCCGTCAGGTTCTGCGTCATATGTGCCCGCTGTCGCGGACGCTGTGCCACACCTTGTGCTGAGTGACGAGTTCCAGCACCGCCCGCCATCCGCTGATGCCTTGTACCAGTTCGAAAGCCAGCAGTGTGCACCAGCCGTCTCCGATGCCCAGACGGCGCCATTCGGGGGTGGCGGCGGTATGAGCGATGCGGACGGCCTCCAGGAGAACGGCCGCGAGGGCGATGTGACGCGTACGGCTGCCGCGCCGGGACAGAACGAGCGCGGGCAACACGGTCAACTGGGCGGCGATACTCGCGGCGGTGACCCCCAGCGCCAGCCGTCCGGCCGGCGTGAGTTCGGGTGCGGCGAGGTGCCGGAGGGCCGCGAGTTGCCCTCGTAGCCACCGGACCCGCTGCCGTAGCGCGGTCGGCAGTTCGTCGACCGGTGTTCCGTACGAGACGTTTGCCAGGAACCGGATCCGCGGTCTCAGCCGACTGGCGAACATCGACCACACGAAGCACTCCTCGGCCTCGTCTTCGATGAAACCGCCGGCTTTCTCGAGGAAAGCGGTACTGACGTAGAGGGAACTTCCCTGCAGGAAAGCGGTCTTCAGGTGCTTCTGCAGGAACATCATGGACGCCAGGTGGGTGGCGTTCTCTGCGGCTATGGCGCGGCCCACCCAGTTGCGCGACTCGTGGAACTCGAACGCCTCCACGATGTCCACGCCCTCGCCGACCGCCTGGAGCGCCTCCGTGACCTGGGTGGGCCCCGGCACCACGTCCGCGTCGAGGAAGAGAACCACGTCGTAGGCGTCGAGGTCGGTCAGGACATGGTTGAGCGCCCGGCCCTTCGGACTCATGTCCGGCACGGGCCGCACCCGGGACCTCGGGTCGAAACCGGCCGTGGCCAGCCGCGCGAACGCGGTGCGCGCGGGCAGTTGGCTGGGCTCGTCACCCTCGGGAACGAGCCACAGAACGGTGATCCGTTCCCGGGGGTGGTCCAGGCGGAGCATGCCGGCCGCGGAACGCTCGCACGTCTCGAGTGATTCCCTGTACATGGGCACCAGAACCACGACGTCGGCAGCCGTGTCGGTCTCGCTGGCGGTACGGGGGGCGACGTGCTCCGCCCGCCGCACTGCGGTGGGGATCAGGAAGCCGGTCACGGCGGATCCTCTCCGTCGGGCCCGGGTAAGCGGGCCGACGCGTCGAGGTGGTCATGGAATCGCGGTCGGCACGACGGCACCGCGAGGGTACGGGGAGACGACAGGAGCGGTCGACGGCCGTGCCGGGGGCCGCCCCGGACGACAACGTTCAGCGCGGGACGCGATACACCTGTCCGTCGTACGCTCCGGCGAGGAAGACATCCTGTCGTGCGTCGTGGGCGAGCGAGGAGATACCCGAGGTCGTGGGCCGTGTCGCGGGCCCCCAGGTGCCGGTGCCCCGGTCGTACACCGCGACGCTGCCGTCGTAGGAGCCCGTGGCCACCGAAAGCCCGTCGGCGGAGGCCGACACACACTTCACGGAGTGGGTGTGCGGGGTGGTGAGGACGTCGGCCTCTCGTCGCGGGTTCCAGATACGCAGCCTGAGATCGCGGCTGACGCTGGCGAACCAGCCGTCGCCCAGACCGGTACAGCCGTTGGCGATCTTGTCATGTGCCGCTTCGGTCGTGGCGACACGTTTCAGCGTCGGAATGTCGTACCAGGTGGCGGAGGCATCGGCGGCGACGGAGAAGAGCAGGTCCCCGGAGACCGCCACGCCCTTCACCGCGTTGGTGTGCAGCGGCAGGTCGGCGACATGGGTGACACCGTTGTCACCGGTGAGTTTCAGCAGGATGCCCTCACCCGTGTAGGTTCCCACGACCGCGTACTGCTCGCCGTCACGCTCGAAGGTGGCGCCGCAGTTCAGGGGCGACCGGTGCTGGTGCAGTTCGCGTCCGGTGAGAGCGTCGAAGATCGTGCCGAGCTGACCGCCCGAGAGGACCAGGGAGCCCAGCGGAGTCAGGAAGTTGCAGAGGCTTCCGGTGTCCGCGACCCGACGGTCACCGGCGCGCACCGTGCCCGCGTCCCCGACGGTCAGCGTCGTGCCGTCCGGCCGGGGCAGAACCGCGTTGACACCGCCGGTCTGCGGTATCTCGGACGTGTCCCAGACCCGTGCTTCGTAGTCGTAACCGCGGTAGGTGGCGCCGAAGGTCGCGAAGACTAGCCAATTGTCGGCGGCGAACGCGCAGGAGCGGGGCCAGACGTCGGCCGGCAGATTCGCGCTGCCGCGGGAGCGGGGTTGCCCGGAGCTCACGTCCCACAGCCGCATGGTGCGGTCGTAGGAGAGACTGACCAGCAGGTGCCGTGCGTCGTTCAGCACCAGCCGCTTGATGCCCGCGTCATGCGCCGGAACGGAGGTGCGACCGGCGGGACCGATCACGATGATCGCCCCCTCGTCGTTGCCCGCGAACACCGTTCCGTCGGAGGAGATCGCCACCGTGTCGGTCTCCACGCCGTCGGTACTCAGCTCCGAGACCAGTTGTCCGGTGGCGAGGGACCAGCGTTTGACGGTGCCGTCGTCGCTGGAGGAGATGAGCTCGTCGCCGTCTCCGGCCCACTCGACAGAGATGACGTCCGCGGTGTGCCCGGCGAAGGTGGTGAGGAGGCGGCCGGTGAAGTCGTAGACCCGCACCCGGTGGTCACGGGAGGCGGTGGCGATCAGCTCCCTGGACGGGTGGAAGGCCGACATCTCGACATCGTCCTCGTGCGCCGAGAGGACCGCGACCAGGCGCAGATGGGGAACCGTCCACAGCCGGGCCGTGTAGTCGCTGGACGAGGTCAGCAGGTAACGGCCGTCCGGCGAGAAGGCACACTGGTTGGCCAGGTGGTCGTGGAAGGCGCGGGCGAGCGCCAGACCGGTGCGCTGATCCCAGCAGATCACCTGGTTGTCATAGCCGGCGGTGGCGACGTATCTGTCCTGCAGGGCGGCCACGCCACTGATGGGACTGCGGTGCAGAATCATGCGGTCTCTCCGATGAGTTCGATGGTGTGGCCCCCCAGTTCGGCCTTCACGCGCAAGTACTGCGCGTTGCGCTCCGTCCTGAAGACCCGGGTGGCGACGACCTCCTCGATTTCGATCCCCCGCATTTCGAGCTGCCGGACTTTGTCAGGATTGTTGGTCAGCAGCCGAATCCGGTGAATACCGAGAGCGCGCAGCATCTGAGCGGCAGAATGATAATTCCGCAGATCGTCCGAGAAGCTCAGCGCGCGATTGGCGGCGAAGGTGTCGAGGCCCGCTTCGTCCTGAACCTGGTAGGCGTCGAGCTTGTTGTAGAGACCGATTCCCCGGCCCTCCTGCCGTAGGTAAAGGAGAACGCCGCCGGAAGTGGAGAACCGCTCTACCGCTTCCCCGAGCTGAGGTCCGCAGTCGCACCGGGCGGAACCGAAGACATCACCGGTCAGGCACTCCGAATGGATGCGCACCAACGGAGCGGACGAGGTGCTGGGAAGACTCGCCGAGGCGCCCGAGAAAAGCACCGCTATGTGCTCGTGGTTATCGACGAGTCCGCTGAAGCTGGCCATTTCCGCAGTTTGCCACGATCCGTCACCGGTGCGTACAGGAACTTCTACGCGGGTGCGGATGGCAATCTTGTCATCCGGGCCGGGAATCAAGGGATGGTCGCAGCCTGTATCGCCGGCCTGTGCAACGGGATCGCCGCCCGATAACCGCATACGAAAACTTCCTTTCTCTCCGTAGTTCGTGGTTCCGGATCTTTCTCCAACGATGCATCGAGGTTGATCGAAGTGTCAACTACCGGACTGAGAGGTGTCGTCGATAACTGGCCACGATGCACCCTGTTCGGGAAATCGAACGGTGCAAGAGCTGGCACTTCTCCCGAGTTGATCTTCAACCGTAGAAGTGCCGGCATTTTTGGTTGGCTTGTTCGATAGAATTCGACGATTCGGGTGCTGTGAAGCGGTCGAAGTGGGGCAACATGAGGCAGAGGCATCAAATATGCAACAGAACTGACGTTATCCTCGATATTTCGTGATGGTCCGCCGGCGGTTCCGGTGGGCCGTTTCCGGTTGCTGGGGCCGGTGGCGGCCAGGCAGGCGTCCCGGCACGAGGACCTGGGCGACGTCCGCGGCCGCGCAGAGCTCGCGGAGTGGGAGCGCCTGGACCAGCTGCTCGCCGCCGCGCCCACGGGCACCGTCTACGACCCCGACGCCGACGACGTCGTCCAGGCCGAGCTCGCCGCCGACACCGCGGCCGCCGCCCGGGAAGCCGAGCTGCACGAAGCGATGTGGATCGCGGCCCGCGCCGACGAGCTCCAGGCGCTGCGCGAGCTGGGCACGCTGGAGCAGACCGAGCCCCGTACCGGCGACGAAGCCGTCCGGGACGAACTCACCCGGCGGGCCGGCGGGTACGTTCATGCCGACGTCGACGCCTGGCTCTCCCACGCCCTGGCCGTGCACCTCGGGCACTACCGCGATCCCGCCGCCCGCGAATCCGCGGCCGGCCTCCTGGCGCCGCCGGTCCTCGCGCACGCCGCGCTGCTCGCCGAACTCGTGGCCCCGGCGTCGATGTCCGCGAGCTGGCGTTTGCGGCCCGGCTCGCCATCACAGAGCCCGAGGCCGCCGGCGCGCTCGCCGCGTTCCTCACCCGCGCCGAAGGCGTGAGCGCCGGCCACGAGGCGGGAGTCGTGGGCCGGGAAAAGCAGGGCGACCGCCCGTCCCCCTCGTCCGGCGGTGGCGTTGTGCCGGGCATGGAATGGACGCAGCTGCTCAAGGACCTCGCCGTCACGGTGGAGGTGCGCAACCGCAGGATGGCGCGCCTGCGTACCGCCGGTTCCACCGTGGCCGAGCTGGCGGCGCAGGCGCTCGCGGCCGGCGCCCGGCCCGCAGCTGCGCCGGACCCTGGCAGGGATGGAACCGCTGCTCGAACAGGAGCGCCCGCACGTGTGCGGGCAGAGCCCCGTCGTCCCCGTTATGTTTTTCGCGGTCCTGCAAGAGGGCCGCTGGCCTCCGGGCCCGGCATGACTGCGTCCCCCTGTCGAAGGCATGACCTGGGGGGTGGTGTCACCGGGCCCGGGAGGTGCCGTCGGAGACGCGGATGAGAGGTCCGGCCACCGCCCGGTCCGGCGCAACGCCGGCCAGTTCGCGGGCGGCAGGTCTGTATAACGTGGATGCGCGCGTACGACACCACTGTCGAGGCCAGCCCGGTCAACTCCCCTGGAAGTGTCAAGCCCCGGGTTTTGTGGACAGTGGGTTAGCTGGTTTTCAGGGCTTCGGGTGAGGTGCTGGTCGTTGCGTGGTGGGCTTCGTATTCGGCGGGCGGAACGTGTCCGAGCTCGCCGTGGAGTCTTCGCTGGTTGAACCAGTCGATGTACTCGGCGACGGCTATCTCGACGTCGTTGATGCTGGTCCAGGGCCCTTTGTTGCGGATCAGCTCGGCTTTGAACAAACTGTTGAACGCCTCCGCGAGGGCGTTATCGTATGAATCTCCCTTGGAGCCGACCGAGGCCACCGCGTCGGCGAGTCCGAGGCGTTCGGTGTAGCGCAGGTCTCGATACTGCACGCCGCGGTCGGAGTGATGGACCAGGCCGGCCAGGTCGCCGCCGGTACGGCGGCGTTTCCATATGCCCATCTCCAGGGCGTCCAGCGCCAGATCGGTGTAGAGGCTGGTGGCGACCTGCCAGCCGACGACCATGCGCGAGAACACGTCGATGACGAAGGCCGCGTACACCCAGCCGGAGTGGGTCTTGATGTAGGTGATGTCGGCTACCCACAGCACGTTGGGCGCTTCTGCGGTGAACTGGCGTTTCACCAGGTCGGCGGGGCGCATGGTTTCGGGGGCGGGGCGGGTGGTGCGAGGGCTCTTTGCTCTGGATACGCCGCGCAGGCAGGCGGCGCGCATCAGGCGGCACCGGCCACAGCTGGAGGAGCAGGTCCTGGTTGAGGTAGCGGGGCAGGTCGTCGTGCAGGCCCTCATGCAAGACAGTGCGGTACAGGCCCATGCGCTGGCGCGGCTTGCCCAGGTCGTACGAGGTCATCCCGGACCAGGCCATGTGCAGCGGCAGCTCGACGACCCCCTGGGTCGGGCCGTGCAACTCGTCCAGCGACTCCGGCAGACGGCACCGGAACTTCTCCCGGTACAGCGCGAGGTCCTCGGCGTCCGTGCCCGAGAGGTTCTTCGACCCGGGTGCGGGGTGGTGCGGCCTGGAGGGCATGCCTCCCATTATGGCGGCAGCTTCCCGCTCGCCGAGCAGCTGGACGCGGCCGATCACCGGCCGACATCCACCGGCAGGAAGTCGGAACGGTCCGCCGCCGCGGCAAACTCGTTGGCGCGGGCGTCTGTGGACATGCGGACGAGGGCAATGCGGTAGAGGGCTGAGTTGGCTCCGCGATTACCGCTGCGCGGGACGGCAACCAAGGCCCAGGTCCGCGCCTGGGTTGCCGGGAAGGAGGCCGGCTGCACCGACGTACTCACCGTGGCCGGGCTCCCTGTCCCGGCCGCGGCATGGGACTCGCCGAGGTGATGGTCGCGCTCGGCATCGCCTCCCAGACCAGCGGGGTGTGGTCCATGCCCGTCACGCTCCCGGCCCCCGAAGACGAACTGCCACTTGCTCGCACGCGGATCTCCGGTCTGGCCCGCCTGCGGGCAGCACAGGGCCGCCCGCTCGAAGGCTGACGAGCGACCCAGTCGCTGGGTTGTATGCAGCAGGCGCATGTGCGCCCTCGTGTAGCGCGGGCCTCCTCTTCCGCAGTGGAGAACCCAGGGCTTGAGGAGGCTGCTGTGGCAAGGATCGTGGAGGGGGAACACCGGTCTCCGATCGGTGACGGCGGGCACCCAGCCGAATCGGCCCGTACCGCCGCCCCCTCCTCCCCCTTTGCTTCCACCCCTCCGCCTGCCTGGTCATCGACGGGAAGATGGTCGCCTTCGCCGAGGAGGAGCGCCTCTCCCGCCGCAAGCACTTACGCTTCCAGCTCGCGAAGCCGTGGCCTGGCGTCCGGGAGGGGCGGTCAGGGCACGAGGCTGTCGAGGTCGATGTCGAGGGGAATGGGGACGGAGACCTTCAACCGGTTGCGGTGGATGCTGGTGGCCACGTAGGTGCTGGTCATGGTGTCGAGTTCGTAGGTGTGGACGGTGGGGGCGCCGGTCTCGTCCTCGACGCGCCAGAAGTGGGGGATCCTGGCCTGTGCGTACTTGAAGGGCTTCAGGGAACGGTCGCGGTCCGCCGACTCCTCCGAGACGACCTCGATGACCAGGGTGACGTCTTCGGGCGCGTACCACGTTCGGTCGGGGTCGTAGGAGGCGGTGGTGAGCAGGATGTCGGGCTCGGGGCGGCTCTTCTTGTCGAGCCTGACTGTCATCTCACGCTCGGCGTCGAACCCGACGGGGGCGGCCTGGCGCAGGGCAAAGGTCAGGTTCTCCACCAGCCGGGCGTGCCAGGACCGCTGCGGCGACATCATGAAGATCAGGGCTCCGTCGATGAGTTCGGTGTGCCGCGGTGCCTGGGCGAGGCGGTCGAGGTCATCGGCTTCCCAGCCGCTGATTCTGGGCGGGATCATCCAGTCGGGGAGTTCGGCGGTCACGGCTTCCTCCAGGCGCCTCGAAGAGGTCAGGGGCCTTCATCCCGGATCGCGGACGCGGGCCCAACGCTGGTGTCAGCGTAGTCGAGCGACCGGACCTCTCACTCGGCCCGTGTGGGTCCGACGCGCCGGACGCCGGTGATCATCTCGGTGTGGATCCGGACGACGTGGTCCATGGACGAGCCGCTTCGGCGGAGTGGTGCACGTCAGCTTGAGCGTCGGGTCGAGGTTGGCCGACACCAGGCTCGCGATGTCGTCGAGGTCGCAGTGGAAGCCCCTCGTCCTTGTCCTCACAGGGCAGGGGGCCCCGCAAGTGGTGCCCTGGCATACGGCGGTGCCGCGGCTGGTTCCCGGGTTCCGCCAAGCCGTGCGGAGCGTCAACTGGTGCTGGACGCGGCCTGCCACGTGCGGGCCGCCCGCGCCCTCGACCGGCTCGCTCGGGACCTGGTCGACAGCTCGGAGTTCACCCGGATCGCCCTGGACGCGGACGCCTGGCCCTACAGCCGGCCGACCTCACCGGCGATGCCTGGGACACGGTGGATGAGCGGCTGCGTTTCCTCGTGGCGAAGGTCCGGCATAGGCCGGACATGAACTGCAGCTGACCCGCTCACCCGCTCCACCCTCTGTACGGAAGGGCCCGCACGGCAGTGCGGGCCCTTCCGCGTCATCCCCAACTTTGCGGACGCACACGCCCTAAGAGGGCGTATCCCGCCTCCCCGGTGGGAGATGAGTGGGAGGCAAGTGGGAGATGATCATGGCGTGGTGCTGCAATCAGGCGCTAGGAAATGCTAGATAGCGCTACCTGTGCGGCCCGGTTTCAGCCGCCGGATTCGCCCGCGTGCGGGCTGAGCACACCGGCTCCCACCAGCACGAACAGCAGGATGCCGAGGATGATCCGATAGATCACGAACGGCATGAAGGACTTCGTGGTGATGAAGCGCATGAACCACGCGATGACCGCGTAGCCGACCGCGAACGCGATGATCGTCGCGAAGATCGTCGGTCCCCAGGAGACGTGCCCTTCGCCCGCGTCCTTCAGCTCGTACGCCCCCGAGGCCAGCACCGCCGGAATCGCCAGCAGGAAGGAGTAGCGGGCCGCCGCCTCACGGGTGTAGCCCATGAGTAGACCACCACTGATCGTCGCACCCGAGCGGGACACCCCCGGGATCAGGGCCATTGCCTGGCAGAAACCGAAGATCAGACCGTCCCTGACGCCCAGCTCCTTCAGCGACTTGCGCTCCTTGATCGCCCGGTGCTTGCCGCCGGTCTCGTCGCGGGCCGCGAGACGGTCCGCGATGCCGAGGACGATGCCCATGACGATCAGGGTCGTCGCGATCAGACGCAGATCGCGGAACGGGCCCTCGATCTGGTCCTTGAGCGTGATGCCGAGTACACCGATGGGAATCGAGCCGATGATGACCAGCCAGCCCATCTGGGCGTCGTGATCGCCGCGCATCGATGAATTGGTCAGCGACCGGGACCAGGCCGAGATGATCCGCGCGATGTCCTTGCGGAAGTAGATGAGGACCGCGGCCTCCGTGCCGATCTGTGTGATCGCGGTGAACGCCGCTCCCGGGTCGTGCCAGCCCGCGAACGCCGCGGTCAGCCGCAGATGCGCGCTGGAGGAGATCGGCAGGAACTCGGTCAGTCCCTGAACGAGGCCCAGGACGAATGATTCGAACCAGCTCATGGGGCTTAGGCCATCCCGGAGGTACTCATGCAACGGCCGACGGACGCGAAGGCCGTCGGCGGCGTGCGGATGCGGTCAGAAAAGGGGACGGGACGCCACGGCCCCGGACATCCTCTGTCGGTTGCGGGCAGCGTATCGCCTACAGGTGAACAGACTCCCGCCTGCCCCTGCCTACGCCACGCCGTCGGCGTCCTGGGGCGCCGCGTCGTCCGTCCCGCCCAGCCGGTGCCGCCGGCGCCAGGCCACCAGCGCCGCCCCCACACCGGACAGCACGATGAAGCCCATCGCCGCCAGGAACACCGGCGAGGTCGGCGAGGAGGCCGTACTGCCCGCGATGACGTACGCCGCCGTGTTCGGGATCGAGCCGAGCCCTGTGGCCAGCAGGAACGGGGGATAGCCCATGCGAGAGGTCGCCGCACAGTAGTTGGCCGCGGCGAACGGCACCCCGGGGAAGAGCCGCAGCGCCAGCATGGACCGGAACCCGTGCCGGCTCAGCAGCCCGTCCGCAGCCTTCAGATACTTGCCTCGCAACAGCGTCCGGAGCGCGTCCTGACCCAGCACCCTGCCGAGCAGGAAGGAGACACCCGCACCGAGGACGGTGCCGGCCAGTGCCGCCGCGAGACCGGTCTGGGCGCCGAACAGGGCACCGGCGGCCAGGTTGAGCAGCGGGCGCGGCACGAAAGCCACGGTGCACACGCCGTACGCGAGCCCGAACAGCATCGCCGCGGCGGAGCCCGTGAGTTGCGGTGGCCAGCCGGAGGCCAGCAGCCGCTGTGGTTCGAACAGCAGCATCATGGTGGCGGCAGCCAGCAGCACTGCCACGAGCAGGGAGAACCTGGACCAGGGGGAGAGCAGCGCCCTCGTGCAGCGCACTGCGAGGCCGGTGGACGGCCGTGTTGCGGGGACGGGGTCGAACATTTGGGGAGCGTAACCGAAACAGGTGTGTGATCGCCGTAATGTGCGGGCGACGGGTCGCCCGTCCGTCAACCGTGGCCGCCGTCAGTCCCCGCGCGGAGCTCGGAAGTCCACCGAGGTGACGAGGACGTAGTCGAAGTAGATCGGGTCCCCCGCCTCGTCCATCGGGTACTCGAAGCTGCTCTCGTTCGACAGGATCACTCCGAGGCCGGGAAGAGTGTCCACGCCGTCGTCGTTCTGCTCGACCGTATGGCCCCGTTCCTCGAGGTGCTCCAGCAGCTCTTCGCCGGGAGTGCGGAAGACGTCGAGACCGTCGAGGACGACCGTCACCTCCACGCCCTCGACCTGGAACCGGTAGACATGAATGTCGGTCAGCGTGCCGTGGGTGAAGCCGAGATTGAGCCCGGTCCGGGAGGCCGCGTGCTCGCAGAGCACCTGTCCAGGAGCGCCGCCGTAGTCCGGGTCGCACGGGGCGAAGCCCAGCTCGCGCGCGGCTCCGACGGCCTCGTCGGCCGACATGGCGAGCCTGAGCGTGGCGACTCCCACCTCGGGCAGCAGCTCCAGAATCATTAGTATTCCTTCCCAGCGCTCCTCGACGTACGTGAGAGCCCCACCGTGCGGCGGCAGGTCTCCCACCTGCAACGGCGTACTCGATATCAGGCAGACCTGGCCAGTTGACCTGCGGCAGCAGCGGTTTCTGCGGGCGGTGCGCTGCCGTAGCGACGCTGGGCTCCGGCGTACCGGCGCGAGGCTGCACACCTCTCATGGGCAGTCAGAACGCCTGCATGTACACCCGGGTCTTCTCGGCGTCCAGTTCGAGGACGTGGATTTCGATCCACTGGACTTCGCTCCGACGATTGTCACCCACGCAGGACGGACAGACCCCGGCCCAGCGGACGCCCTTCTCGCTCTGGGGCTCGGTGAGGCCGAGGTGCCCGAAGAGCTCGGTGGAGGACGGAAGGCCCTGGGAATTGGTGCGCAGGGGCTTCTCGGGTCGCAGGTCCTCTGCGACCCGTACAGCGGTCTTCTCGTCGGTGACGAAGGAGAGCAGGTAGACGTCTTCCTGCGGGTTGATCTGCACGGCACCCCTCACCTCCGCCGCGCTCCCAGGCACCGTCACCTTCATGAACGCGGACGACTCGGGGGCGCCCATGTCCTTCCCCCAGTGCGAGGTGCGTACGTCCGCCGTCCCGGGGCCGTCCGCGCCGGCAGTCGTGCAGGAAGCGAGCAGCAGCACAGCCCCGAAGGCCGCCAAGGGGCTTGGCCGCAGGGCAGGTCGACAGTTCACCGGTTCTCCTCGTTGCCGCGTGAGACATCCCCACGGGCGATCAAAAACCTGGGCGAAAATCATTCGACGCCGTAGCGCCACTCCGCCATGATCAGGGGCATGTTCCGGTACGCCTTCCTCGCAGCGCAGTCCGCAGTCGCGGACGCGCCGAAGGCTGCCGTGAGCCCTGCGGCCGCATGCGCAGCAGCAGTCGCAGCAGCAACTGACGCAGCGTTCGCCGCTGCCGCAGCGCCCTTCGGCGGCGCCCGAAGCTGACCCTCCCCCGACAGTCCGGCGGACCCCGTAAGGGGAGGGTCGGCGGGACCCGGGGGTCTTCTTCTCTCAGCTTCGACATCCAAGGAACGAGCCATGCCCAAGACGGCATACGTGCGCACCAAGCCCCACCTCAACATCGGCACCATGGGCCACGTCGACCACGGCAAGACCACCCTGACCGCCGCCATCACCAAGGTGCTCAGCGACCGCGGCACCGGCACCTTCGTGCCGTTCGACCGGATCGACCGGGCCCCCGAGGAGGCGCAGCGCGGGATCACCATCAACATCGCGCACGTCGAGTACGAGACCGACACCCGGCACTACGCGCACGTCGACATGCCCGGACACGCCGACTACATCAAGAACATGGTCACCGGTGCGGCGCAGCTCGACGGGGCGATCCTCGTCGTCTCCGCGCTCGACGGCATCATGCCGCAGACCGCGGAGCACGTCCTGCTGGCCCGTCAGGTCGGCGTCGACCACATCGTCGTCGCCCTCAACAAGGCCGACGCGGGTGACCCCGAGCTCACCGACCTGGTCGAGCTGGAGGTCCGCGAGCTGCTCTCCGCGCACGGTTACGGCGGGGACACCGTGCCCGTCGTACGGGTGTCGGGGCTCGGCGCGCTGCAAGGCGACCCACGCTGGACCGCGTCCGTCGAAGGGCTGCTGGACGCCGTCGACACGTACGTACCGATGCCGGTGCGTTACACCGACGCGCCGTTCCTCCTGTCGGTCGAGAACGTGCTCACCATCACGGGCCGCGGCACCGTCGTCACCGGAGCCGTGGAGCGCGGCACGGTGCGTGTCGGGGACCGTGTGTCGGTGCTCGGGGCGGACGTGGAGACGGTCGTCACCGGCCTGGAGACCTTCGGGAAGCCGATGGAGTCCGCGGAGGCCGGCGACAACGTCGCGCTGCTGCTGCGTGGGGTCGAGCGCGACCGGGTCCGCCGCGGCCATGTGGTGGCGGCGCCCGGGAGCGTCACTCCGAGCCGGCGTTTCACCGCGCAGGTGTACGTCCTGTCGGCCCGTGAGGGAGGCCGGACCACGCCGGTTACCACGGGCTACCGGCCGCAGTTCTACATCCGTACGGCGGATGTCGTCGGGGACGTCGACCTCGGCGAGGCGGCCGTGGCGCGGCCCGGTGACACGGTCACCATGACCGTCGAGCTCGGCCGCGACGTCCCGCTGGAGTCCGGCCTCGGCTTCGCGATCCGCGAGGGCGGGCGCACGGTCGGCGCCGGCACGGTCACCGGCCTGCTCTGACGGCACAGGCGCGGCCCGCCTTCCCCGCCCCGGGGAGGGCGGGCCGCACCTTCTGCGGCAGACTGGGCCCATGGCAGACACAGCTCTCGTACTGGGTGCCGGAGGGGTCACCGGCACCGCCTGGGAAACCGGCATCCTGCACGGACTGGCCAAGGCGGGTGTCGACCTCTCCACCGCCGATCTGATCGTCGGGAGCTCGGCGGGTGCCATCGTCGGGGCGCAGCTCGCCTCCGGACTCGTCGGCGTCGGCGACCTCTACGAGCGGCAGCTCGCCGATCCGGAGAACGAGAAGGGGACGGCGGGCCGGCTCGGCCCTGTCACCGTCCTGCGTTACGCGAGAGCGGTGCTCTCCTCCCGTACGCCCGACGAGTACGGCCGCAAGCTGGGCGCCCTGGCCCGCGACAGCCGGCCCGGAGCGACCGCGGCCGAACGCCACGAGGTGATCGCGAGCCGGCTCCCGTCGCCCGAATGGCCCGAAAGGCACCTGCTGGTCACCGCCGTGGACGCGTCCACGGGTGCGCTGCACACCTTCGACAGGACGGGCCCGGTCGCGCTCGTCGATGCCGTCACCGCCAGCTGCGCGGTCCCCGTGGTCCGGCCCGTGGTCAGCGTCGGCGGAAGGAGCTGGATCGACGGGGGTGTGCACTCGCCGGCCAACGCCCATCTGGCTTCCGGCTACGAACGCGTCGTCGTGATCGCACCCACCGCCAGCGGAAACAAGGTGATCGTCTCGCCTCGCGCCCAGGCCGCCGAACTGGAGGCCGCGGGCGCCCGGGTCGAGGTCATCACCCCGGACGCCGGTACCCGGAAGGCCATCGGCCGCAACTCCCTGGACCCCATGCGACGGGCCGCCGCGGCCAGGGCCGGGCTCGCCCAGTCCGCCGCCCACACCGAAGCGGTCGCCGCTGTGTGGAACGGCTGACCTGGCGGGAAGAGGCTCCGGCGCCCGGCACAATGGGGGAGTGAACGAGCCGATACCCGTCATCCGCGACACCGACTGCGGCACCGCCAGGCTGCTGCCCGACGTCGACCGGGACCGGGCCTGGCTGCTCACGGTCGACGGTGCCCCGCAGTCGTACGTGGATCTCGACGAGCCGGAGCACCTCGAATTCGAGTACGTACGCCGGCTCGGCCACGTCGTGGACCGGGCCGGCGCCCCGGGTGCGCCGCTGGACGTGGTGCACCTCGGCGGCGGCGCGCTCACGCTGCCGCGCTACGTCGCGGCGACCCGGCCGGGATCGCGGCAGCACGTGGCCGAGGCGGACCGTGGACTCGTCGGCCTGGTCGGCGAGCATCTGCCGCTGCCCGAGGGGGTTGGTGTCACCGTGCACGGCAGCGATGCCCGGGGGTGGCTCGAAGAGGCACCGGCAGGTTCCGCGGACCTCCTGATCGCCGATGTCTTCGGCGGCTCACGCGTGCCGGCGCACCTGACCTCCGTCGAGTACGCGCGTGTCGCCGGACGGGTGCTGCGGGCGGACGGGGTCTACGCGGCGAACCTGGCCGACGGCGCTCCGTTCACCTTCCTGCGCTCGCAACTGGCCAACTTCGCCGAGGTGTTCGACGAGCTCGCGCTCATCGCCGAACCGGCCGTGTTGCGCGGCCGGCGCTTCGGCAACGCCGTGCTGCTCGCCTCCCGCAGCCCCCTCGACGTCGCGTCGCTCACCCGGCTGTGCGCGGCCGACGCGTTCCCCGCGCGGGTCGAGCACGGCGCGTCGCTCACCCGGCTCATCGGCGGTGCGAAGCCGGTACGGGACAGTGAGGCCGTGGCCTCACCCGAGCCCCCCGACGGCGCCTTCAGCATCGGCTGACTCCCGGGACCGCGCGGGGGCGTCGATCTCCTTCACGGTGCTGCGGCGGGTCAGATTCCGTACGTCAGGAACGAGCAGCACGCCCGCCGTCACCAGCACGATCAGCGCGGCACACCCCCAGAGGGCCTCGCTGCGGCCGACCAGCGTCTCCACCGGGCCTGCCGCCGCCGTGGCGAGCGGAACCATCGCGACCGAGCCGAACCAGTCGTACGCCGCGACCCGGGAAAGCTTCTCCTCCGGAATCTCCTGGTGAAGGGCCGTCATCCAGGACACCCCGAACACCTCTATGGCGACGCCGGTCACGAACATCACCGCGCAGAGACCGGCCACCGGCAGCGGGATCGCGAGCCCCGCGGACGGCAGGGCGAGCGGGAACACACAGAGCGTCCCGGCCAGCAGCAGCCGCCGGGGCTTCCACCGCATCATCAGCAGCGCCCCGCCCAGCGTGCCGACCCCGAACGCCGCGAGCGCGAATCCCCAGGGGCGAGCGCCTCCGAGCTCGTCCCGCGCCACCAAAGGTCCGTACACCGCCTCGGCGGCACCGACGACGGCCACGACCACGGAGAACTGCAGCACGACGGCCCAGAGCCAGGGACGCCCGGCGACCTCCTGCCAGCCCTCCCGGAGGTCGGCGAGCAGCCCGCCGCCCGGTGCGCGCGCGGGGATGTGGCTCACGTTGAGAAAGGCCCGGAGCGCACCGGCGACGGCGAAGGCCGCCGCGTCGACCGCCAGTACCCAGCCCGGGTCCATGGCCGCGATCATGGCGCCACCGAGTGCGGCGCCGCCGATGGCCGCGCCGTGCATCGACATCCGGAAGAAGGCGAAGGCGCGGGCCGCCTGTTCGCCGGTGACGCTGGACATCAGCATGCCCTCGGCCGCCGGACCGAAGAAGGCCTGGCCGGTGCCGCAGAGCGCCGTCAGCAGCATCATCTGCCACAGCTCGGCGCCCCCGGTCAGCACCAGCCAGGCGAACACCGCCTGCGAGACACAGTTGAGCGTGTTCGCTGCCACCATCACCCGGTGACGCGGCAGCCGGTCCGCGACAGCGCCGCCGATCAGCAGGAAGAGCACCAGCGGCGCCGTACGCGCGGCGGCGACCAGACCGACGTCACCGCCGTCGCCACCCGACTCCAGAACCGCGAAGGCCGCCGCGATCAGCGCGCCGTTGGTGCCCAGGCTCGTGATGATCGCGGCGGCGGTCAGCAGACCGAAGTTACGGCCTGCCGGCACCGAGCGCGGGGCGGAAGAGGGGGAGGAGTCGGCGGAAGTCACCAAGGGACTATCCCCGCCCCGGCCCCCTCCCGCCAAATGAGCGGTCCGGTCCGTGTGTGCGGGAGGCTCAGGAGGTGGCCTCCACGCCCTCCGCCAGGCGCACCGTGCTGAGGATCTTCTGGATGGTGGTGTCCGGGAGTTCGTCGTCGACTCCCACGTTCGCGTGGAGGATCCAGGTCGAGTATTCGTCCTTGCCGTTCTTGAAGGAGAACGCGATCGACTTGCCGTCGGTGTCGCACTTGTTCTTGTTCGCGAGTCCGGTCGCGGTCGCTGTCACGACGCTGCCGGAGACACCCGACTTGGTGGTGTACGGGCTGGCTTTGCCGACCTTGACCTTGTCCTTGGGGTCCTCCTGGCCGTATGCGGCCCACACCCAGGTGCCCGCCTCGTTCGTGGCGGCCTCATCGGTGTTCTTGGCGCCCTGGGCACCCTTGGTGCCGACACTGGCCAGTCCGGTGTCCTCCTTGACGCCATCCTTGTCGGAGTCGTCGACGCACCACTTGCTCTTGAAGTGGGCGGGTGCGGAGAAGGCGACGAGCGGCGCTCCCGCGGGGTCCTTGGCATCCTCGAAACCGGAGGTCACTCCGGAGCCCGAGACCTCCCAGTCGCCGGGCACGTCGAACTGCGTGCCCCACTTGGGATTGGTCACGACCTTCCAGCCCGGAATCGTGGGCGCGGCGTCCTCACCGCCCCGCGGGTTCGCCGCGGGTGAGGACGCCGCGTCGGACGTCTTCGCCGACGGGGACGCCTTGCCTTCGGCGACCTTCGCACTTCCCTCGTCGTCGTCCTTGTTCATGACGACGACGCCGGTGACGACCGCCGCGATGACGACCGCGGTGGCCGCGAGGACGGCGACGACCGTCGTCTTCTTCTTGTCGTCCGGCTGCGGGCCGCCCGGCCCGCCCGGTACGGCGTACTGCGGCACGGTGGGCTGCTGGTACGGGTTCGGCTGCGGGTACCCGGGCTGCTGACCCGGCTGGCCCTGCTGCTGATATCCCGGCTGCTGGTAAGGATTCGGCTGTTGGTACCCCGGCTGCTGGTACGGGTTCTGATTCTGGTCCTGCGGGTTCTGCTCGCCCCCGGGCGGCTGCTGTCCTGGCCACATGGCCAGTAACCATAGAGGGGCGGGGCGGCCCCTGCTACGGGCGCCCCTGTGAGGGGATGGTCAAAGAGTGCTACTCGCTAGTAACATCGCGGCCATGAGCACTGAAGAGATGACAGTCGGCGACATCCTGTCCGCGAGCGTCCCGATGGTCAGGACCCTCGGCATCACGTACCTGGAGACGACTGCGGAGCGTGCCGTCCTCTCGCTCCCCGACCGGGCCGAATACCAGAACCACCTCGGCGGTCCCCACGCCGGCGCGATGTTCACGCTCGCCGAGTCGGCGAGCGGCGCGATCGTCGTCGCCGCGTTCGGCGACCAGATGTCCAGGGCCGTGCCGCTGCCCGTCACGACGGAGATGGCTTTCAAGAAGGTGGCCATGGGTGACCTCACCGCGACCGCGGTGCTGGGCCGGCCGGCAGCCGAGGTCGTCGCCGAACTGGATGAGGGAAAGCGCCCGGAGTTCCCCGTGAGCGTCGAGATCCGGCGCGCGGACGGTGCCGTCACCAGCGAGATGAGCGTGGTCTGGACGCTGCGTCCGAACCGCTGACCGCGCCCGGCCCCGCCACCCCCGGCCGGGGCGCTGGCGCCGCGGCCCCGGCCGTCCGGCCCGGTAGGCTGCCAGCGGTGCACCACCCGTGGTGCACCGCTGCAGATCTTTAAGGGAAGGACCCGCGTTGCACGTCCAGGAGTGGCTCGAGACCGTTCCCGCGGTCAGCATTTACCTCCTGGTGGGGGTCGTCATCGGACTTGAGAGTCTGGGTATTCCGCTGCCCGGCGAGATCATCCTCGTGAGTTCGGCGCTCCTCGCCTCCCAGCACGGCGACATCGACCCCGTGGTGCTCGGCGCCTGCGCGTCGGCCGGGGCGATCATCGGTGACTCGATCGGCTACGCCATCGGCCGCAAGGGAGGGCGCCCGCTGCTCGCCTGGTGCGGCGGGAAGTTCCCCAAGCACTTCGGGGAACCACAGATCGCCATGGCGGAGCGGTCGTTCGAGAAGTGGGGCGTGTGGGCGGTCTTCTTCGGCCGTTTCGTCGCCCTGCTGCGGATCTTCGCGGGACCGCTGGCCGGTGTCCTGCGCATGCCGTACTGGAAGTTCCTGATCGCCAATGTGCTCGGCGGGATCGTCTGGGCCGGAGGCACCACCGCCGTCGTCTACTCGGTGGGTGTCGTCGCCGAGGCGTGGCTCAAGCGCTTTTCGTGGCTGGGGCTGCTGGCCGCCGTGCTGATCGGTGTCATCTCGATGCTGGTGCTGAAGAACCGCGCCAAGAAGGCCGCGGAGCAGGCCGACAGCCCCGTGGCGGCGCCCGAACCGGAGACGGTCCCGGCCGACTGACCCGGCGCGGGCCCCGGGGCGTGCTTCGGCTTCAGCTCTCGCCCGGGGCCCGCCACGGTCGGTCGGAGCGGGCCGTGCGGGGATCAGTCCTGGTGCGCCTCGCGGTGGGCCTTCGCCAGTTCCACGTAACCGGCCGCGTTGAAGGCGATGCCCTCACGCTCCTCGGCGGTCAGCTCCCGCTTGACCTTGGCGGGCACGCCGGCGACGAGTGAGCCCGGCGGCACCCGCATCCCCTGCGGTACGAGGGCCTGCGCCGCGATCAGTGAACCCGCGCCGATGTGCGCGCCGTTGAGCACGGTGGCGCCCATGCCGACCAGGACGTCGTCCTCGATGACGCAGCCGTGCAGGACGGCGTTGTGACCGACCGACACCCTGGCGCCCACCGTCATCGGGAAGCCGGGGTCGGTGTGCACGCTGCAGTTGTCCTGGATGTTGCTCTCAGGGCCGAGGGAGATCGGACCGCCGTCGCCGCGCAGTACCGCGTGGTACCAGACGCTGGAGCCCGCAGCCATCGACACCTCGCCGACGACGACGGAGGTCGGCGCAAGGAAGGCGTCCGGGTCGATGTCCGGCTCCTTGCCGCCGATACCGGTGACCAATGCCCGCTCTGCCATCGCCTGCTCCTCCGGTGCGGTGTGGTGCGCTCGGCGCCCCTGTTCCGCACGAACCGTAATGGACGATCCCGGCGCCCCGGACAGGTGGGGTGAACATCACAGCTCGTCGCGCGGATCCGTTCCGGCCGGGCCGACTACCGTGAGCGGGTGCCGAAGAACCGGAACTTGTTCTCCTCCCTGGCCCTCCGGCGGCGTGGTGTCACGTCCCGCGCCGTCCATCGCGTCTGGGCCTGGGTGCAGGAGACCGGAGCGGTCACCGCGCAGCACCCCGGACGGCTCCGGTTCGGCCGTATCGGTACGGGAACGCGGCTCGCCTTCCCGCAGGGCACGGTCTTCGGGGAGGCGTGGATCGAGCTCGGCGACCACTGCATCATCGGTGAACAGGTGACGCTCACGGCGGGCCTGATGCCCGATCTGGACCTGGGATCCGAGACGGTCCTGACCCTGGGCGACGGTGTGGTGCTGGGCCGGGGCAGTCATGTCATCGCCGACACCACGGTGTCGATCGGCTCGGACACGTACTGCGGTCCGTACGTCTACATCACCTCCACCAACCACAGTTACGACGATCCCGGTGAGCCGGTCGGCAAGCAGTGGCCACGCATGGAGCCGGTCGTGATCGGCCCCGGGTGCTGGATCGGCACCGGAGCGGTGATCCTTCCGGGGGCCAGGCTCGGCCGCAACGTGGTGGTCGCGGCGGGAGCCGTCGTACGCGGAGAGGTTGCCGACCACGCGGTGGTCGCGGGGGCGCCGGCCCGGGTGGTGCGGAGCTGGGATCCGGACAAGGGATGGCAGCCGCCGCTGCGTACGCCCGCTCCCGTGCCGATCCCCGACGGGGTCACGCCCGAGCAACTGGCCGCGGTGGCGCTGCTGCTGGAGGACCCGGCGGGCGGTACCTGAGTTCTTCGGCCCGGCCCTCGCAGTCACCCCGTACGCCCCGCTCGGCGAGCGCCGTCACCACCGGATACAGCGAGGAGACTCCCGGCCTCGCTCCCGCCACCGGTCGCGATCACGAGGATCCCGAGGACGGTGGCGGCGATGCACTGCGACTCGACCACCACGGTGAGGGCGGGCGTACGCCGGGTCAGGAGCCCGCCGCCGAAATCGGCCAGGCCCCACAGCAGGCTCGTGGCCAGGGCGAACGCTGCTGTCATCGGGCGCCTCGCAGTACAGTGCGTCGGTCGGGTGGGCGCACCACACCGTAGGGCAGTATTTTCGACTCTGGCATCCAGAATATTGGACGGAATGTGTCTGACCTCGATCAGCTCACCCAATCGCTCGCGCGTAACCTCAAGCGCTGGCGAGGCGAGCGCGGCTTCACCCTGGACGCTCTCGCGGCCCGAGCGGGGGTCAGCCGCGGCATGATCATCCAGATCGAGCAGGCGCGTACGAACCCGAGCGTCGGCACCACCGTCAAGCTCGCCGACGCGCTGGGCGTCAGCATCACCACGCTGCTCGACTACGAGCAGGGATCCCATGTGAGGCTGGTGCCCGAGAGTCAGGCTGTCCGCATGTGGTCGACGGAAGCCGGCAGCGCGAGCACTCTGCTGGTGGGCACGGAGGCCGGGGGCCCGGTCGAACTCTGGTCCTGGCACCTGGTGCCCGGCGACAGCAGCGCCTCCGACCCGCATCCCGAAGGGACGGTGGAACTCCTCCACGTCACAGCGGGTGAGCTGACCCTCGTCGTGGACGGCGAGGCCCACGCGGTGCCCGCCGGCACCTCGGCGACATTCGAGGCCCATGTGCCGCACAGTTACCGCAACGACGGCACCGAGACCGCCGATCTGACGATGGCGGTATCGATCCCGCCGGTCCGCCGGGAAGGCAAGTGAGCAGCTCGCGGGGGCTGTTGGTGTGAGCGATATGCGCGCACCCCTGGGCGCCTTCAGCGGTGCCTCTCCCGCCACCGGCCGGCTGAGCGGTGCACTCAGCAGCCGTCGGCCCGATGGTCCTTCAGCCATCCCGTGGCGAAATCGACGGCTGTGCGGAGGGGGAACAGGAAGCTTCCGGCAGCGCCCACCCTGCCGGTGACGACCGCGTCGGACCGCGCACGGACGAAGTCGCTCCCGAGGGTGGCGAAGTCGCTGTCGTCCAGGGTGATGTCCTCGTACTCCCACCAGCGTCCGCTTCCGCCCTCCGCGGCCACCACACAGCGGTAGAGGCGGCGGGGCGGGGCGGGGCGGCGGTACTCCGCGAGGTGGAAGGCGGTGCAGCTGTCGAAGCCCGTGCCCAGCAGCAGGACCTGTGCGTCGCTCTCGTACAGCCTGGCCAGCGGGGAGTCCTCACCCAGGTGGCAGTCCTGACGATGGCCCGTGAGCAGGTGCCCGGCCGCCGGGCCGAGCGCGGCGAACGAGGTCTGCGGGTGGGCGCTGCGCAGCGCACCCGGAGCACGCCGCACCGCCTCGGCGAGCGCGCCCATCGTGGGTGCGGGAGAGACCGCCGGGTCGAACGCGGGCATCGACGCACGCACCGTCGCGCGGGCCTTGGCGCTCAGTCCGCGGACACGCTCCAGGTAGGAGCGCGAAGTGTCGGAGTTCTCCGGGGTGAAGGCAGGGACGACCAGCGTCCCCTCCGGCCCCAGAGCCCGGCGTAACGCGGCGGCCATGTTTTCCGCGTCCCCTCCCACGGAGCGCATCGAGGCGTGCACCAGCACGACACCGTCCCGCCGCACACCGAGCTCGTACAACTGGGTGGTGGCGCGTTCACCGCCGAGGAGGAGAGGCTGGGTCACAGCGGACATTCTTCCCGCCGGGAGGCTTCCGCGACACCACGCCTGTCAGAAGCCGTATGGATACCCGTCTTCGAGCTGGGGTCGAAGGCCGGTATGCATACGGTTTCTCAGCCGCGCGGCCCCAGGCGAGGTATCTCGATCGCCGGGCAGCGGTCCATCACCATGGCGAGGCCCGCCGCGCGCGTGCGCTCGTACGCCTGCTCGTCGATCACGCCGAGCTGGAACCAGACCGCTTCGGCACCGGCCGCCACCGCCTCGTCGGCGACACCGCCGGCCAGGTCGCTGTTGACGAAGACGTCCACCACGTCGACGGGGAAGGGGATGTCCGCCAGCGAGGCATATCCCTGTTCGCCGTGGACCGGCTCCGCCTTGGGATGGACGGGCACCACCCTCTTGCCGAAGCGCTGGAGGACCTCCGCCACCCCGTAGGCCGCGCGGGACCGGTTGTCGGACAGGCCCACCACTGCCCAGGTGTCGCCCGTGTCCTGGAGGATCCTGCGAACCGTCTCATCGTCTGCGTACATGCCCGGACAACGGACGGCCCCGCCTGACCATTCCCCACGGGAGGGTGAGGGTCCCGGCCGGAACGGCGCATAGGGTGGACCGATGCAGGAGCAGTACCGGACAGTCGCCCGCGCGGGGGTGCACGAGACCGAGGTCAGCCGATCGCGCTTCCTCTGCGCGCTCGCCCCCGCCGCCACCGAGCAGGAGGCGCAGGAGTTCATCGCGCGCATCCGCAAGGAGCACCCCACCGCCAACCACAACTGCTTCGCCTACGTCATCGGCGCCGACGCCTCCGTGCAGAAGGCGAGCGACGACGGGGAGCCGGGCGGGACGGCGGGCGTCCCCATGCTGCAGATGCTCATGCGCCGGGACGTGCGTTACGCCGTCGCCGTCGTCACCCGCTACTTCGGCGGCGTCAAGCTCGGCGCGGGCGGGCTGATCAGGGCGTACGGAGGCGCGGTCGGTGAAGCGCTCGACGCGCTGGGCACCACCACCCGCCGCCGGTTCCGGCTCGCCACGGTCACGGTCGGCCATCAGCGGGCGGGCAGGCTGGAGAACGATCTTCGCGCCACCGGACTGGCCGTCCGCGAGGTGAGCTACGCGGAGGCCGTGACGTTCGCGATCGGGCTGCCGGACGCCGACGTCGACGGTTTCAGGGCCTGGCTGGCCGATGCCACGGCAGGCTCCGCGACGCTCGAACTGGGTGGCGAGGCGTACGGGGATGTCTGAGCCGATGAGGGATCCGGGGCCACGCGGCATGAGCGTGGTCCGGCCTGCCGCGGATTCCCGGGGCGGGCGGGGTGCCGGACCGGTGCGGTCCTGGGGCGGAGGAAGCGGAAGATGAGGGTCGTAGCCGTCGGAGTGATGTCGTGAGGATTCTGCACACCTCGGACTGGCACCTGGGGCGGTCGTTCCACCGCGTCCCGATGCTGGACGCCCAGGCCGCCTTTCTCGACCACCTCGTCGGGACGGTGCGGGAACACGCCGTCGACGTGGTCGTCGTGGCGGGTGATGTCTACGACCGGGCCGTACCACCGCTGTCGGCCGTCCAGCTGTTCGACGACGCGCTGCACCAGCTCGCCGCCGCCGGGGTGCCGACCGTCATGATCTCCGGGAACCACGACTCCGCCCGGCGGCTCGGTGTCGGCGCCGGACTGATGGCACGGGCCGGGATCCATCTGCGCACCGACCCCGGCCACTGCGCCACCCCTGTCGTACTGCACCACGCGGAGGGTGATGTGGCGTTCTACGGCCTGCCCTATCTGGAACCCGCCCTCGTCAAGGACAGCCTGGGCGCGTCGAAGGCGGGGCACGAGGCCGTTCTCACCGCGGCCATGGACCGGGTACGGGCCGATCTGGCCGCCCGGCCGGACGGCACCCGGTCCGTGGTGCTCGCCCATGCGTTCGTGGCGGGCGGTGAACCCAGCGACAGTGAACGCGACATCACGGTCGGCGGTGTCGCAGCCGTCCCCGCAGCGGTCTTCGACGGCGTCGGCTATGTGGCACTCGGCCACCTGCACGGCTGCCAGACGATCACGGAACGCGTGCGCTACTCGGGCTCACCGCTCGCGTACTCCTTCTCCGAGCACGCGCATCGCAAGACGATGTGGCTGATCGACCTCGGCGCCGGCGGAGATCTCGTCGCCGAACGGGTCGACTGCCCGGCCCCGCGCCCGCTCGCACGGCTCCGAGGACCTCTCGGCACGCTGCTCGAGGACCCGGACCTCGAGCGGCACCGGGAATCCTGGGTGGAAGCCACCCTCACCGACCCGGCGCGGCCCGACGATCCGATGGCCCGCCTGCTCGAACGTTTCCCGCACACCCTCAGCCTGGTCTTCGACCCCGAACGTGCCCCTCAGGACCCCCTCGCGTCGTACGCGCAGCGGCTCAAGGGGCGTGACGACCAGCAGGTGGCGGAGGATTTCGTGGCCCATGTACGCGGCGGAAGCGGTCCCAGCGCACAGGAGCGGGCGGTGCTGAGCGCGGCCTTCGACGCCGTACGCGTCGCCGACGGGGTCGACGAGGTGTCCCGATGAGGCTGCACAAGCTCACCCTGACCGCGTTCGGACCCTTCGGCGCCGCCCAGGAAGTCGACTTCGACGCGCTGTCCTCGGCCGGGATCTTCCTGCTGCACGGTCCCACCGGCGCGGGCAAGACCTCCGTTCTCGACGCTGTCTGCTACGGGCTGTACGGGGCGGTGCCCGGCGCCCGGCAGAGCCCCGGCACCTCCCTGCGCAGTGACCACGCACCGGTCGACCGGCCGACGGAGGTGTGCCTGGAGCTGACCGTCGGGGGGCGCCGTCTGGAAGTGACCAGGCGGCCCGCCCAGCCCCGCCCCAAGAAGCGGGGCGGCGGCTTCACGACCGAGAAGGCACAGAGCTGGCTCCGCGAGTACGACCCCGAGCAGGGCTGGAAGGCGCTCAGCCGCTCCCACCAGGAGATCGGGGAGGAGATCGGCGGGCTCATCGGAATGAGCCGTGACCAGTTCTGCCAGGTCGTGCTGCTGCCGCAGGGCGACTTCGCGCGATTCCTGCGGGCCGACGCCGAAGCGCGCGGGAAGCTGCTCGGCCGGCTCTTCGACACCCGCCGATTCGCAGCCGTGGAGGAGCGCCTGGCCGAGCTGCGACGGGCCGCCGAAGCCAAGGTCAAGGCGGGGGACGAGCAGATCCTCGCGCTGGCCCAGCGCATCGCGCAGGCGGCCGGTCCCGTGGCGGAGGAGACGGCGCTGCCCGAGGAACGGCCCGGTGAGCCCGGTCTCGCCGAAGGGGTCCTGCAGTGGGCCGCCGTCGCGCGCAGCGGAGCGCGTGAACGGCTCGACATCGCCCGGTGCGTCCTGGCCGGGGCGGAGGGCCGGAGCTCCGCCGCACGCCACGCACTCGAGGCCGAGCGCGAACTCGCCCGGCTCCAGCAGCGGTACGAGGAGACTCTCCGCCGTGCGGCGGGCCTGGAGGACCGCCGCGCGGAACGCGACCGCTGTCACGAACAGCTGGCACGCGCGCGCAAGGCGGATCTGGTCGCCCCGGCGCTCGACCTTCGCGACGAGGCCGAGCGGGCCCACCGCGCGGCTCTCGGCGCTCGCGAGCGGTCCCGCGCGGGGCTGCCTGCCGAGCTGGCCGAAGCGGGCCTCGAGCAGCTGGCCGGCAGGGAACGTGAACTGCGGGCGGGGCTGGGCGCACTCGACGCCGCACGCCGCGCCGAACGCCGGAGCCGGGAGATCGACGCCGAACGGTCCGGCCTGGAAAGGCAGTCCCGCTCCGACGAGGAACTGATCCAGGAGGCGGCGGAGTGGCTGGCCGGCTGGGACACCACCCACCGGACCCTCAGGGAAGCCGTCGAGACGGCGCAGGACGCCGCGACCCGCGCGGAACAGCTGGCCGGCCTGCTCGACCCGGCGCGCAGGAGGCTGGAGGCGGCACGCCGGCGCGACGCGCTCGCAGTGCAGGAGGGAACGACGGCTGCGGCCCTGACCACGGCCCGCGAGCGTGCGGTCGACGCGCACGAGAAGTGGCTGGCGCTGCGGGAACAGCGGCTGCGCGGCATCGCGGCGGAACTGGCGGGTCAGCTCGTCGACGGCGTGGCCTGTACGGTGTGCGGCTCGGCCGAGCACCCGGCGCCGGCCCGCGCGGAGGCCGGCCACGTGGACCGGGCCACGGAGGAGGCGGCGCTCGTCGCCCACCGGCGGGCCGACCGCGCCCGTGCGGACGCGGAGAGCGAGCTCGGGGTCCTGCGCGAACGTCTCGCCGCGGCGCGGGCGGAGGCGACGGCCCCGGAGGACGGAACCGGCGCCACCGGGCCGGCGGACCGCGCCCCCGTATCCGTGGCAGAACTGCGGGCGGTCGTCGACCGCCTGACCCGGGACCACACGGACGCGCACCGTCTGGCGGCGGGAACACACGCGGCCAGGGAAGCACTCGCCGCCGCTGAGCGTGAACACCTCGGCCGGCTCGACGACCGGCAGCGGGCCGAGCGGCGTGCGGCTGCCCGCACCTCGCAGCGCGAAGCACTCGACCGTGAACAGGGAGTGCTGCGAGGTGAGTTGGTGAAGGCCCGTGGCGCGTGCGCCTCCGTGGCCGAGCACGCGGAGCTGTTGGCGCGGCGTGCCGGGATGCTGGCCGACGCAGCCGAGGCCCTCCGTGCCGAACAGGGCGCGGCCGAGCGGCTCAAGGAGGCCGACGGCAGGCTTGCCGACGCCGCTTTCCGGGCCGGGTTCGACACGCCGCAGGCCGCCGCCGCGAAGCTCCTCGGCGACACCGCGCAGCGGGAGCTCCAGCACCGCATCGACGCCTGGCAGACGGAGGCCGCCACGGTCGCCGACCGGCTCGCCGAGGAGGACGCCCGAACCGCCGCCGCCGGACCGCCCGCAACACCGGATGCGGCACAGGCGGCGTACGACCGGGCCTCGAAGGTGCTGCGCGACGGTGCCGCAGCGCACGCCGCCGCGCAGGAGCGCAGTACGGAGCTCGACAGGCTCTCACGCCTTGCCGAGAGCGAGGTGCGTGCCCTGGGGCCACTACGCCAGGAGCACGCAAGGGTGGCCCGTCTCGCCGGGCTGACCGGGGGCACCTCCGTGGACAACGAGCGCAAGATGCGCCTGGAGTCGTACGTACTGGCGGCCCGCCTCGAACAGGTGGCCGCCGCGGCGTCGGCGCGCCTCCAGCGGATGTCGTCGGGCCGCTACACGCTGGTCCACTCCGATGAGCGCAGCGGTGGACGCAGGGCGGGGCTCGGACTGCACGTCGTCGACTCCTGGACGGGCCGGGAGCGCGATACGGCCACCCTGTCCGGCGGAGAGACCTTCTTCGCCTCCCTCGCCCTGGCTCTCGGCCTGGCCGACGTGGTGACGGACGAGGCGGGCGGCGTACGTCTGGACACGCTGTTCATCGACGAGGGCTTCGGCAGCCTCGACGACCAGACGCTGGACGAGGTCCTCGATGTCCTGGACTCGCTGCGCGAACGCGACCGCAGCGTCGGCATCGTCAGCCACGTGGCCGACCTGCGGCGCCGCATCCCCGCCCAGCTCGAGGTCGTGAAGGAACGGCACGGGTCGGCGGTGGTCCACCGGTCGGCCGGCACGCTCAGCGGCTGACCGGCCGGTGGGGTCACCTTCAGGATGAAGCAGTCGCCCCCGGTCACATGGTGCGCCTCGATGATTTCGGGCGTCGTGTCGGTCAGATCGTGGAACGGCTTGTAGTTGCCGTTCGGATAGCGCAGCCGTACGAGGGCGAGGATCGGGAGGCCCGGTCGCTCCGGGTCCCCCACGGCGGAGTACCCGCTGATCACCCCCCTCTCCCCGAGACGGCGCACCCGCTCGGTGACGGCGCTCGGTGACGGCGCTCGGGGGTGCGCGAGGACTGCGGCTGCTGAACCGGCGCGGGCGGCTCACGTGCCGGGGAGCGCGGTGAACAGGCGGTGCCCGTCGTCGTCGGTGGGCAGGCCGCTGACCTGGCCGTCACCGACCTCCACGACCCGCCACGTCCCGTCCTCCCGCAGCGCCATGTCGGTGGTCACCCACCGGCAGCCGAGCGCGCGCACGGCGTCGCCCACGGCGTCGAGGCCGGGTGCGGGCACCTGGCCGGGCGTGTCCGGGTGGGCCGTCACCAGCACGGGCTCACCGTCCACCCACCAGACCCGCGCCTCACCGCCCGGCACGAACGGCTCGTAGGCGCGCAGCACCACGCCGCCGGCCAGGAAGTCCCCCTGCAGTTCGACGAATCGGCCGACGACGTGGGCGAGCCGGGCCGTGTCCCTCAGCTCCGGGACGAAGCATGCCTCGAGCCATTCGTGCTTGCGGGACTTCACGAAGTCCTTGACGATGCCGGGGCCGGGGCCGAGATCCCCGGCGAGGTCCGACCACACGGAGGGATCGGGCACGACCTCTCCGGCGGACAGGGAACGCCAGACGCTGCGCGGCGTGAGTTCGGTGAACACCTCGTACCAGCCCGGGAGTTCATGGGCGGTGCGGTACGCGGAGGCGTCGGTGAGCAGCGAGCAGCCACGGGCGGCGAGAGCGCTCTCCAGTTCCGCGTAGCGGGCGGGCGGAACCATCCACCCCCGGTACCAGTACGACCCGGAGTCCCGGCGTACCCGGCCGACGGCGGTCTCCGCGTCTCCGGCGAGCAGCGCGTCGTGATCGACCAGAGCGGTCTGCGCACCGGTGCGCCGTGCCGCAGCGGCCTCCCGGACGAACTGGAGGTCGGGGTGCCGTGGCCGGAGCGGGTCGCAGCAGAACAGGAAACCGGGCGGAGTCATGCGGAAGCGTCCTTCGGGCCGTCGGCGGGGGAGAGGGAGGGCCGGGGGCGGGTGATCGTGCACCGGCCCCCGGCCCCGGCCTGGATCAGAGCCTGGACAGCTCGTCCAGCAGGTCGTCCAGGCCGAGTGACCCCTGCGACAGGGCCGCCATGTGCCAGGCCTTGAGGTCGAACGCGTCGCCGTGGGCCTTCCGGGCGTTCTCCCGGCCCAGCAGCCAGGCACGCTCACCCAGCTTGTAGCCGATCGCCTGCCCCGGCATGGACAGGTAGCGGGTCAGCTCGCTCTCCACGAAGTCGGCGGGCCGGCCGCTGTGGCTGCCGAAGAACTCCTGGGCCAGAGCCGGCGTCCACCGCTCACCCGGACGGAACGGTGAGTCCGCCGGGATCTCCAGCTCCAGGTGCATGCCGATGTCGATGATCACCCGGCAGGCACGCATCATCTGCGCGTCCAGATAGCCGAGGCGGCGCTCCGCGTCGGGCAGGAAGCCCAGTTCGTCCATGAGCCGCTCGGCGTACAGGGCCCAGCCCTCTGCGTTGGCGCTGACCTGGCCGACCGACGCCTGGTAGCGCGAGAGACTCTCGGCGACATGCGTCCACTGCGCGATCTGAAGGTGGTGGCCGGGCACGCCCTCGTGGTACCAGGTGGACACCAGGTCGTAGACGGGGAAGCGGGTCTCACCCATGGTGGGGAGCCAGGTGCGGCCGGGCCGCGAGAAGTCCTCCGAGGGCCCGGTGTAGTACGGAGCGGCGGCGCCCCCCGCGGGAGCGATCCGGGACTCCACCTTGCGTACACGCTCGGCGAGTTCGAAGTGTGTGCCGTCGAGCGCCTCGATGGCCTCGTCCATCAGGCTCTGCAGCCAGACCCGGACCTCGTCCACGCCCTCGATGTGCTTGCCGTGCACGTCGAGATGGGCGAGCGCCTCCCAAGGGCCCGCACCCGGGAGGACCTTGTCCGCCTCGGTCTTCATCTCGGCCAGCAGCCGGTGGTATTCCGACCAGCCGTACGCGTACGCCTCGTCGAGATCCAGATCCGTGCCGTTGAACTGGCGCGACCAGCGGGCGTAGCGCTCCCGGCCGACGGTGTCGGGGGCGCCCTCGACGGCGGGGGCGTACACCTCCCTCATCCAGTCCCGCAGTGCGACCAGGGCAGCGGCAGCCTGCCCGGCCGCCTCGTCCAGCTCCGAGCGCAGCGATCCGGGGCCCTCGGCCACGAAGTCCTGGAAGAATCCAGGGCCGTCCTCCCCCGCCCAGGTCCCCAGCTGGCCGATGAACGTCGCGGTCGGGCGCGGGCCGCCGTACAGCTTGCGCTCCAGACCGAGCGCGAGCGAGGCGCGATAACCCTCCAGCGAGGCCGGTACCGCGCGCAGGCGGTCCACGACCGCGGCCCAGTCCTCGTCCGTCGCGGTCGGTGTCGCCGTGAACACATCACGGAGGCTGTGAGCCGGTGAGTGGATGTTGGAAACGGCCCGGAGCCCCTCCTCGGCCTCATGGATGGCGAGTTCGGCCGTCAGGCGTTCCCGCAGCAGCCGCGCGCAACGCCTTTCCTCGTCGCTGTCCGCGCCCGGCACCTGCTCCGCCGCGTCGAGCTTCACGAGTGTGGCGCGTACGAGTTCGGCCATCGCGGCCTGACCGGCGGGCGAGAAATCAGGCAGCCGGCGGGAGCTTTCCGCGACACCGAGATAGGTACCGGTGATCGGGTCGAGTTCGATGTATGCGTCGACGTAGGCGTCGGCGACCTGGCGCGGCAGCGCGCTGCTCGATGTGTCTGACATGTGGACATCTTCGTACGTCGACGGCCCTCACGTCACGGGGGTCAGGACTTCGGCCGGAGGAAGATCCTTTCACGGCGCGGAGGAGCCGGGGCGCGCCTCCGGGGCGTCGGCCGGATTTCGCGCACCTGCCGTCGGCGGCATCAACGGGCCGCAATCCCACTGCTGGAAGATCAGCCGGGTCTCCACGCGTGCCACCTCACGGCGTGAGGTGAACTCGTCCAGCACCAGGCGCTGCAGATCCGTCGGGTCGGCGACGGCCACGTGTACCAGGTAGTCGTCCGGTCCGGTGAGGTGGAAGAACGCCCGGGACTCCGGGAGCGCCCTGATCCGTTCGACGAACGGACCGATGAGCTCCCTGCGGTGCGGCCGGACCTGTACCAGCAGGAGCGCCTCCAGGCCGCGGCCGAGCCGCGCCGGATCGAGCCGCAGCCGGTGTCCGAGGATCACACCGGACCGGCGCAGCCGTGCCACCCGGTCCAGACAGGTGGACGGCGCCACCCCGACCTCGGCGGCCAGCTCCCGGTACGTGGTCCGCGCATCGTTCTGCAGGAGGCGCAGAATGTGCAGATCAACCGGATCGAGAGCGACAGATTCGGGCATCCGGCGAACGTAGCACGGCAGTCAGGCACGATCAGCCGGTTGCTGTTCAGGCTGGTGTCATGGACACCGAAGCCTCCTTGCTGACATCCCAGCCCCCCTTCCGGTCCAGGGCGCTCGCCACCGAAGCCGTGCACGCCGGACGCGACGATCTCGCCTCTCTCGGCCTGCACGCCCCGCCGATCGATCTGTCGACCACCTATCCCTCGTACGACTCCCGAGGTGAGGCCGAGCGCATCGACGCCTTCGCCACCACCGGAGCGAGGCCCGACGGGCCACCCGTGTACGCACGGCTGGACAACCCGACGACGGCACGCTTCGAAACCGCGCTGGCCCGGCTGGAAGGCGCCGAGAGCGCCGTCGCCTTCGCCAGCGGAATGGCGGCGCTCACCGCCGTCCTGCTGGCCCGAGCGAGCCGCGGGCTGCGCCATGTGGTCGCGGTGCGTCCGCTCTACGGCTGCAGCGACCACCTCCTGGGCGCCGGGCTGCTGGGCACCGAGGTGACCTGGACGGACCCGGCGGGCATCGCCGAAGCGATCCGTCCGGACACCGGACTGGTGATGGTCGAGACGCCCGCCAACCCGACACTGGCCGAGATCGACATCCGGGCGGTGGCGCACTCCTGCGGCGCCGTGCCGCTCCTGGTCGACAACACCTTCGCGACACCCGTGCTGCAGCGGCCGCTCGAACACGGTGCCCGGTTCGTGCTGCACAGTGCCACCAAGTACCTGGGCGGTCACGGCGATGTGATGGGCGGTGTCGTCGCCTGCGACGAGGAGTTCGCCGCCACCCTGCGGCAGGTGCGGTTCGCCACCGGGGGCGTGCTGCATCCGATGGCCGGCTATCTGCTGCTGCGCGGGCTGTCCACGCTGCCGGTACGGGTCCGGGCCGCGTCCGCCGCCGCGGCGGAACTGGCCCGCAGGCTCTCGGCGGACCCCCGCGTCGCGCGGGTGCACTACCCGGAGGTGGGCGGCGCGATGGTGTCCTTCGAGGTGTTCGGAGACCCGCACGGAATCATCGCGGGAGTCCGCCTGATCACGCCCGCCGTGAGCCTCGGCAGCGTGGACACGCTCATCCAGCACCCGGCCTCCATCAGCCACCGCATCGTGGGTGAGGGAGACCGGAGGGCCGCGGGTGTCGGCGACCGTCTGCTGCGCATGTCGGTCGGACTCGAGGACGTGGAGGACCTCTGGGCGGATCTCTGTCAGGCGCTCAGCGCTGCTCCGCCTGCTCGGCCCGGGAAAGCGGCCGAGGCGATGACGGCACTCCTGAGCGGGTCACCGGTTCCGTCACCGGCCGGGCGGGAGCCTCGGCCAGTCGAGCGGTGATGACCAGGGTGCCTTCCTCGATCTGGTAGTCGAGAGGCAGCGAGAGTGCCCGCATGGCGGCCACCATCCCCGTGTTGTGCGCCTGCGTCACCGCGTACACGCTCTCGCAGCCCGCCTCGACGGCCAGGGCCACCAGTCGGCCGAGGAGCTCGGAGCCGATACCGCGGCGCTGCCAGTCGTCCTCGACGAGGAGGGCCACCTCGGTCTCGTCCCCGTCCCAGAGCAGATGGCCCAGCGCCACCAGCCGGCCGGAGGCCGTCTGCACGGCGAGTGTGCGGCCGAAGCGCGGGCTCAGCAGATGGTCCAGATACCGGTCGGCGTCACGGACCGGGCCGTGGTAACGCAGGCCGAGGGTCTGCTCGGAGCAGCGGCCGTGCATGGCGAGAGCCGCGTCGAGGTCACCCTGGTCCGCACGGCGCACGGTGATCTCGTCGCCCTCGCGCAGGGTGAGGACGTCCTCGCTGCGCGGTACGCGCGGACCGAGCCGTGCGTCGAGCTCCACCAGAGCCCGCGCACGGGCGAACTCGGTCGGGGTGAAAGGGAGATAGGGGCGCTCGACGGTGATGACACCGCCCGACGGATCGCGCAGCCGCATCACGGCGTCCTCCAGGACGCCTTCCACCGGTGCGCTCTCACCGGTGGGGTGGCCCGTGACCGACAGGGCGGGCAGCGAGTGGATGGTGCACCGGCCCAGGAGCTGGCGCAGGGCCAGCGGGAGCTCGGCCGCGTCCAGCGCCGTGCGGGTGGCGAGGCCGAGGACCCGGGTGGGCGTGTCCACCAGGTCGTGGGCATCCGCGCGTTCGATCCAGGTGGCGGAACCGCCGGCGGCGGCGACCTCCCGGGTGAGCTGCTGGGCGGGCAGCGCCGCGGGCGCACGCAGCAGGAACTCGTCGACGGTGCCGTCGGCCAGCGGGTGGGTCTGCAGGGTCAGGATGTCGATCCGGTGACGGGCGAGGGCGATGCAGAGGGCCGCGAGGGTGCCGGGGGCGTCCCGCACGGTCGTCCGCATCCGCCACAGCACCGTGGCGCCGACGTCGACGGCGCCCGCCCCGCCCGCCTCGTCGGCGCCCGGCGACGGGGCGCCGGTATCCGTGTCCGGGGGCGGTGCGTGGCTGTGCCGCCGTGCCCACCAGGTGTGGAAGGCGGCCGTGGCGACCAGGGCCACGGCCGAGGCGATGAGCAGATAGGGGCCGTCGGGCTGGTGCCCGATCAGGTTGGCGATCGCGTCTGCCACGGCGACCGCGGTGAAGAGCGCGGCCAGTTCGATCAGGTCCCGCCGCCAGTGGTGCGGACGGCGGGCACTCTTCGCGGATGTCACATCAGTCATGCCCCTACTGTGACCGAACGGTGTTGCCTGATCACGAACGCATTGTGACTGATGGGTTACGTGTGGATCTGGTCGCCTTCAGTATGTTTTTCATGGGTCACTGTCCGGTGCGTCCCGGCTGCAGCACCTTGCTGAACAGGACCGTGCCGCCCTGGGCCCGGAGGCGCACGGTCAGCTCCCCGCTCCCGCCGTCGATGTCGACCTCTCCGAAGAACTGCGGCGACTCCATGGGGGACACGTTCGCCCGGTCCGGCGCCCGGACGAAGACCCGATCCGGGCCGAACGTGCCGTCGAGCGCGTTGGCGGGGAAGCCGCCTGCGGCCAGCGGGCCCGAGACGAACTCCCAGAACGGCGAGAAGTCCTTGAAGGCCGCGCGCTCCGGGGCGTAATGCTGAGCCGAGGTGTAATGCACGTCGGCCGTCAGCCAGACGGTGCCGGTGATCCGCCGGTGCTTGATGTGGCGCAGCAACTCGGCGATCTGCAGCTCCCGCCCCAGCGGTGCGCCCGGGTCGCCCTGCGCGATCGCTTCGAAGTCCGTGGCTCCGTCGGGGACGACCAGCCCCAGCGGCATGTCGGCGGCGATCACCTTCCACACCGCACGTGACTGCGACAGCTCGCGCTTGAGCCAGCTCAGCTGCTCGGCGCCGAGGATGCCCGTGGTGTCGTCGGACTGCCGGCCGGGGGAGTTGGCGTTGCGGAAGGACCGCATGTCCAGCACGAACACATCGAGCAGAGGACCGTGCCGCACGACACGGTGCATGCGCCGCTCGTTCGGCGAGCTCTGCAGTGCCGGAACCGGGAAGTACTCGCGGAACGCCCGCATCGAACGCGCCGCGAGCCGGTCCACGTTCTTCTCGGTGTAACGGACGTCGTCGAGGATCTGCCCCGGATACCAGTTGTTGCGTACCTCGTGGTCGTCCCACTGGATGATGGACGGAACCTGCGCGTTGAACGCCCGCAGGTTGTCGTCGAGCAGGTTGTAGCGGAAGTTCCCACGGTACTCGTCCAGGGTCTCGGCGACCTTCGACTTCTCCAGGGTCGTGATGTTGCGCCAGATCCGTCCGTCGGGCAGCGTCACGCTGGGCTCGAGCACCCCGTCCGCGTAGATGTTGTCACCGCTGCACAGGAAGAAGTCCGGGTCCAGGCGGCGCATCTCGTCGTACACCCGGTAGCCGCCGATGTCGGGGTTGATTCCCCAGCCCTGCCCCGCGATGTCGCCGGACCAGAGGAACCGCACCCCGTCGCGGCGGCGGGCCGGAGCCGTGCGGAAGGTTCCGTACACCGGCTTGCCGGCCCGGCGGGGGTCGTGCGGGTCCGCGAGGGTCACCCGGTAGTGCACCTGCTCGCCGGCGGGCAGTCCGTGCAGCGGGGTGGTGCCGGTGAAGTCCGTACCGGCGCCGATCAGCGGGCCGTGCCACGTGCGGGCGCGGCGGAAGGACTCCGTCGCGGACGTCTCCACCACCATTCGGGCGGGACGGTCCGAACGTACCCACACCAGGGCGGACGACGCCGTCACATCACCTACCTGTACGCCCCACGACGCGCTCGGCCGCCCCGACAGTGCGAACGCGGGCGCGGTGGTGATCGCCGCGGGCACGGCGACCGCGGCCGAGGCCAGGAGCGAGCCGCGCAGTACGGTGCGGCGGCCCGGGGCCGGGACGGGGGGACGGTTCGACATCGATGCGCCTCCATGGGCGAGAGGGCTGCGGGAACAGCGCGGCGGTACAGGCTGATTACAGACCCATACCTAGTCCCCGGCAGCGGCGGGCATGCCAACCGCAGATGAACAACCGGTCGGCCTGCCGGTGCTGCGTCCCCTCGGGCCGGAGCTGCTGTCGGCGGTGGTGTGCGCCGTCGCGGCCGTGGAATCCGTGCTGCTCGGCCTCCTGCTCGAGGGTCAGGGTTTCTGCGGGGCGAGCGCGCCACACTCTTCTCCGGGCTGATTCCCGTATCGGCCGCGCTCACCGCACCGCTGGTCGGCACGGGGACGTGCGGCGCGGGTCAGGCGTAGGGAGCCTGCTGGTGGGCCCGGGGGGGGTGTGCTGGGTTCGGGCGTACGGGGACAGGGCCGCACCGGCCCGTCAGCGGCTCGTGTCGAGGATCACCCGCGCCACGGCAGCCGGGTCGTCGTTCATCGGGACGTGGCCGCACGCGGGAAGCCGGACGAGCCGTGCGCCGGGGATCACGTGCTTGGCCCTGACGCCCTGCCGGCGCAGGAGAAGACGGTCCTTGCTGCCCCAGGCGATACTGACCGGCACGTCTGGTACGTCGTCGGTGAACGCGACGGTCAGGCCGGCCTCGAGAGTCTGACGGAAGCCGGTGGCCTCACGCAGGGCGACGGTCTCCGACACGACCGCACCGGGTGAACGGCGGCCGGGGCGCGCGTAGATGGTGCTGGTCAGCGCGGTGCGGCCGAGCGAGCTCTGCGAAAGCCGCTCGATCAGCGGCATCGGCATCGAGAGGGCTGCTCCGCGCATCGCCCGCAGCACCCCGAAGGCGTAACGGCGCTCGCTCCGTGTCCAGAACCCGGCGGGGGACAGCGCCGTCACCGAACGCACGCGTTCCTCCCGGCCGAGCTCCAGCGCGAGCAGGCCTCCCAGGGAGTTCCCGGCGACATGCGGCCGGGTCAGGCCCAGGGTGTCGAAGAACGAACCGAGCACCGGGACCATGGTCCGCAGGTCGTGGGCGAGCCCGTGCGGCAGCGCCGGTGAGGCGCCGAAACCGGGCAGGTCCACGGCGATGACGTCCCGCTCGGCCGCCAGGACACGCAGGACCGGGTCCCACGCCTGACGGTGATGGCCGATGCCGTGCAGCAGGACCAACGGCTCACCCGAACCGGTCCGTTCATACGCCACGTCGACCGTACGAGGGCCGTCGGGGGTGTCGACTGCGAACGAGACCGTGTGGGCCACGCTTCTCCTCAGGACGGACGTGCCGGGCTGCGGAGGCGGAACGAGACGCCTCGTCAACAAATGATTACCGCCGAGTAGCTGGTAGTTCAGGGGGCGCGTGCGATTCCCGCTGGACACCCCGAGGCGTGTCGGCTGGGATGGAAAAGTGACTGCCGACACCGTGACCGATCGCTTCGAAGAACACCGGCCCTTCCTCACCGGGGTCGCCTACCGCATGCTCGGCCGCGTCGCCGACGCGGAGGACGTGGTGCAGGAGGCGTGGCTGCGATGGTCGTCGGCCGGGCGTGAGGACGTGCGGGAGCCGAGGGCCTTTCTCGTGCGGATCACCACGCGTCTGGCCATCGACCGGCTGCGTCACCTGCGGTCCCGGCGTGAGGCGTACGTGGGGCCCTGGCTGCCCGAACCGGTGGTCACCGAATTCGGCCCGGCCGTCCCCGATTCCGCGGAGCGTGCGGTACTCGCCGACTCCGTGTCCGTCGCCGTACTCGTCGTCCTCGAGACCCTCTCCCCGCTGGAGCGTGCGGTCTTCGTCCTGCGCGAGGCCTTCGGTTTCCCGTATGCGGAGATCGGTGTCGCCCTCGACCGCTCCGAGGCGGCCGTACGGCAGCTCGCGGGCCGCGCCAAGCGCCATGTGGACGAGCGTAAGCCGCGGTACGACGTGGATCCGGAGGTGCGGCGCGATCTCACCGAGCGCTTCCTCGCCGCCGCTTCCGGCGGGGACCTGGAACCGCTGCTCGCCCTGCTGGCTCCCGATGTGCGCCTCGTCAGCGACAGCGGAGGCAAGGCGAAGGCGCCGCGGCGGATCATCGAGAGCGCGGACAAGGTCGGACGCTTCCTCATCGCGGTGGGGCAGGACTGGCCCACCGGCACGGGGGTCCGGGTCCTGGAGCTCAATGGCGGCCCCGCTCTGGTGTTCAGCGCGGACGGGGTGGTGGACACGGTGTTCCAGGCCGACATCAGCGGTGGGGTCATCCGGTGTGTCTATGTCCTCCGCAACCCGGACAAACTGGCCGGGGTGCCGGTGGGCTAGCGGCGCGGGCGGAAATCTGCGCCCGCGAGCCATGTGGTCTCCATGAGGCCCACGTGCCCCACGAGCTCGGCCGATGGTGTTCTCGGCGAGCCGTGGGGCTTCGTGTTGTCCGGGCTCGATGTCGTCCGACATGGATATGTCAGCGGTCCCGGCGTCGGAACGTCAGTGGGGTCCGTGCTCCGGGGCTGAGCCGGTTCTCGCCGATCCGTCCAAGGAGTCGAGGTAGGCGGAGAGCTGACCGGCGGCGTACAGCTGGGCCGTTCCGCGGGACGTGAGGTCGCGCCGCCATCCTTCCAGGGTCCTGGCCAGCGCATCGAGGCTGCCGGCGTCGCGGAGTTCTCCGAGGACGGTAGCGATGGTGCCCAGGGGCTGGCCTCCCCGGCGCAGCAGGTGCGCCAGTTCGGCGTCGCGCACGTCCTGCGCGAGGTACTGGCGGTGCCCGCGTGGGTCACGTCGTGGGGTGAGAACTCCAGCGTGTTCCCAGGCGCGCAGGGTGGCCGGGTTGAGCGCGAGGTGGCGGGCGAGTTCACCGATGCTGTACGGCGTCCGAGTGCTGGCCGCTGCCTCTGGGGTGGACGCGCCGAGGTGTGAGAGCGCCGCTTCGACGGTCCGCAGCGTGCTGCGGTCGCGAGCCAGGAGCGAGTGCCCGTCGTCGATGTGCTCCAGTGCTTCGTCGAGCCGGCCGCCGGTGGCGGCGTGCATGATGCGTCGGCTCGTCGAGTAGCCGAAGGCGGGGACGAGCGCCAGGTAGGCCGCGAGGCCGGCGGCGTGAGCGGCGGTGTAGTCCCGGTACCCCGTCCGGCTGCGGTGGGCCGGCGGGATGATGCCGGCGTCCTCGTAGTTGCGGACCGCCTGTGTGGAGACGCGATGGCGACGGGCCAGGTCCACGGGCCGCATGTGACCTCCGATTGAGGGTTCGGACGCAGGTGAGCGGAGTATTCGTGGCAAAGTCTCCACCGAGCGTTCAAGGATACGATTCAGGGCCATGGCGCAGAGAACGCACACCGTGTCCGGAGACTTCGATCTGACGATGGGCGAGCTGCGCGTCGTGGCGCGTTACGTGGTCCGGCACGCCGAGGACGTCCTGTCGGTCTTCGAGCAGGCTGTTCCTGATGATCCGCGCCCCCGTGCGGCGATCGACGCGGCCTGGGCGTTCATCAACGGTGCCGACAGGACGAAAGTGCAGCGCGCCACTTCCCTCGACGCTCACCGGGCCGCCCGGTCCGCGCCCTCCGAAGCCGCGCGACTGGCCGCGCGATCCGCCGGTGACGCCGCGTCGGCCGCATACGTGCACCCCATCGCCCAGGTCGCCCAGGTCGGCCACCTCCTGCGGGCCTGCGCGAGCGCGGCGCGCGTCGGGGAGATGGAGGCAGGCGGTGATCCCACGATCGGGGACGCCCTGCTGGAACGGTCGCGGCAGCGTGCGACACCGGTGCTCATCGATGTGCTCTGCCGCTATCCGCCCGTGACAGGCGGCAGCAGTCGTGTCGCCCGGCTGATGCGCACTCTGGATCATTCCCTGCGCCAGGCGGCCGACCGGCCGTCAGGGCACACCGCGGCGAGCGGCGCCGATGCGCGCCGGAGGGAGTGCCCGTCATGATCCTTCCGAAGATCCGCGACCCTCGTTTCGTGACGATCCGCCGTGGTGGGACTCTCACTGATGCGGATCACCGTCTCCTCGCCCTATGGGCTGCCGCCTGTGCAGAGCACGTCCTCGGCCTCTTCGAGTCGGCCCGGCCTGGGGACCCGCGACCGCGTCAGGCGATCGAGCATGCCCGGGCCTGGGTGCGTGGCGAGGTCAAGATGATGCAGGCTCGCGCGGCGGGCGGCCACGCGATGGGCGCAGCCGGAGACCTGCGTGGGGCAGCACGGCATGCCGCGTACGCCGCCGGCCAGGCCGGGGCCGTCGCCCACGTCGCCGCGCACGAGCTCGGCGCGGCCGCCTACGCGATCAAGGGCGCACGCGCAGCGGCACCGGAAGGCGAGAGCGGGGCCGCAGGACGACTCGAGTGCCAGTGGCAGCGCAGTCAGCTCCCGGAGGCGATCCGCGAGCTCGTACTCGATGACCAGCGGCTGCGCAACGACATCTGCTGGTCGGTGTTCGTCTGCTGAAGCCGAACCGTGCACGGCCTCTCACGGCCGGGTCAGCGGGGTCACCAGGCACCGCCGTCCAGTGGTGTGGGAACGCGGGAGACGCTTCCTCGGGCCCGTGCGGCCGCGTCGCAACCACTGACATCAGCTGTCGGAACCCACGGCCACCCTTTCGCCCGACACCCGACGCCGGACGAACGTCCCGTGAACGCTCTGCGGCAGTGGGCCGTTTCGCTGTGTCACGGCGCGAGGATTGGTCTTGACCAAGGTGGTTCGCCGTCCTAAGGTCTGAACGATAGGCAGGAACCTTTAATAAATAACGTCGCGGAAAACAGGCCACCGGGCGGATGCGGAGGACAGGGTGGGGACCACGCAGCTGGAAGCGGTGCAGGAGCCGAAGTACTGGCACCTCAAGACCGTGCTCAGTGAAGCGCTCGACTCGGACTTCGCGGTGGGGGAGGTTCTGCCCAACGAGCGGGATCTCGCGGCCCGCTTCGGTGTCGCCAGGGCGACGCTGCGTCAGGCACTGGAGCAGCTCGAGCTCGAAGGCAGGCTGCAGCGACGCCGCGGAGTGGGCACGACCGTCGCCCCGCCCCGGGTCGGAGTCGCCGTCGCCACCGCGCAGCACGGCTGGGCGGGTGGCGACAATGACGAGGCATGGCAGGCGATCGAGTGCACGAAGGCGACCGCTCCCGCCGCGGTAGCCGCCATGCTCGACACGGACGCCGGAGAGCCCGTGCACGTGGTGCGACGTATCCGTGCCGCCCACGGGCAGGCCGTCGCGGCGGAGCTTCTGTACGTCCCGATGTCGTCCGTGCCCGAACTCTCCGCCATCGAGGCGCCCTCCGGGTCCGCCCGGGCCCGAAGCGTCCTGAGGGAACTGCACCGCCTCGACCTCGACGGCCAGGACCGCTCGGTCGAACTCGGGTCGGCCCGCGCGGACGACGCGAAGGAACTCGACCGGCTCCCGGGCGCTCCGGTCCTCGTGGTCACCACTCGGTATCTCGCCGCGGCCGGCACAGCGGCTGTCTCCGTCGCCACATACCGGGCGGACACCTGTCGGCTCACCTTCGGGGATTCCGGCGCGCTGGAGATCAGCCACGACGAGCAGGAGCGTAAAGCCTCCTGACGTCATCGGGTGGCCCGTCGGCCTCCTGGGTTTCCGTCCGAAGGGTCCTGCCCCGGGCACTGCGGCGCGATCGCCGCCTTCCGATCGACGCATCTGTGCGGCCCGTCGCTCTCAGCGGCGGGCCGTCACCGTTTTCTCCACGTCGAAGAGCTGCTCCTCCACGTGGTCGAGTGCCAGCCGCAGCGCGCCGGTGGCGACGGCCGCCTCCCCGAGGAGTGAGAGGGCCACCCGAGGCGGGCGCAGACAGTAGCGGGCGAGCTCGTCGCGGAGCGGATCGAGCACACCGTCCAGGCCGGCGGCCCACCCGCCGATCACCACGAGCTCCGGATCGAGTGCCAGCACCAGAGCCGCGACATCGTGCACCAGCCGCTGTATGAACCGTGCGACGGCGGCCTGTGCGCCGGCGTCCCCGTCCCTGGCCTTGGCGAACACAGCGGCGACAGCCTGCTCGTCCAGAGGATCCAGCGGGGTGTCCGTCGTGGAAAGCAGGTGTTCCGGGGTGACATCGCGGCCCAGCAGATGCAGTGCGCCGATCTCCCCGGCTGCACCGCCGAAGCCGCGATGCAGCCGGCCACCGATCAGCGAACCCGCACCCGGGCTCAACCCTGCCAGGACGAAGACGATGTCGTCGGACTCGGTTGCCGCGCCCTTCCAGTGTTCCGCCACCGCAGCGGTATTGGCGTCGTTCTCCACCAGGACGGGGCAGCGGAAGGAACGCCGCAGCCTCTCGCCGAGCGCGAGTCCGGTCCAGTCCGGCAACGCCGTGCCCAGCCGTACGGTGCCGTCGGCCTCCACGATGCCCGGGCTGCCCACACCAACCGCACGCAAGCTGCTCCGCTGCACCCCGGCGCGCCGCAGCACATCCGCGATCATGCCTCTGACCTGGTCGAGTCGGTCATCCGCGCGCGCCGTCTCGGAGACGTCCCGTGAGCCGGCGCCGACGATCCGGCCGTCCAGCCCGGACAGCAGGGCGGAGACCCGGTGCGGGCCGATCTCGATACCCAGCAGATACCCGGCCTCGGCCCGGAACCTGAACCGCCTGGCGGGGCGGCCCTGGCGCCTGGCTCCGCTGTTGTCCGGCAGCGCCTCCACCACCAGGCCTGCGGCGAAGAGCCCCTCGACGACTCCCTCGACCGTGGGACGTGACAGACCTGTGATCAGGGTGAGATCCGTGAGCGTGGGTGAATCCGCCCCTCGCAGGGCGTGCAGCACCACCGCGGAATTGATCCTCCGCAACAGAGACGGGTCCCCACCGGTCAGCCGGCCCACCGTGCGTCCTCCCAGGTCGTGCGCATGTCTGCCGGATCGTACTCGCTGGCCCGGACTGCGGCGAGCAGCACCCGGAGAGAGGTATCCGGAACCCGTCGGAGCGGGCCACCGGCCGAGCGCGGCGTCGGTCGGTTCGGAGCCACGAAGCCCGACCCGTAGGCGGCGGTCACCGCTTGCGTGCGGTCCCTGGCGCCCAACTTGGCGAGCACCGCGCTGACATGTGCTTTAACCGTCTCCACGCCCACGATGAGCTCGGCGGCGATTTCCGCGTCGGACAGGCCCCGGGCCATGAGGCGAAGCACTGCCGCTTCACGGTCGGTGAGCGCCGCCCGCTCCATCACGGAGATCAGCAGCCACACGCCGGCCACGCGTGAGGTACTGACTGGTGGGGAGCCATGTGTCAGTGCAGGACGGTTTACTGACGGTATGACCACCGCACATCACCTCCGCCTCATCGACGGGATGCGCACCAGGGAGTTCCCCTTGGAGCGCGTTGCGTCGGGCTCGGGAATCAGCGGGCCTGGCTACCACACGGCGCTTCTCATCGGTGAGGACGGCCACGAGCACGGAGACGGGGCAGACCGCGTGGAACACCGGGTGCGATGCCTGGCTGAACACGACGCGCTGCTCACGCTGCTCGCGCTGCGCTGGGGCGAACCACAGGTCGTCAGTCTGTGGAGCGCCCAGGAACGGATGATGGCCGGGGAGGTGATAGCCGAACCCTGGGCCGAACCAGTCGCGGTCTGCGAGTATCTCCAGCTCTGGCATACGGAAGGCCGGTGGATCGCAGTGGTGCTCTACCAGGAGGACGACGGGCCGGGCTGCGAGTTGGGTGTCCTGGTGACCGTGGTCGACCCACCCTGAGCGGGCGTCCGGCCCGTCACGTACGGCCCGATACGCCAGATACGCCCGGTCCGCAGTAGTCCTGCAGCGGATCCCGTGCAGCTTCTGCCGGAGTCGGGGAGCGGGGTGTGGCGGTGGGGGCTCCTCCCCTGCCGTTCAGGCTGTGGGGAGCATCGCGAGGCGGCGGGGAACTGAGTCGGGGATTCGTCGTTGGTCGGGTACGAGCCGTCCGGGCCCGAAGCTTCCGCCGATGTCGGTGACTGACGCCCAGCGGGCTGTTCTGGAGGACCGGGCGCGTCGTCGTTCGACGGCCCAGGCACTGGACCAGCGCTCGCAGATCGTGCTGGTGTGCGCGGAGGCGCACTCGATCCTGGAGGTGTCCCGTCGGCTGAACGCAGCTGCGGACACGGTCCGTACCGGGCGGCGTCGGTTCATCGAACGCGGCCTGGACGGCCTGTCCGACGAGGGCCACGCGAGCCCCTCGCCGTAAGAAACCAGAAGGGTTTCGATGACCGAGGCTTGGCCGTCGGGCGTGTAGAACTCCGCGGGCCTCGCGGGCAGCCAGCGCGCATACGCCTGCTTGTCCCGGGAGAGCAGGCCGGCGAGCGCAGGGCCGTCGGAGTGCTCGATCAAGCGGATCAACGTGGAGCTCACGGGTGTTCTGCCGTCTTGTCAGCCACGCCGGCCGACTGGTTGCGTGGGAGTCATACGGAGGTCGCGCCCGATGATACGCCGACGTCAGCCCGGTCGCTTCGGCCAAGTAGGGACGTCGATGCCGGAGTCGGCGAAGACCTCTGGTGACCAACACTGAACCTCCAGCTCAGGTCACCGGCTGGAGGCGTCCGGGCCGACCGCCGTCAGCAGGCGGGCGTACTCGTCGGCCATGGTGCTCACCGTCCAGTGTGCGTTCAGGCCGCTCGGGTTGGGTAGTGCCCAGACACGGGCGCCGCCGATGTCCCGCTCCTGCGGGCCGATCCGGGCGCGGCGATCGCCGAAGGCCGTGCGATACGCGGTGACACCGACGACGGCCAGCCACAGTGGACCCAGCTCTTCCACCTTGGCCGACAGCCTTTTCCCGCCCTCACGGAACTCCTCCGGGCTCAGCTCATCCGCCCGTGCGGTGGGCCTGGCCACGACATTGGTGATGCCCAGGCCGTATCCAAGAAGCTGACCCTGTTCCGACGGCTTCAGTTGCCGAGGTGTGAAGCCCGACTGATGCAGCACCGGCCAGAACCGATTGCCCGGATGGGCGAAGTGGTGCCCCGTGGCGGCGGTCATGAGGCTCGGGTTGATCCCGCAGAACAGCACACGCAAACCGCCCGCGACCACGTCGGGTACGACGCGGTCGCGGGCAGCCAGGAGTTCCTCGGGTGTCATCCGTCAGAAGGCGCGGAGCGGGCCGGCCGTCAGAGGATGGAGCCGGGGGTGTACGCGGCGGCTTCCGGGTGCTGCTCGGTGATCTCCTCGATCCTGGACACCAGAGCGGCGACCTGATCGCCCGCCGCACCGGTGAACGACAGCTTGTCCGCCATCAGGGCATCGAGCTCACCGCGGTCGAGCGGGATCCGCTCGTCGGCGGCCAGCTTGTCCAGCAGCTCGTTGCGCTCCGCCCCCTGCTCCCGCATGGCAAGCGCCGAGGCGACCGCGTTCTCCTTGATGGCCTCGTGCGCGATCTCGCGGCCGACCCCGGCCCGTACCGCGCCCATCAGCACCTTGGTGGTGGCGAGGAAGGGAAGGTAGCGGTCCAGCTCACGCGCCACGACCGCAGGGAACGCGCCGAACTCGTCGAGGACCGTGAGGAAGGTTTCCAGCAGGCCGTCGAACGCGAAGAAGGCATCGGGCAGCGCGACCCGGCGGACCACGGAGCAGGACACGTCGCCCTCGTTCCACTGGTCGCCCGCAAGCTCGCCCGTCATCGACGCGTAGCCGCGCAGGATCACCATCAGGCCGTTGACGCGCTCGCAGGAGCGGGTGTTCATCTTGTGCGGCATCGCCGACGAGCCGACCTGGCCCGGCTTGAAGCCTTCGGTCACCAGCTCGTGTCCGGCCATCAGGCGGATGGTCTTGGCGACCGACGAGGGCGCGGCGGCCAGCTGTACCAGCGCGGTGACCACGTCGTAGTCGAGGGAACGGGGGTAGACCTGGCCCACGGAGGTGAAGGCGTGGGCGAAGCCGAGGTGCCCGGCGATGCGCTGCTCGAGGTCCGCGAGCTTGCCCGCGTCGCCACCGAGCAGGTCCAGCATGTCCTGCGCGGTGCCGACGGGTCCCTTGATGCCGCGCAGAGGGTAACGGCCCAGCAGGTCCTCCAGCCGCCCGTACGCAACCAGCAGCTCGTCCGCTGCGGTCGCGAAGCGCTTGCCGAGCGTCGTCGCCTGCGCGGCGACGTTGTGCGAACGGCCCGTGATGACCAGCTCGCTGTACTCCGCCGAGAGCTTGCCCAGCCGCGCCAGGACCGCCACCGTACGGTCGCGCATCAGCTCCAGCGAGAGCCGGATCTGCAACTGCTCGACATTCTCGGTGAGGTCCCGGGAGGTCATGCCCTTGTGGACCTGCTCATGGCCGGCGAGAGCGTTGAACTCCTCGATCCGGGCCTTCACGTCGTGCCTGGTGACCTTCTCGCGCTCGGCGATCGAGACGAGGTCGACCTGGTCGATCACACGCTCGTAGTCGGCCGGCGCGGCGTCGGGCACCTCGATCCCGAGGTCCTTCTGAGCACGCAGCACCGCCAGCCACAGCTGACGTTCCAGCTTCACCTTCTGCTCGGGGGACCAGAGGACGGCCAGCTCCGTAGAGGCATAGCGGCCGGCCAGGACATTGGGGATGCGAGGCTTCGCAGACACAGCAGTCACGTGTCCGGATTCTACTGGCGCTTTCTGCAGGTCCGCGCCGCGGGCCGGTTTGTGGCTTCCTATGAACCCTCTGCCCGGGCTCCGGGCAGAGGGTTCAGGCCCCCGCCTCCGGCCTGGCCTCCGCTCCCGCCTCCGCCTTCGTGCTCCGGCCTCCGGCCCGCCGCTCCTACGCCTTCGCCGCCACGAAGCCCCACTGGTCGACCGGCGCACCGGCCACGGGCTCCTCGGGGCGCCACAGGCTGATCGAGCCGAAACCGGGTTCGACGAGATCGAGCCCGTCCGCGAAGGAGCACACGATCTCCTTGGGGCGCGAGATGTACGGCATGGCGCCACCACTGGCGTACTCGTCGGACGCAGCCCGGGTCTCCTCGGTCTCGATGGTGTCGCACAGCATCAGGAAGCTTCCGGCGGGTACCGCGTTGAGATAGTCGCGCAGAAGGGTGGCGGCCTCACCCGCGTCAGCGATGTGCCCCAGGGTGGAGAGCACCATCAGTGCCACCGGCCGCTGAAGATCCAGGGTTCGGGCGGCTTCCCGAAGCACGGTCCCGGTGTCCCGCAGATCCGCGTGCACATAGTTCGTGGCGCCCTCGGGGCTGCTGGTCAGCAGGGCGCGGGCGTGGGCCAGCACGATCGGGTCGTGGTCCACGTACACCACGCGCGCCGAGGGGGCGACGGCCTGGGCGACCTCATGGGTCGCGTTCGCGGTCGGCAGACCGGTGCCGAGATCGAGGAACTGCCGAATCCCCGCCTCCCCGGCCAGATAGCGCACCGCCCGGGCCTGGAAGCGACGAGAGGCGCGGGCGATATCGATGATCTGCGGGTAGAGCTCCTCCATCGTCGCGCCCAGCTGACGGTCGACCTCGTAGTTGTCCTTGCCGCCCAGCCAGTAGTTCCAGATCCGCGCCGAGTGGGGCGTGCCGGAGTCGATCCTGTCCGCCGGTTCCTGGTTGTCCGGTACGCCGCTCATGGCACTCCCCGCTCCGGTGCCCAGGGTGTTCCTGCGCGCTCAGCACCCATGCTGCCCCACCAGTCACATGCGTAACAGGGACAACTGCGCCAACTCGGCGGAAGCGTGCAGCAGATCCGGCAAGGGCGGTCAGCCGTCCAGCCGGCGCCAGCCTGTCACCGGTCCGGGCGCGGACACGTCCTCGGGAGTGATCCAGAAGGCCTGCCCCAGACCCGCGTCGAACTGCGCTCCGGCCCGGCCGTCACCGGAAGAGCGCCCGGTCAGGCGCCGTCCGATCCACGGCATCAGATGCTGCCGGGCGAAGCGGACGTCGTCGATCCGGCGCTGCGCCCACCGTGCGGGCGCGGCGGCGGGCATCGGGATCCGCCAGTCGCTCTCCGCGGGCAGCCCCAGTGTCTGCCATACCGCTTCCGCGACCCTGCGGTGGCCCTCGGCCGTCAGATGCAGCCGGTCGACGTCCCACATCCGCGGATCGCCGAGCGACTCCGCGCCGTACAGGTCCGCCACCAGTGCTCCATGGCGCTCGGCCAGGTCGCCGACCAGCGAGAACAGCTCCTCCATGCGCGGCCGGAATCGTTCCATCACCGGACCGTTCCGCCCGGGGCTGCGCATCAGCACCAGGGTCTTGCACGACGGCGCGAGACGCTCCACCGCCTCCTCCAGCCGACCACGGACCATGCCCATGTCGCACTTCGGCCGCAGAGTGTCGTTGAGCCCGCCGACAAGGGTGATCACGTCCGGCTGCAGGGCTGCGGCGACCGGGACCTGCTCGTCCACGATCTGGCCGATGAGTTTTCCCCGTACGGCGAGATTGGCATACCGGAAGCCGGGTGTGCGGGCCGCGAGGCGGGCGGCGAGGACGTCGGCCCAGCCGCGGTAGGAACCGTCGGGCAGCAGATCCGACATGCCCTCGGTGAACGAGTCGCCGACCGCGACGAGACTGGTGTAGGAGGCATTCAATTCCATGGCGCTGCCGATCGTACCGCGACAGCGGGCCGCCGAAGAGGGCTGCCGGAACGCGGAGGAGGGGCACGGCCTCGGCCGTGCCCCTTCCCGTGCCCGTCACCGGGAGCCGTCGTCAGCGGGCCTGGGGCCTGCCCACCAGCTCACGCAGGACGTCCTCCATCGTGATCATGCCGGCCAGCCGGCCGTCCTCGTCGAGTACGGCGGCCAGATGTGTACGGCTCCTCCGCAGAGCGGTGAGCACGTCGTCCAGCGGTGTCGCCGCACGCACCCGGGCGATCGGCCGCAGAGCCGTCACCGGGAACGGCACGTCGCGCGGCGTGGCGTCCAGGGCGTCCTTCACATGGAGGTACCCGATGATGCGCTGCTCGCTGTCCATCACCGGGAAGCGTGAGAAGCCGGACTCGTGCGAGAGCCGCTCCAGCTCCTCCGGGGTCGTGCCGACCCTGGTGTAGAGCACCCGGTCGACCGGAAGGAGCACGTCCTGGACCGGGCGGCGGCCCAGTTCCAGGGCGTGGCGCAGACGGTCCGCCGAGCGGTCGTCGACGAGCCCGGAATCCTCCGCGTCCTTGACGAGGCGTGCCAGTTCGTCGTCGGAGAAGGTCGCTGAGACCTCGTCCTTGGTCTCCACCCGCAGTAGCTTGAGCAGCGAGTTCGCGAAGGCGTTGATCGCGAAGATCACCGGCTTCAGCGCCCTGGCAAGGGCCACCAGCGGCGGTCCGAGCAGCAGCGCGGTGCGGACGGGCTCGGCCAGCGCGATGTTCTTCGGCACCATCTCGCCGAGCAGCATGTGCAGATACGTCGCCACGGTCAGCGCGATGACGAACGAGATCGGGTGTACCAGTCCGTGCGGCACCCCCACCGCGTCGAAGGCGGGCTCCAGCAGATGCGCGATGGCGGGCTCGGCGACGATACCCAGCACCAGTGTGCAGAGTGTGATGCCCAGTTGTGCCGCCGCGAGAAGCGCAGACACGTGCTCGAGGCCCCAGACGACACTGCGGGCCCGCCGGTTCCCGGCTTCCGCCTCGGGCTCGATCTGACTGCGGCGTACGGAGATCAGCGCGAACTCCGCGCCGACGAAGAAGGCGTTGACGACCAGGGTCAGCAAGCCGATGAAGAGCTGGACGGCGATCATCGTTCGTCCTCCGCCGACTCGTCGCTACCGGGCAGCGGCGCGTGCAGCAGCGCACGCGCGGCGCGATGCCCCGAAGCGTCCACCACGTCGATCCGCCAGCCCGTGAGCTCGACGGTGTCGCCGACCACCGGAATGCGGCCGACCTCCGTGGCGATGAGCCCGGCCAGAGTCTCGTAGGGTCCGTCCGGTACGCGGAGCCCGATGGTGCGGAGCTGGTCCGTACGGGCCGCTCCGTCGGCGGACCACAGCGTGCGTCCGTCCGCGTCCTCGCCCGCGGCCGCCAGATCGGGGGTCTCGTGCGGGTCGTGTTCGTCCCGCACCTCGCCGACGACTTCCTCCACGATGTCCTCCAGCGTCACGACGCCCGCCGTGCCGCCGTACTCGTCGATGACGACGGCCATGGCCAGCTTTCCGGAGAGCCGGTCGAGCAAGCGGTCCACGGTGAGTGTCTCCGGCACCAGCAGTGGTTCGCGCAGCATGTCCGACACCCGCTTACGGGGCCGCTGATCTGCGGGAATGGCCAGTACGTCCTTGATGTGCGCGACGCCGACGACCGCGTCCAGACTGCCCCGGTAGACGGGGAACCGGGAGAGGCCGGTCGCCCGGGTGGCGTTGGCGACGTCCTCGGCGGTCGCCTGTACCTCGAGGGCGGTGACCTGGACGCGGGGGGTCATCACGTTCTCCGCGGTCAGTTCGGACAGGTTGAGGGTGCGTACGAACAGCTCGGCGGTGTCCGCCTCGAGCGCGCCCGCCTTCGCGGAGTGGCGCGCCAGGGCCACCAGCTCCTGCGGACTCCGCGCGGAGGCCAGCTCCTCGGCCGGCTCGAGGCCGAAGCGCCTCAGGATCCGGTTGGCGGTGTTGTTGAGATGGCTGATGAAAGGCCGGAAGACCGCCGTGAAGGCGCGCTGCGGTGTCGCGACGGCCCGGGCTACGGCCAGCGGGGACGAGATCGCCCAGTTCTTGGGGACGAGCTCACCGACCACCATCAGGACCACGGTGGACAGCGCGGTGCCGATCACGAGTGCCAGTGAGGAGGACACGTCGGGTGACAGTCCCGTCGCTTCGACCGGCCCCTGGATCAGCTTGGAGATGGACGGCTCGGAGAGCATGCCCACGATCAGGTTGGTGACCGTGATGCCGAGCTGTGCGCCGGAGAGCTGGTAGGTGAGGCTGCGTACGGCCTTCAGCGCTCCTGCCGCACCACGGTCCCCTCGTTCGACGGCCCGTTCCAGCTCGCCGCGCTCCACGGTGGTCAGAGAGAACTCGGCCGCCACGAACGCGCCGCAGGCGAGGGAGAGCAGGAGCGCCACGAGGAGCAGAAGCACTTCGGTCATCGGTTCACCTCCGTCCCATGATCGGGCAGGGGCAGAAGGTTCGCGCGATGTCGGCGGTATCGACTACTGGGGGGCTCGCCCATGGGCGGACGCTCACACCTTTCGAAAAGAATCGGACGATCGAGGATCCATAGTAAAGGATCGGCAAAATACCCTGTCCGGAGCTTGTTCGCAGCGGTGGGTCCGAGGCCTCCGGCGGCCTGGCGGTGGTCACAGTGACTTGACCCAGCGCCGCCATCGGTCCTCGCGATGGTAGCCAGCCGCGCCCCATGTGTGATGTGCCTGCTCGTTGGACTCCAGGACCATGGCGTCGATCCGTCGCCCGCCCAGGGCGAGGAACCGGCGTTCGGCGGCCTCCATCAGTGCGGTGGCGACGCCTTGCCGTCGGCAGTCGGGGTGCACGGCTAGCCGGTACGCGGAGCATCGCCACCCGTCGAAGCCGGCTATGACGGTTCCGGTGATCCGGCCGTCCCGTTCCGCGAGGATCAGGGCTTCGGGGTCCCGCGCGATCAGCCGGATGACTCCGTCCTGGTCGTCGGTGATGCTCGTGCCTTCCGCGGCCTCGCGCCAGAAGCGCAGTACGGCGTCCGTGTCCGAGAGGGTCGCGCAGCGGATGTCAAGATCGGTCATGGTCCGAGCCAACCAGAGAGCCTGGGGCGACGGGCGCGTGCCCGCTCCCCTTGCGGGTGCTAGCGCACACACGCTAGCGTGAGGGCGTGCCCAAGACTCAGCTGAACGTTCGAGTGGACGAGGCCACCGCCGAGGCAGCGCGGCAGCGCGCCCTGCAGCGGGGGATGAGCGTGAACCGCTACATAGAGGAGCTCGTCAAACAGGATGCGGGCGAGGTGGGACACACCTTCGTCGAGGCGGCGGCCGACTTCATGAAGCAGTACGAGTCGGTGTTCGCCGAGGAGTTCGGCCCGGAGCGCAAAGGCACCCGTTGAACCTGCAGATCGACCTTTCCTGGCTGCTCATGGTCGCCGAGCACAAGACGCCCGGCGATCCACAGGTCGTCGACTGGGGTGCACTCGTCGCCGCCGTCAGCCGGCACGAGGCGGAGATCTTCGGCAGCCCCGTCTACAGCGACCCGCACTCCCGCGCGGCCGCCATGCTGCAGTTGCTCCTCCATGTGCCCGCGCTCGAGCACTCCAACGCGATGTTCGCCTCTGCCGTCGCCTACGGCTATCTCGTCGCTTCCGGGCTGAAGGTCATCACCTCGCCCGAGCAGGTACGCGATCTGGCACGACTGGTGAAGGAGGGCAAGGCCGACGTCCGGACCATCGCCGACGAGCTGCGCCGGTGGAGCCTGTGACCGGGGCTCCTCAGCCCGCCTCCGCCGACTGGTCCACCACGGCGGAGCGGCGGGCCACGCCCAGCACGCATGGGGAGCTCGGCACCTGCAGACCCTTCTCCGGGATACGGAAGCTGCGGTACACCCCCAGCTCGAACCCGGCCTCCTCGATCGCCGCGACCGTGTCCCGCGCCGTGTGGCAGCCCCCGAAGAGCAGCGGCCAGAACGTGCGGTCCGCTGCCCGCTGCGCCGTCGCCAGTGCCCGGCCAGGGGCCAGGGTGTGCTCGAAGAACCGCAGCTCACCCCCTGGCCTCAGCACCCGCTTGAGCTCCGCCAGTGCGCGCGGCAGGTCCCGCACGGTGCACAGGACCAGTGAGGCCACTGCCGCGTCGAACGCCTCGCTCCTGACCGGCAGTGCCTCGGCCGTGCCCGGAACCACATCGACCGGCACCTCCGCGCGCAGCGCCGCACCGGCCGCCAGCTGCCGCAGGTTGCGCTCCGGCTCGATCGCCACCACTTCGGACACCGCCCCCGGGTAGTGCGCGAAGTTGAGACCGTTACCCGCCCCGATCTCGATGACACGGCCGGAGAGACCGGCGAGCAGCTCGTCGCGATGGCCCGCCACACCCCCCTTGACGTCGGCGACCACGCTCATCCGGGCGTAGAAGCGGGCGAATACCGGGTGGTGCACGGCGTCCCGGGGGACAGGTGTGCTGCGCCGTCGCATGATCGGGCCTCCTCGGAGGGCACGTGGATACGGCTCCCCTTGAATTCTCCCCCGTACGGACCTGCTCAGCCCCTCATCAGGCAGGACGATTCCCGCCCAGCTCAGGTGCCAGCCAACTCGCCGCCCGCGCCCGGAAGTCTGCCGGTTCCAGGGCCCCCGCCCCGGCCGGCACCGCGCCGAGCAGGGGGGCGCCCGCCGCGACCGGCAGGTCGTCGATGTTGCACCGCGACGCCAGATCAGGTTCGCCGGGCATGCTCCCCACCACCACTCCCGGGCACGCGAGTCCTCGCGTCCGCAGCGCCTCCGTCGTCAGCGCGGTGACGTTGAGGGTCCCCAGGCCCGCGGGCGCCACCACCAGCACGGGCGCCGCGATCAGCCGCGCGGCGTCCGCGAGCGTGGCCCCCTGCTCGTCGTAACGGACGAGCAGCCCGCCGGCGCCCTCGACCAGGACCAGGTCGTGCTCCGTCGCCAGCTTCTGGGCGGCCTCGGCGATCTCGTACGGACGTACGGGCGCGAGACCGGCGCGGCGTGCCGCTGTCTCGGGCGCCAGCGGTTCCGGGAAACGGGCCAGTTCGACCGCTGTCACATGGGCGCCGGCCAGTCGCGCCACCTCGGCGGCGTCCCCCGGTTCACCCGGGGCGAGACCCGTCTGGGCGGGCTTGAGGACCGCGACGCGGAGGTCACGGAAGGCGGCCGCCACCGCCGCGGTCACGATCGTCTTGCCGATCTCGGTGCCCGTACCGGTCACCACGAGGATCGTCATCTCAGCCCTCCCTCGCCGCGGCGCACACGGCCCGGCAGATCCGTGCCACATCGTCGTCACCGGTCACATAGGGCGGCATCGTGTACACGAGATCGCGGAACGGACGCAGCCACACGCCCTCGCGGACCGCGGCCCGGGTGGCGGCCGCCATGTCCACCTCGTGATCGAGCTGCACGACGCCGATCGCGCCCAGCACCCGGACGTCCCGTACGCCCGGCACACCGGCGGCCTCGGTCAGCCCCTGTCGCAGCCCCGTACCGATCCGCTCGACCTCCAGCGCCCAGTCCTGGCCCAGCAGCAGATCGACGGACGCGCAGGCCACCGCCGAGGCGAGCGGATTGCCCATGAACGTCGGCCCGTGCGCCAGTACCGGCACGTCCCCGCTCGAGATGCCCTGCGCCACCTCCGAGGTGCACAGCGTCGCAGCCAGCGTCAGATAGCCGCCGGTCAGCGCCTTGCCGACGCACATGACATCCGGTGACACCCCGGCGTGCCCTGCCGCGAACAACTGCCCGGTACGGCCGAACCCCGTCGCGATCTCGTCGAACACCAGCAGCACGTCGTTGGCGTCGCACGCCTCGCGGAGCACCCGCAGATACGCGGGGGAGTGGAAGCGCATCCCGCCCGCCCCCTGCACCACGGGCTCCACGATCACCGCTGCCAACTCGTCGGCATGGGCGGCTATCAGCTCGCGCAGATGCCTGGCGTAGCCCTCGTCCGGCTCGGCGTCGAAGCCGTCCGGAGGGGCGTCCGCGAAGATCTGCCGAGGGAGGGAACCCGACCACAGCTCGTGCATCCCGCCCTCGGGGTCGCACACCGACATCGGCTGCCAGGTGTCCCCGTGGTAGCCGCCGCGCCAGGTCAGCAGCCGGTGCTTGGCCGGCCGCCCCGCCGAACGCCAGTACTGCAGGCACATCTTCACCGCGACCTCGACGGAGACCGACCCCGAATCCGCGAGAAAGACGTGCTGCAGCGGACCGGGAGTGATCTCCACCAGCCGGGTCGCCAGCCGGACGGCGGGCTCGTGCGTGAGCCCGCCGAACATCACGTGGCTCATCCGGTCCAGCTGGCCGCGAGCGGCCTCGTTGAGCACCGGATGGTTGTAGCCGTGGACCGCCGACCACCAGGAGGACATTCCGTCCACCAACTCGCGCTGACCCTGAGCGGGTTCGGCGAGCCGGAGACGCACCCCCGACGCGGACTCGACGACCAGCGGCTCCTGCCGGCCCGGCATCGGGCCGTAGGGGTGCCAGACGTGGGCCCGGTCCAGGGCGCGGAGTTCTGCGGGGCGGAGCGGATCAGGCATTGGGCGCGAGATCCGTCCCGGCGCCGCGACGGCGTACCGCCACCAGATCCGTACGCGCTGTCAGCGCGCCGGCCGGCTCCGGCGCGGCCTCGGCGGTGTCGCCGCACGGAGCGCAGCCGCCCTCGTGCGAGCCGCAGCCGCCGGCCGCCGGCGCACGGTGCTCGGGGAGCGTCGTCGTGGCGGCTCCCTCCACCTCGAAACCCGCGTCGGCGATCATGTCGAGGTCGGTCTGTCCGGACTGGCCCTCACTGGTCAGATAGTCACCCAGGAAGATGGAGTTGACGAGGTTCAGGGCGAGCGGCTGCATCGAACGCAGATGGACCTCACGGCCGCCCGCGAGCCGGACCTCGACATCCGGGCACACGAACCTGACCATCGCCAGGATGCGCAGGCACCGCTGCGGCGTGAGGTGCCAGTCCTTCGCGAGCGGGGTCCCCTCCATGGGAATCAGGAAGTTCACCGGCACCGAGTCCGGATCCAGCTCGCGCAGCGAGAAGACCACGTCCACCAGGTCGGCGTCGGTCTCGCCCATGCCCGCGATCAGACCGGAGCACGCCGAGAGCCCGGCGGCCTGGGCCTGCTGCACGGTGTCCACCCGGTCTGCGTACGTGTGCGTGGTCGTGATGTCCCCGTACGTCCCCTCCGAGGTGTTGAGGTTGTGGTTGTACGCGTCGGCGCCCGCCGACCTCAGACGGTCGGCCTGGCCCTCCGAGAGCAGACCGAGGCAGGCACACACCTCGACGTCCTCGTGCTGCTCCTTGATGGCCTCGATCGTCTGCGACACCCGGTCGACGTCGCGGTCGGTCGGTCCCCGGCCGCTGGCCACCAGACACACCCGCTTGGCACCGCCGGCCACCCCCGCGGCGGCGGCCTTCTTCGCCTCGTCCGGTTTCAGCCAGGTGTACTTGAGGATCTCCGCCTTGGAGCCGAGCCGCTGCGAGCAGTACGAGCAGTCCTCGGGGCAGAGACCCGACTTCAGGTTCACCAGATAGTTGAGCTTGACGCGCCGGCCGAACCACTGGCGGCGCACCTTTCCGGCCGCGGCCACCACATCGAGCAGTTCGTCGTCGGAGGTCGCCAGCACGGCGAGCGCTTCGTCACGGGTCGGCAGTTCGCGCCGCAGCCCCTTTTCCACCAGCGTGTTCAGCAGGTCCATGGCCTTGATCCTGACGTACGGCACCGTCATCGGCCAAGGAGGAACCGGACAGCAGAGTCGGTCGATGCTGTGTGTATTGCCACACCCTGGCCTGTTGCGCGCCCGGTTAGGGTCTGTGAGCTGCCTACAAAAAGGGACCCGCCCATGTCCTACGCCCCGTTCGACTGGATCGACGACGAGGCCCGGCGCCGTACCGACGCCGGACTCGTCCGGACGCTGCGCTCCCGGCCCGCCGCGACGGAACTGCTGGACCTCGCGAGCAACGACTACCTGGGGCTGAGCCGCAACCCGGAGGTCACCGCAGCCGCGGCCGAGGCGGCACGGACATGGGGCGCGGGGGCCACCGGCTCGCGGCTCGTCACCGGATCCACCGCACTGCACGCGGAACTCGAACGCGAACTCGCCGCTTTCTGTGGTTTCGAAGCCGCCCTGGTGTTCTCCTCCGGCTACGCGGCCAACCTCGCCGCACTCACGGCGCTCACCGGACACGACTCGCTGATCGTGTCCGACGCCGGCAACCACGCCTCGATCGTCGACGGCTGCAGGCTCTCCCGGGCCGCCGTCACCGTCGCGCCGCACGCGGATCCCGAGGCCGTGTGCAAGGTGCTCCACACGCACGACGGACGGGCGCTTGCCGTGACCGACTCCGTCTTCTCGGTGGACGGCGACGCCGCCCCGCTGGCCGCACTCGCCGACGTCTGCCGCGACGCGGGCGCAGCCCTCCTCGTGGACGACGCCCATGGGCTGGGCGTCCTGGGCACGGGCGGACGCGGCGCGCTCGAGGCCGCAGGACTCGCGGGCGGCGAAGGCGTCGTCGCCACCCTCACCCTCTCCAAGTCGCTCGGCAGTCAGGGCGGAGCGGTGCTTGGCCCCGCCCGGGTCATCAGCCACCTGGTCAACACGGCCCGTACGTTCATCTTCGACACCGGTCTCGCCCCGGCCGCCGTCGGTGCGGCCCTGGGGGCCCTGCGTCTGCTGCGCCGCGAACCCGGACGCGCGGCGAGGGCCGGGGCCGTCGCCGTGGAACTGCACGGCCGGCTGACGGCGGCCGGACTGACCGCGGTACGGCCGGACGCCGCCGTCGTGTCGGTCCGCGCGCCCTCGGCGGAGTCGGCGGTGCGCTGGGCCGCCGACTGCCGTGCGGCGGGTCTCGCCGTGGGGTGCTTCCGGCCGCCGTCGGTGCCGGACGGGATCTCCAGGCTGCGACTGACCGCCCGGGCGGACCTGACGCAGGAGCAGATCTCCACAGCTGTGCGTACGGTCCTCGCGACGGCGCCCCTGCCGGTCAGCTGACCTGCTCACTGCGCCAGGGCTTCCTCACCAACGCCCTCAACCCCAAGGCGCCCGTGCTCTTCCTCAGCCTGCTGCCCCAGTTCGTCCCCGACGGCAGGCCGCCTCTGCCCAGGACGCTGCTGCTGGCGTCGCTGGTCGTCCTGCTCGCCCTCGTCTGGTTCCCGGCCGTGGCCCTGCTGGTGGACCGCCTGGGCCGGTGGCTGCGCCGGCCGCGTACCGCCCGTGCGATCGAGGGCGGCAGCGGCACGGCGCTCACCGCGCTGGGACTCCTCCTGGTGACCGGGCCCCTCCTGCACTGAGATCAGGCGACGAAGGCTGTCAGCGGACCCTCCCGTACCAGACGCTGCCGGACCAGATCTTCTCCAGCCGGACCACGGCGCCGGTCTTCGGTGAGTGCCAGACCTTCCCACTGCCGGCGTAGATGCCGACGTGGTACACACTGCGGCCCGCGTGGAAAAAGACCAGGTCGCCGCGTTGCCGCTGCGACCTGGAGATATGGCGGGTCGTGTTGTACTGCTGCTGAGCCGTGCGGGGGAGTTTCTTGCCGGCCTTCTTGAACGCGTAGAGCGTGAGCCCGGAGCAGTCGAACCGATGGGGGCCGGTGGCGCCCCAGCTGTAGGGAGCGCCCTTCTTCGAGGCTGCGATCTTGAGGGCCTTCGTCGAATGGACGGCGGCCTCGGCGTCGTTCACGAACCCCGGGGCCAGCATGGTGGTTCCTACGGCGAATGTCAGAACCGAGGCCGTGCCGGCCCGGGCGAACAGTGAGCGGACATGAACCTGCGCAGTCATGCGCAACCCTTCGTCAGCCGCCTGTGAAGGATGACCTGTCGGGTTCGGGCTGGCGAAGTTGCCCGGCCGCGCGAAGCGGCTTCACCCCGAGGGCCGCCCGGATATCCGGTCGGCCCGTTGTGCTCGGGTCCTCCACTCCTGCCGATCCATTCCTGTCGACCAGGCATCCGGGCAGCGGCAGGACTCGGCGTCCGCCCGGACCGCCCCGCCGTGGTGGCGGGGGCTTGTCGTCCCAGGGATCTTTACTCACGACCTGCCGGATTTCCTCGCTGACGTAGGCATATGTGAGAGTCGTCACGACTGATCCGATCGGGTGGACGCGGCCGGCTCCGAGCCGTGACGGCTGCACCGGACCAGCCGTGTACCAGGGGCGGAACGATGCATTCCGTTCAGTGTCCGCGCTCGGTGCGCAAGTTGGGCTGTCCCTCGACAGGGGGAGCTTCTACGCCGAACGAGCGAGGAAAACTCATCGGCCTGTCGGGCGTGTCGTGAAGGGGCGTCGAAAACCGCACCGGCAGCCCGAGTCGGGCAGTGGACGCGCTCAACTCGACGGTGCGGGAGGCACGGCGACCCGCCCGGCGCGACGCTCTCCGTCCAGCAGTCGAAGTGCCCTGGCCAGGGTGTCCGCGTGGATCTGCGACTCACCCCGCTCGTGCATCAACACGAGCGCGTCGCGGAGTGCGACGGCCCGGGACGCGAGAGCCTGGGCCGCCCGGAGTGCCCCGTACGTGTCGCTGCCGCGTGCGGGGTTGATGCGGCCGAGCTGGTCGAGTGCCTCCAGGTAGCGGTCGATGAACTCGGCCTCGGCGCGGGTCAGCGCGGGAAGTGGCGGGAACTGGGGCGAGAGCATGGGGCGTTCACCTCGCGGGATGCGGTGGCTGGGACGGCGTGCGGTTCTCCACGACATGGTCCACCAGCCCGAACGCCAGGGCGGCCGGGGCGTCGAGGATGGTGTCCCGTTCGATGTCGGCGCTGATCTCCCGCGTGGAGCGCCCCGTGTGACGGGCCAGCATGGCCGTGAGCAGCTCGCGCTCGCGCTCCAACTCACGGGCCTGGATCTCGAGATCGGAGGGCTGCCCCTGCACCGGCTCGTCCAGAGCGGGTTGCTGAATGACTACCCGGGCGCCCGGCAGGGCATGTCGGCGTCCGGGCGCGCCGGCCGCGAGCAGTACCGCGGCACTGGAACCCGCCTGACCGAGACAGAAGGTCTCCACCTCGCAGGCGAGGAAGTGCATGGTGTCGTAGATCGCCGTCATGGCGTTGAAGGAGCCACCGGGTGAGTTGATGTAGAGCGACAGCGGCCGGTCGGGGTCCGCGTGCTCCAGGTACATGAACTGTGCGATCAAGTCGGTCGCCGCGGTGTCGTCGACGGGTGTGCCGAGGAAGACGATCCGCTCCGACAGCAGCTTCGAGTACGGGTCCATGCTCCGCGACCCGTAAGCGGTGCGCTCGGTGAATTCGGGCAGTACATAGCGGGCGGCGGGACGGAACATGACGATGCCTCTCCTCGGACCACGGCGAATCGAAGTACGTAAAAAATGTACAGGACGTACAGGAGGTTAAGATGGGGGTATGGCCTACGAGATTCCGGTGACGCAAGCCCGGGCGGAGCTCGCCGAACTGATCAACCGCGTCGTCTACGGGGGCGAACGCGTGGTGGTGACGCGGCACGGGAAGCCGTTGATCGCCCTGGTGTCGGCGGCTGACCTGCAGCGACTCGAGAACGAGGAGGCTGCGGCGGACGAGGCGGCAGGCCAGGAGCAGGTGATCAGCTCGGTGTCCTCGATCCGCTCCGCGTCGTCTGCTACGGGCGAACGGCGCCGCTTCGGTATCGCGGCGGAGCACCGCGGCCACGAGGGCCGGGACCGCTGACGCGGGTGCGGGCACCCGGCGGTCATGGAACCGCGAAGAGTCGCGCCCCCTGCCCGTCCAGGCGGGGGGCGCGGCTCGGCGGGCGGGTGGTGAGCCGTCAGCTCGTGCGGGCCGGTTCGTGACGGTGGTCGGGGAGCTGCGTCGCGCTGTCCGCCTCCGGCTTCCGGCGCCCGCCGATCAGTACGGCGGTCAGGCCCAGTACGGCCCACGCCGTCAGGATCAGCACGGCCCCGCCCGTGGCGGCCCCGTCGAAGAACGCGACCGACCTCAGCAATGAGCCGCCCGCGCCCGGCGGGAGCCACTGGCCGATTTCGCCGACCGGTTCGGGAAGCAGTTCGGGTGCGCTGGTGACGCCCGAGAAGGAATTGCCGAGCAGCACCATCAGCAGTGCGCCCACACTGAGGCCCTTGGTACCGAGCAGCGCTGCGAGCCCGCCGACGCCCGAGGCGACGGCCAGCACCGTGAGCCCGATGACACCCGCATCCGCCCACCAGTCACCCGTGATCACGCCCAGCCAGCTGTGGGCGACCGCCGTGGCCGCGGCACCCACCAGTCCCGCCGCACCGACAAGGGTCAGGGCCGCTCGGGCGCCCCGCAGTCTCATGACGGTGACCAGGGCCCCGGCGGCGACCCCGGCGAGGGCCAGCGGCAGGATGCTCGCGCCGAGCGCGGCGCCGCGCGGATCCGCGGCGGGTGCCGCGACGACATCGGTGACCGGGACGGTGGTCCCCGCGGGTGCCGCGCCCTTGGCCGCCTCGGTCAGCAGCTGCGAGACGACGGGGCCTGCCGCCGAGGCGGTGAGGAGCTGCGGACCCTTCTCGGTGACGACGACGGCGCCGTATACGGCCCGGTCCTCGATCGCGGCACGGGCGGCGTCCGCGTCGTCGTAACGGTGGATCTCGAAGGCGCCCTCGCGTTGCTCGAACCGCTTCTGCAGCTGATCGGCCGCAGGTGCGGCACCCGCGATGCCCACGGGCAGCTCGCGTGGGGCGATCCGTGCGGCGGGCCACGAGAACGCCCAGAGGCTGAGCGTCACGATCAGGGGGACGAGGAGGATGACCGCGAGCGCGCGGCGATTCGGCTCAGCAGGCATGGCGGTTGCCCTCAATTCAAAGAGAAGGATCGTTCGTTTTACAGTTCCCACTGTCTCCACGGCTTCGGTGCTTGTCAAGAGGGAATGTTCGTTTTAGGTTGGGCTCATGGCACGCGTATCCCAGGAGCACCTCGACGCCCGCCGTCGGCAGATCCTCGCCGGGGCGGCGCGCTGCTTCGCCCGCAACGGCTTCCACGGCACCTCGATGCAGGACGTGCTGAAAGAGGTCGGGCTGTCCGCAGGGGCCGTCTACCGCTACTTCGCGGGTAAGGAGGACCTGATCGCGGCCATCGCCGACGAGGCGTTCCGCAGCATCCGGCGGGCCTTCGAGGAGGCTGCGGAGCTCACCCCGCCACCCACTCCCGACGTGCTGCTCGGCAGGGTGCTGCGCGGGGTCTTCGAAGGTCAGGTGTACGGGATGGAGCGCCGCACGTGTGCCGCGCTCATCGTCCAGGTGTGGGCCGAGACCCTGCGCAACGACCGGCTGGCGAAGGCTCTCGCCGACGGGTACACCGGCATGCGCGCGGCCTGGGCGAAGTTGGTGGACGCCTACCGGGCAGCCGGTCTCATGCACTCCGATGTTCCGGCCGACGATGTGGCCCGCACCATGATCGCCACCGCTCAGGGGTTCATGGCGCAGGAGGCGCTGTTCGGTGGGGCCGAACCCGACGTCCTGGAGCGCGGGTTGCGCGGGCTGATGTCCATGGATGCGCAAAAGGTCAGTTAACGCGCCGGAAAAACTTCCGCCTTAACGTGCAATACCTGGTCGCGGAACCCTCTTCATCGTTCAACAGAGTGTTGAAGGCGGGATAGGGTCCCGCTGCGTCCGGGGCAGGTACCGGGCGGAAGACGAAGAGGGTGGAAGCGTGCAACTGACTCCGCACGAACAGGAACGCCTGCTCATCCATGTGGCGGCCGATGTCGCAGAGAAGCGCAGGGCGCGCGGACTGCGGCTGAATCACCCCGAGGCGATCGCGCTGATCACGTCCCACCTCCTGGAGGGCGCCCGCGACGGCCGGACCGTGGCCGAGCTGATGGCCTCCGGCAGGAAGATCCTCACCCGGGACGACGTCATGGACGGCATACCGGAGATGATCCACGACGTACAGGTCGAGGCCACCTTCCCGGACGGCACCAAGCTCGTCACCGTCCACGACCCGATCGTCTGACGGGGGAGCGGCCGATGATTCCAGGGGAGATCCTGTACGCGCAGGACCCGGTGCCGCTCAACGAGGGCCGCCCGGTCACCCGTCTCACCGTTCTCAACGCCGCGGACCGGCCCGTCCAGGTCGGCTCGCACTACCACTTCGCCGAGGCCAACACCGGCCTGGACTTCGATCGCCGCGCCGCCCACGGGCTGCGGCTGAACATCGCCGCCGGGACCGCCGTGCGCTTCGAGCCCGGTGTCCCCGTCGATGTCGAACTCGTCCCGCTCGCAGGTCTGCGCATCGTCCCAGGACTGCGCGGCGACACCGGAGGTTCCCTCGATGCCTGAGCTCAGCCGCCCCGTGTACGCCGACCTGTTCGGGCCCACCACCGGCGACCGCATCCGGCTCGCCGACACCGATCTCGTCGTCGAGATCGAGGAGGACCGGTCGGGCGGGCCCGGGCGGGCCGGTGACGAAGCCGTGTTCGGCGGCGGCAAGGTCATCCGTGAATCGATGGGCCAGGCGCGGACCACCCGCGCCGAAGGCGCCCCCGACACCGTCGTCACGGGTGCCGTCATCATCGACCACTGGGGCGTCGTCAAGGCCGACATAGGTATCCGCGACGGCCGGATCACGGGGATCGGCAAGGCCGGGAACCCGGACACGATGGACGGCGTCCACCCCGATCTGGTCATCGGGCCCGAGACCGAGATCATCGCGGGCAACGGCAGGTTCATCACCGCCGGCGCCATCGACGCGCACGTCCACTTCATCTCGCCGACCCTTGTCGGCCAGGCACTCTCGTCCGGGATCACCACACTCGTCGGCGGAGGCACGGGCCCGGCCGAGGGGACCAAGGCCACGACGATCACTCCGGGGCCCTGGCACCTTGCCCGGATGTTCGAGGCGCTCGAGGGCTACCCGGTCAACATAGGCCTGCTCGGCAAGGGCAACACGATGTCCCGCGAAGCCATGCACTCGCAACTGCGCGCCGGAGCGCTGGGATTCAAGATCCATGAGGACTGGGGAGCCACCCCCGCCGTCATCGACGCCTGCCTGAGCGTGTGCGAGGAGACCGGCGCCCAGCTCGCCATCCACACCGACACGCTCAACGAGGCCGGGTTCGTCGCCGACACGCTGGCCGCCATCGCGGGGCGTTCCCTCCACGCTTACCACACCGAGGGCGCGGGCGGCGGGCATGCTCCCGACATCATCAGCGTGGTCTCGGAGCCGTACGTCCTGCCCAGCTCCACCAATCCGACCCGGCCGCACACCGTCAACACGATCGAGGAGCACCTCGACATGCTGATGGTCTGCCACCACCTCAACCCCACGGTGCCGGAGGACCTGGCCTTCGCCGAGTCCCGGATCCGGCCCTCGACCATCGCGGCCGAGGACATCCTCCATGACCTCGGAGCCATCTCGATCATCTCCTCCGACTCCCAGGCGATGGGCCGCATCGGCGAGGTGATCCTGCGTACCTGGCAGACCGCCCATGTGATGAAACGGCGACGCGGCGCTCTGCCGGGTGACGGCCCCGCCGACAATCACCGGGCACGTCGCTACGTCGCCAAATACACCATCAACCCGGCGGTGGCCCAAGGTCTTGACCGGGAGATCGGTTCCGTCGAGACCGGCAAGCTCGCCGACCTCGTGCTCTGGGACCCGGCCTTCTTCGGCGTCAAGCCGCAGACCGTGATCAAGGGTGGCCAGATCGCGTACGCGCAGATGGGCGACGCCAACGCCTCGATCCCCACTCCGCAGCCGGTCATGCCCCGCCCGATGTTCGGTGCCATGGGCCGGGCTCCCGCATCCAACTCCCTCAACTTCGTGTCCTCCGCCGCCATCGAGGCGGGGCTGCCGGAGCGCCTTGGGCTCGGCAAGGCGTTCGTGCCGATCACCAGCACCCGCGGCGTCACCAAGGCGGACATGCGGGAGAACGACGCCCTGCCTCAGGTTCACGTCGACCCCGACAGCTTCGCCGTCACCATCGACGGTGATCCGGTCGAACCGGCCCCGGCCGCCGAACTCCCCATGGCTCAGCGCTACTTCCTCTTCTGAGGGCGGGACAGCACCTCATGACGACACGCGCAGCCCTGCTCGTCCTCGCCGACGGCCGGTTCCCCGCCGGTGGCCACGCCCACTCCGGTGGTGCCGAGCCGGCCGTCAAGGCAGGACACATCCGGAACGCCCAGGGCCTGGCGGACTTCTGTCTGGGCCGACTGCACACCACCGGACTCACCTCCGCCGCGCTGGCCGCCGCGGCGGCCCACGGCCTCGACCCGCTCGCCCTCGACGAGGCCGCCGACGCCCGGACGCCCTCGCCCGCCCTCAGGAACGTCGCACGCAAGCTCGGCCGGCAGCTGATGAGGGCGGCGCGAGCCACCTGGCCCAGCCCCGAACTGGCCGCGCTCGCCGAAGCCCGGCCCCGCGGCGCCCACCAGCCCGTCGTCCTCGGCCTCACGGCACGCGCCGCAGGCCTGGGGCCCGCCGACGCCGCACACTGCGTGGCCTACGAAACGGTCAGCGGGCCGGCGACCGCGGTGGTCCGCCTGCTGTCCCTCGACCCCTTCGAGGCCACCGCGGTCCTCGCCCGGCTCACGCCCGCTCTCGACCAGGTGGCCGAACAGGCCGCCGAGGCCGCACGGCACGGCATCGACGCCCTGCCGGCCGCTTCCGCCCCGATGCTCGACATCTCGGCCGAGGCCCACGCGGCCTGGCCGGTCCGCCTGTTCGCCTCCTGACCCCCGGAACCACAGACCTGGAGCCGCACCCATGCATCTCGACCACGCTCACAACGGCCCCACGGCCGTCAGCGCCGACGCCGCCCGCCCCGACGGAACCCGTCGCGCCCTGCGGATCGGCCTCGGCGGCCCGGTCGGCTCGGGCAAGACAGCCACCGTCGCCGCCCTCTGCCGGGCCCTGCGCGACCGCGTCTCCATCGCCGTCGTCACCAACGACATCTACACCCGCGAGGACGCCGCCTTCCTGCTCCGCAACGCGGTACTGCCGCCCGAGCGCATCCAGGCCGTCGAGACCGGCGCCTGCCCGCACACCGCCATCCGCGACGACATCTCCGCCAACCTCGAAGCCGTCGAGGACCTGGAGGACTCCGTGGGGCCCCTCGATCTGATCCTCGTCGAATCGGGCGGCGACAACCTCACCGCCACCTTCTCCAAGGGGCTCGTCGACGCCCAGGTCTTCGTGATCGATGTCGCGGGGGGCGACGACATCCCGCGTAAGGGCGGCCCCGGTGTCACGACCGCCGACCTGCTCGTCATCAACAAGACCGACCTCGCCCCCTACGTCGGCTCCGACCTGGACCGGATGGCCCGCGACGCCGCCGCCCAGCGCGGCGCACTCCCCGTGGTGTTCACCTCCCTGACCGGGGACGACGGTGTCGCCCCCGTCGCGGACTGGGTGCGGGCGCGGCTCGCGGACTGGGCGGCATGAGCGTCGCGGCCACCGCCCGGATCACGGCCGTCGCAGACGGGCGGGGGTCCACCGCCCTTCCGGTGCTGGAGAGCGCCGGGCCGCTCGCCCTGCGCCGGACCAGATCGCCGGACACCACGTACGCGCGGGTCACCGTGGTCGGTGCGATGAGCGCACCCCTCGGCGGCGACCGGCTCGCGATCGAGGCCCGGGCCGAGGACGGTGCCCGGGTGACGGTGGACTCCGCCGCCGCCACCGTGGCGCTGCCGGGGCCGGGCCCGGACGCGGGCCCCGCCTCGTACGACGTACGGCTGAGCGTGGGGGAGGGGGCGGAACTCCACTGGCTCCCCGAACAACTCGTCTCCGCCCACGGCAGCGCGCTCGACATGACCACCCGGGCCGAACTCTCCGGCACCGCACGCCTGGTACTCCGGGAGGAACAGATCCTGGGCCGCCACGGAGAACGCACCGGCCGGCTCTCGACCCGTCTGACGGTACGCAGAGCCGGACGGCCACTGCTCGACCAGCAGCTGGCGTACGGTCCGGGGACGCCCGGAGGCTGGGACGGTCCGGCCGTCCTGGGCGGCCACCGGGCCGTCGGACAACTGCTCCTCGTCGACCCCGCGTTCGGCGGCGCCCTCCCCGCGCCACGCCTGCTCGGCCCCACCGCCGCGCTCACCCCGCTGGCCGGTCCCGCTGTCCTGGTGACCGCGCTCGCCGCCGACGCACGGCTGCTGCGCGCGGTGCTGGACGAGGCGCTGGAGGAGCTGCTGAAGGGGCCCGCAGCCCTCCGGAAGCCCTGAGTTCGCTCAGCGGGACAGCGGGCACCGGTTATTGGTTCGGTAAAGAAACATGCGTACGCCCTGTTCTCGGCAACGTCACAGACGAAAGGATCTGCCTGGACACATGAACGAACGCGCCGCCACGGCGACGCATCACGCAGGGGGAGGTTCGACTTGAGACGCACAGCGATGCTCGGTTCGGCCGGCACACTGATCGCGGGCACGCTCATAGCGGGGGCGATAGCCGCACCGGCCGCCGGTGCCGACAGCCGGCACCACGGTGACCAGGAGGCGCGCGGGGCACAGACCGCCGCCGCTCGAGCCGCGAAGGCGGGTATCGACTGGACGGACTGCCCGGCCGACTGGGCGATCGCCGCACCCATCCAGTGCGGCTGGGTGAGCGTTCCGCTCGACTACAGCAAGCCGAACGGCAAGCAGATCAAGCTCGCGGTCGACCGGCACGTCAGCACGGGCACGAAGGACGAGCGCCAGGGCGCACTCGTCTACAACCCCGGAGGCCCCGGCGGCTCCGGTATGGCCTTCCCGAAGCGCGTCGTCACCAAGAACCCGCTCTGGACGAAGACGGCGAAGGCATACGACTTCGTCGGCTTCGACCCGCGCGGCGTCGGACACTCGGCGCCGATCTCCTGCATCGATCCGCAGGAGTTCGTGAAGGCCCCGAAGGCCGACCCGGTACCGGACAGCGAGGCCGACAAGCGGGCCCAGCGCAAGCTCGCGGCCGAGTACGCCGACGGCTGCGCCGAGCGCAGCGGCGAGATGCTGCCGCACATGACCACGCCCAACACCGCACGTGACCTGGACGTCATCCGCGCCGCGCTCGGTGAGAAGAAGCTCAACTTCCTGGGCGTCTCCTACGGCACCTACCTGGGCGCGGTGTACGGCACGCTCTTCCCGTCGCACGTGCGCCGCATGGTCGTCGACAGCGTGGTCAACCCGGCGAAGGACAACATCTGGTACGAGGCCAACCTCAACCAGGACATCGCCTTCCAGACGCGCTGGAACGACTGGAAGGAGTGGGTCGCGGAGAACGACGCGGCCTACCACATCGGTGACACGCCCGAGAAGGTCGAGCAGGCGTGGCTGACGCTGCGCGCGGCGGCCAAGAAGAACCCGATCGGTGGCGTCGTCGGACCCGCCGAGCTCATCGGATTCTTCCAGGGCGCGCCGTACTACGACTCCGCCTGGGCGCCCACCGCCCAGATCTGGAGCGACTATCTGGGCGGCGACACCCAGGCGCTGATCGACGCCGCGGCACCCGACCTGTCGGACACCGCGGGCAACATCAGCTCGGAGAACGGCAACGCCGTCTACACGGCGGTCGAGTGCGCGGACGCCAAGTGGCCCACCAGCTGGAAGAAGTGGGACCGCGACAACACCAGGCTCCACCAGGACCACCCGTTCATGACCTGGGCCAACGCCTGGATGAACCTGCCCTGCGCGACCTGGCCGTCCACGCAGCAGACGCCGTTGGACGTCCGTACGGGCAAGGGCCTGCCGCCGGTGCTGATCGTGCAGTCCACGCGCGATGCCGCCACCCCGTACGAGGGTGCCGTCGAGCTGCACAAGCGCTTCAAGGGCTCCCGCCTCATCACCGAGGAGGGTGCCGGCTCGCACGGAGTCACCGGACTGGTCAACCCCTGCGTCAACGAGCGGGTGGACACCTACCTGCTCACCGGGAAGACCGACCGGCGCGATGTGACGTGCGCCCCGCACGCCACACCGAAGCCGTGAGCACCACCTGAACGTGGGCGGGCGGCCGATGTCTTCCGGCGGCCGCCCGCTCACCCCCGGCCGTGCCACCCCGCCGACATCCCCCGGCCGGCGGGGCGTGTTCACGCCCTCCGGTCGTGCCGATCCAGCCAGGCGTCCTCGGCCGCGTAGTCGAAGAGCGCCTCGCCGTAGGCGCGCGCCATCTTCGGGAAGGCCTGCGTCCAGTCGCGCCCGTCGAGCTGCGCGGCGAGCCATTCGACGGTCTGCGGCAGCGACGGGGCATAGCCCGTCACCGGGCGGTAGCCCAGCTCCCGTTCGGCGGCCGACATGTCGTACACGACGGGATGCGCGCCGCTCCACGGCGTCTCCCCGATACCGCCTTCGGGCGGCGCACCGGCCACCAGGACCGTCTCGGTCTCCAGACCGAGCACGTCATCCACGGCCGCGCCGATCTCGGCGACGGTCGGTGCCTGCGGGTCCCCCGCGTTGAGCACCCGGGAGGCCGGTCGCAGAGCGGCGAGCCGTATCAGCTCGGCGACGTTGGACACATGGACCGGATGGAAGCGGCTCGCCCCGCCGTACGCGAGGACCCGCCGCCGGCGTCCGTCCAGCAGACGCTTGACGAAGTACAGCTCGCGCGGCGTCCTGCAGTGCTCCCCGTGCACCGCGCCCGCCCGCAGCAGTGTCACGGGCAACGCTTCGCCGACCGCCAGCAGTTGCTCCTCGAGCGCCACCTTCCGTGTCCCGTACGTGGCGTCCCCGGGCGCCACCGTGCGCTGCGTCTCCGGGATCGGCACCGGATATTCCGGGAATCCGTCCGGCTCACCCTGGGTGTCGAAACTGCGGCCCCGGTCGTCCTCGTACACCGCGCCGCTGGACATGACGACCGCGGACCCGGCCAGGTCCGCGAGCCCCGCCAGCTGCGCCGCGTGATCCCGGCCGAAGGCGACCACGTCGACCAGGACATCGCACCCGTCGCCGAGCGCCGATGCCGGCGCCCCCGCCTCCTCGCGGTCGAGTGCGACGGTGCGGACCCCGTCGTCCCAGGTGCCGTCCCGGCCACCACCGCGGGAGGCCGCGGTCACCTCCCAGCCGTCCTCGGCCAGAGCCCGCACCGCGGCCCGGCCGATCTGTCCCGTCGCGCCCAGTACGAACGCTCGTCCTCTGCTCATACGGAGAACGCTACGGCTGCCTCATCGGCCCGGACAGGTAAATCGGCCCGCAGCAGATTCCCCGCTCAGCGTGTCCGCCGCGGGAACTTCTTGGACTCCTCGGCCTGCGCCGCCTTCGCCTTGACGGCGTACTGGTCGACGTACTCCTGTCCGGAGAGCCCGAGGATGGCGTACATGATCTCGTCCGTGACCGCCCGGACAGCCGCCTTCTGGTCCTCCAGGCCGGCGTAGCGGGAGAAGTCCAGCGGTTCCCCGAAGCGGATCGTGACCCGCTTGATCTTGGGCACCTTCTGCCCGGGGGGCTGGATCTCGAACGTGCCGACCATCGCGCAGGGGATGACCGGGACCCCTGCCTTGATCGCCATCACCGCGACCCCGACCTTGCCCTTGTACAGCCGTCCGTCGTGCGAGCGGGTGCCTTCCGGATAGATGCCCAGCAGTTCACCCTTGCTCAGCACCCCCAGCCCTTCGCGGATGGCCGCCTGCCCCGCTTCCTTGCCGGACCGGTCCACGGGGATCTGCCCGATGCTGTGGAAGAACGCCGCGGTCAGCTTGCCCTTGATGCCCGGGCCGGTGAAGTACTCGGCCTTCGCGAGGAACGTGATGCGGCGCTTGAGGATCGCGGGCATCAGGAAGTGGTCGGAGAAGGAGAGATGGTTGCCCGCGACGATGGCGGCACCGTCGTCCGGGATGTGTTCGAGCCCTTCGATGCGGGGCCGGAACGTCAGGCGGAGCAAGGGGCCCAGCACGACGTACTTCAGGACGTAATAGAACACAGCATCTCTCCTAGCCTTCTGGACCGGGCTGTTGGCCGCGTTCTGCCAGGTCACATACGGTCGACGGTCCGTACGAGCTCGTCGCTGCTCTCCGGCGATCGATCGTAGCCCTCTTCCGGGCCTCTCCGGGAAGCCGCGGACCGAGGGAGACCTGCGGCGACCCGGACAACGGTGAACGCCGCGACGGCCCGCAGACCATGCGCGAGGACGGCGGCCAGGCCAACCTCCCGGTCAACGCCCGTTACTGACGGGCCTCGAGCTTGCTCCGGGCCCGCCGCCGAGGTGGTCTCCCGTTCTTCCGCCACACTGGGGCGTAGAGCCGACGCCGCGACGAGCCGCCGGCTGGATGACCACGAGCCAGAACGGGAGCCTCAGGAATCCGATGGCCGACATGACCGCCCTCACCCAGCTCTGCCCGCCTCCGGACCAGGCCATGAACATCCACTGGGAGACAGTCGAAGCGAACCTCGGCATGCCGCTGCCACAGGACTACAGACAACTGGCGGACCGCTACGGGCCCGGCGTGTTCAACGACTATCTCCACGTCTACCACCCGCACGGCGTGACCGAGTACGTCAACCTCACGGGCCCCATGCCCGGCCGGATCCGGGCACAGTTGCGCAAGGACTACGAACAGGGGACGCATCCCGTTCCGTACGATCCCGAAACGCTCTTCGCCTGCGCCGGAACCGACAACGGCGAGTACCTCTTCTGGATCACGGATCCCGCAGCGGACCCCGACCGCTGGCGCATCGCGGTCAACCAGGCCCGTGGCCCCGGCTGGTTCACGTACGACGGGACCCTGACCGCCTTCCTCACCGCCGTCCTCGGCGGTCAGATCCAGGTCCCCCTGTTCCCGGCCGGCATCGTCGAGGCGTCCGCCCGTTTCGAACCCGCACGCCCCCAGCTCTGGAAACCTGGGCCCTTTCCCGTCACCCGGCCCGTCGACACCAGGTCGATCCGTTCGTGGGCACGGGCCCACGGCTACGACGTGCCGTCCCGGGGACGGGTCCCCCTGGAGGCCCGGGAAGCCTGGGAACGCAGGAAACCGAAGGACTGACGCCCACAGGGCAGGTTGCCGGTCCCTGTGCTCCATGCCGCCTGCCCCCGCGACCTCTCCCGTCCCGCCTGCACCGCGGCCTGGCACCGTGCCGGGCCGGCCGAGGCGCTCGCTGTTCGAGCAGTGCGCTTGACGTGGCCTCAGCAGCGGTCGGGACCGACGTAGACGGCCAGGTTCGCCAGAGAGGACGTGAAGCCTGCGGCGTGGTCCTCTGCGGAGATGCCGTCCGGGACGTCTTCGGCAACGATGTCGACGCGCGTCTCCCCTCCGACAGGGGTGACCCTCCAGGTCATGATCATCGTGCCGGCGTAGGCAGGATCGTCGGAGACGAAGTCCACCGCCTGCACGACCCGCACACCGGCGACGACGTCGACGAAGCGACCCTCGACGACGTCCGAATCCGCGGTCGCTTTACCGGGGGCGCCGGATGCGTCGGAATAGGTCAGCACCAACCGGTACGACCCACCCGGCCGGGCATCGTACTGCTCGAACCTGCCGGTCATCCCGGCTGGAGGAAGCCAAGCGGCGACCGCCTCACGGTCGACGAGCGCGGCCCAGACGCGATCGGATGGTGCGGCGATGACCCGCGACGCCCTGTCCGTACGTGGCATGGCGCGACCTTAGCACCGCCCCTCGCGCTCACCCGGCGCACGGACACCGAGGTGGAGATATTCGAATCGGGGGCGGGCCAGGCGCTCGGTGACGACCAGCGCGACGTGTCCATTCCCGGGTACCCGGACGAACCCGAGCCGCTGTGCTTCCCACGAGCTCGGCATCGGAGCTGCGCGGTTTTACGTCGTCCAGAATCAGGGCATGGATGTTTCCCAACTGCTCGAAGCCGCCGCCCTGCTGACGCCCGAGGAGAACGCGACGGCGAACGACATCACGGTCGACGACGTCTGGGAGTACCTCACCCACGACGAGTGGGAAGTGGCTCTCGGCCTGCTGGAGGAACTCGGTGACGTCCAGCCGCTTCCGCCCGGCTTCTGGGAGACCCTGGCCGCTGCCGCCGAACAGATGCAGCTCGAGACCAGTGCGGCGTGGTGCCACTGGCGCTGCTACGAGGCCCGGAACGGTGTGATCCGGGCCGACCTCACCCTCCGCCCGGCTGCCGAAGCACGACGGCAGACACCCATAACCGGTGCCGGGGTCCTGCGCCCGATGTGGGACATCGGACACCGGGCCCCGAGCGGCGAGCCGGCGTTGGACATCGCGCGCCTCTGGGTGGAATGCACGCCGTTCCTGGAGCCCGGTGGACGAGCTCCGGTACGGCTCGCCCCTCTCGACGCCTCGCAGTGGCGTCACCTTCGGCAGGGTCAGGTGATCACCATGCACGAGGACCGGTCCGTAGCCGGAACCGCGGTCGTCCTGGAGCTTCGACGTCCAGCGACCCCGCCCGCACCGTGAAGCCGTCCGGCCCCGCCGAGGAGCGGGGCGCGGGCGGCGGGCTCAGTCCCTGCCGGACCTCGGCCGCTGGGCGCGCCACACCAGGGCTCCGCCCGTGGCGCCGTATGCCAGGAGCAGGGCGCCGTTCCGGGCGTCCTGGCGCCGCTCCAGGGACTGGACCCGCTGTTGCTGCTCGTAGGTGCGTGTCGCGACATGGACGCTTCCGTCGAGCACCGCGCACCGGGTGTCCCCGCGCCGCATGGGCCCTGGGTGCTCCTCGCCGTCCTGGCCCACGTTCGCCCCGGGACAGACGATCTCCGTCGAGGCCGTCAGCGCGCCTCCGAGGCTTACTGCTCCCCATACCCCCGGGACGAGGAAAAGGCCCACGAGGGCGCCCCCGTACTTCATCGAACCCCTTCGCACATGGCCGGTACCGGACGTTCCGTGCGACCCGCCTGAGGCCCGGGATGCGCGGCCCCACGGTACGCCTGTGCCACTCGGTCCCGGAAGGGAACCGTGCCGGGCGCGTGGACAGGGGCTGCCCGGACCGCATCGGTGACTCGGCTCCCTCTCCCTACGTGACGAACCCGGGCACGTCCAGCACGTATGACTGCCTGTCACCACCCCCGCGTACGCCTGGGAGTATGAGGAGTCACCGCTGCCTCACCTCCTGGAGTACGACCATGACCCGTCGACACCTCATGCCCCGGCCGGAGGGACCTCCCCGTCCGGCGCATCGGGTGGGGCTCCGCGAGGCGCGGTACCGGGACGGCGCCGGGCGGTTCGGCACGGCGCCGTTCCACGGGACGCCGGCTGACCGGTGACGCGCGGGCAGATCACGGACACGGCATCCGAACTCCCGGTTCAGTCCCCGCCGCTCGCCGAACCCTTCACGACTCCCCCTTCCCCACGACCCCGGAGATCCCGCCATGCCACGCGTCCTCCTCGTCGAAGACGATCCCTCCGTGCGCGAGGGCGTCGAGCTCGGGCTGCTCCGGCGCGGGCACGAGGTCCTCGCCACCGCGACCGGCGAGGCCGGTCTGGAGGCACTGCGTGCCTTTCGCCCCGATCTCCTGCTGCTGGACCTGATGCTGCCCGCCATGAGCGGCGTCCAGGTGTGCTGCCGGGTACGCGAGACGAGCCAGTTGCCGATCATCATGCTGACCGCGCGCGGCGACGACATCGACATCGTCGTCGGCCTGGAGGCGGGTGCGGACGACTACATCGTCAAGCCCGCCCGTACCGAGGTCATCGAGGCCCGCATACGTGCCGTGCTGCGCCGCATCGAAAGCCCGACCGACGCGAGGCCCGCCGTCGAGCACCACGGTGGACTCGACATCGACCGCGTCGGATACACCGTCTCCATGGCGGGCGACCAGGTCGCCCTCGCGCCCTCCGAACTGAAGCTTCTGCTGCGCCTGTCGGCGGTGCCGGAACAGGTCTTCAGCCGGCAGCAGCTCCTGGAAGACGTCTGGGAGCACGAATACCACTGCGACGTCCGGCTGGTGGACGCCTGCGTGCGCCGGCTGCGCGTCAAGATCGAGGATCCCTCCCGCAGTCCTCGGTACATTCAGACCGTACGGGGCTTCGGCTACCGCTTCGGTCCGCTGTGAGGATGCCCGGAGCGACCGCCGCGTTCGGGCTGCGCACCCGGCTGGTGATCGGATTCCTGCTGGTGGCCGCGGTCAGCGCCGCCACGACCGCCGCGTTGACCTACCGGGAGGCGCGCAGCGCTGTCCTCGCGCGTGCGCAGGACACGGCCGTCACCTCCTTCCGCGAGGAGGTCGAGCAGTTCGTCCCCACCCTTCCCCTGGATCCGGATTCGCTGCGGTGGTACCTCTACGACATCGCGGCGCGCGCCAAACCCCATCCGTGGATCGTCTTCGCCGAGTACGGCTCGTTGCGCGCCTCCTCAGGTGACCGGCCGGTCTCCGGTGTTCTGACCGCGGAGCTGCGCCGCACCGCGCTCACTTCGCCGCACGGCAGTTTCGAGCGGGTCGTCAAGGACGGGACCGCGTATCTGACGATCGGGATGCCGGTGATGACCCGGGTCGTCGCCGGCGGCGACGCGGTGCCGAGCGGCCTCGTTCTCTTCGCCGTGATGCCCATGACGAACGAGGAGGCGGACATCGACGCGCTGGTGACCGCGGCCCGCGACGGCGCGCTGCCGGGTCTGGCCGTGGCCCTGGTGCCCGCACTGCTCGCGGCGCGCAGCGTGCTACGCCCCGTCCGTGCACTGCGGCGTGCCGCACACTCCATGGGCGGCGGGCGGCTCGACACGCGTATCCCCGTACACGGCAGGGACGAAATGGCCGACCTGGCCAGGACGTTCAACGAGTCGGCAGCCCGCCTCGAAGGCTCCGTGCAGGAGTTGCGGGACGCCGGGACGCGGGCCCGACGCTTCGCCTCGGACGTCTCCCACGAGTTGCGCACCCCACTCGCCGGCATGCTCGCCGTCACGGACGTGGTGGACGAGGACGCCGAGACGCTCGACCCGGACACCGCTCGGGCGGTGCGCCTGATCAGTACCGAGACCGGCAGACTGGCCGTACTGGTGGAGGATCTGATGGAGATCTCCCGCTTCGACGCCCGCGCGGCGGAGCTCAACGCCGACGAGGTGGATGCGGCGGAGGCCGTGCGCAGCACCCTGTCCGGCAGGCAGTGGCTCGGCCGGGTCCGCGCGGAGCTGCCCGAGGGCTTCCGTATCCGCCTCGACCCGCGCCGCTTCGACGTCATCGTGGCCAACCTGGTCGGCAACGCCCTGCGCCATGGTGCCGAACCGGTCACTGTGCGGCTGTCGGCACGCGGGGGCGCGCTGATCACCGAGGTGCACGACAGCGGCCCCGGGATCGCGCCGGACGCGCTGCCGCACATCTTCGACCGTTTCTACAAGGCGGACGCCGCACGATCCCGTTCATCGGGCAGCGGCCTCGGTCTCGCGATCACCGAGGAGAACGTACACCTGCACGGCGGCACGATCCGCGCGGAGAACGCGCCCGGCGGCGGCGCCCTGTTCACGGTGGAACTGCCCTTCGGCGGGCCCGCGTCCGGTCGCGGCGCGGACGGTCCGGCGTCTGCGCACGGTGGCACGGGACCGGGGGACAGCCGCGAGCGGACGGAGGCCGCCGCGTGGTGAAGCCGGCGTTCCCTGCCCGCCGGGCGGTCCGGCTCGCCGCGCTGCTGGTGCTCGCCGTGGGCCCGCTCGTGGGCTGCGGTATCCAGGAGACGGCCGTGATCGAGGCCGGCAGCCCGGCTGTCGCCGATCTGCTTCCCCCGCGCGAGGGACGTGTGCTGCTGTTCTTCTTCTCCCCCGACAACGAACTGCTGCCCGTGCCGAGGACTGTCGACGCACCGTGGCGGAGCGGCGTCGAGGGCTCCGTCGGGCCGGATGACTCCTCGGCCCGCCCGGACGGGGCGCACAGGCCGGACGGCCTCGGCGGTTCGCCACCGGCGGGTGAGGAGACGAGCGGGCCCCTCTCGCCACGCGCGGCCGTCACCGCCCTGCTCGCCGGGCCGGACAAGGCCGAACGGCGGGCCGGGTTCCGCAACGCTCCCTCGCTGCCCCGTGCGGCATCCGCCGTGGGCCGGATCGTGAGGGGCGACCTCACCGTCGAGGTCGAGCTGCGCCTGCGGGTGACACGGCTGACCGCCCCCGCCCGCGACCAGCTCGTCTGCACGGCCGCGTACGCGGCGGATGCGCAGGGGACCGTGTCCGTGAGCCTGGTCGGCGAGGAAGGACGCCTCGCCCCGGCCGACTGCCCCGTTCGCCCCGTCCCGGTGCCGGCACGCTGAGCCGTGACAGAACGGCTGGGCACCGGTCGAGGCTTCCCGGCGGCCCCGCACGGGAAGGCAGCGGCCCGCCGGAACCTCCCTGGGTTCCGGCGGGCCGCTCTCCTCAACTCACCCGGGGCTGTGTCCCGTCCGTCGGAGTCTCACCCGATCGCGCGAGTCCCGCAGGTTCCGGTTCGGTGTCGCCTCACCTGCCGAAGAAGGCGTTGTGGATCGTGACCGTCGACCGGTTGTCATTCCTGTCGGTGACGACGGCCTTCAGCGAAATCGCCTTGCCCTTCTCCGGGGCGCGTACCGTGATCTTGTCCGCCTCGACCGGGGCGGACAGCCACTTCGTGTTGTCGTACGACACCAGGACGCGCAGGCTCTTCAGGTTGGCGCCGGCCGCCGCGCCCTGCACCTCGACGGGGACGGTCTGCATGTCGCCCGCCGGAACGGTGGAGTCCAACGCGAGCTGCGGCAGGAAACGGACCGTGGAGACCGGGAGCGTCGTCGGGCTCTCGGTGCGGGCCGAGCTGAAGGTCCACGAGGCGTCGATCCGCGTCCCGGTGCGGTTGAACGTCGGGTTCCGGTGGATCGTGGTTGCCACCGTGTACGCGGCGGCTTCCGACGGCAGTGTGAAGGGCTCCTGGTCGATGGCAGCGTCCTTCTGCGTGTACAGCTCGCCGTTGCGGTGGACGGTGGTGCTCGCACCTGAGTACTGGGCGAACCCGGAATGGCCCGCCCCGTCACTGACCAGCGGCAACGCGCCGTAGATGTCGTCGCCGTCGCGCACGAGCCCGTCGTCCGCCTTCAACCGCGGCCCCAGTACACCGACATTGAAGGTCTCGGTGTACGTCGCCCCCGCCGTGAACCGCTGCGGCCCGTCGAGTTCATACGCCGAGTCGAAGCTCCGGTAGCCCGCCGCGTCCGCCTCGCCCAGTACACCCGCGACGATGTTCCAAGCGGCCCCGTCGGCCGTGGACAGATACACATGGCGCGTTCCCGGTGCCGACTGCACGGAGTAGAGGGCTTCGACGCCGCCTCCGTGGTCCAGCATGCCGTGCGCCGCGAGGGCGCCGTCGAGACCGGGTACGGACGATCCGATCCTTGCCTTCACCAGGGCCATGTCCTTGGGGGTGTACGTCTTGCTGTAGCCGGTGGCCAGCTCCTGGACCGGGCCGCCGGTGAGGACGTTGTATTCGGTGGTGCCCCGCTCCCATTGCGCGGACCACTGCTGGGTGAGGGAGCCGTCGTCCATCTCGGGCCCCTGGTAGGCGGTGCGCAGGTTGTCGAAGCTGCTGAACTCGCCCCCCTCGATGAGGAAGGTCTCGGGTGTGTTCAGGGTGTACATCATTCCGGCACGCGTGGGGCGTGCGGCAGCGTCCGGCACCTTGACGGTCACGGGCCGGGTGGTCCGGGCGTCGAGGGTGACAGTCGTGGGACCGGTCACCGACAGCTGCGGATTGCTGATCAGATCGGCGCCCTTGTCCGGGGCCGCGGGGTCGACCAGCATGTCGGCGGCGAGGCTGTAGGTACCGCGCGGCAGCCGGACCGTGGCGGAGCCCGATGACAGATCCGGGAAGAACCGCTGGCCCTCGGCGGACTCGCGGTAGCCCTTCAGATCGGCCTGCCAGGCAGTGCTGGCTTCACCGTCGCGTCCGATCGTCTTGAAGGTGACGTCGTACGATTCGCTCTCACGCTCCACCGCTGCCGCGGTGCGCACGGTCCGGCCACCTCCGGACGCGACGACCGTGGCCGAGTACGAGCCGTCGACCGTGCCGCCGAGCCGGGTGTCGGCCGTCAGATCCACGGTGGCGTCGCCGCCCGCCGGAACCGTGATCCGCTGGGTCCCGAGGGTGAAGAACCCGGCAGGCGCGGGCTGTCCGTCTCCGCCGGTGGGCGCCGCCAGCGACAGGTCCAGCGTCACGTCGGCGGTGCCGTTGTTCCGGTACGTCATCTGCTCGGTGACGGGTGTGTCGTCGGTGTGGGGCCACTTCTGGGTGCCCAGGCTGATCGAGCCCGGTTCGGAGAAGACCGTCTGGTCGATCGCCTTGTCGACGGCGAGCCGGCCCGCGCCCTGCTGGAAGACCGAGTGGGAGCCGTCCTTGGCCGAGCCCGTCAGGACAGCCTTGATCTGTGCGCCCGTCCAGGCGGGGTTCTTCTGCTTGAGGACGGCCGCGGCGCCCGCGACGTGCGGGGTCGCCATCGACGTGCCGCTCTGGCTGATGTATCCGGGAGGGTTCTGTCCCGAGGTGCCGGCCGCCGCGGCCGCCGTGATCTCCACGCCCGGCGCGGTGATGTCGGGCTTGACGGCGCCGTCCCCGGCGCGGGGCCCGACGCTGGAGAAGTCGGCGATCTGGTCGTCGTCGTCGACGGCGCCGACGGTGAGGGCCGCGTCGGCGCTGCCCGGCGATGCGACCGTGCCCCGCCCCGGCCCGCTGTTGCCCGCGGCTATCGCGAACAGGATGTCCTTCTCCGCGGAAACCTTGTTGACCTGGGCTTCCAGCGGGTCGATCCCGACGGTGTCGGGGCTGCCCAGGCTCATGTTGATGATGTCGGCACCCTGGGCGACGGCCCAGTCGACCCCCGCGAGGATGCCGGAGTCTTCACCGACGCCCCGGTCGTCCAGCACCTTGGCGTTGATCAACTGGGCTGCGGGTGCCACGCCTTTGAACCGGGAGTCCTTCGCCCCCGTACCGGCCGCGATGGAGGCCACATGCGTGCCGTGTCCGACACGGTCCCGGGCGTCAGGGGAGCCGCTGAAGTTCTGCTCCGCCACCACCCGGCCCGTCAGGTCCGGGTGGGTGGCGTCGATCCCGGTGTCCACGACGGCGATCTTCACACCGGCGCCGTCGTACGAGCGGGCCCAGGCCGCCGGGGCGGCGATCTGGCCGGTGCTGCGGTCGAGCGACGCCTTCCGCACGCCGTCCAGCCAGATCCGTGCGATGCCGGAGGTCCTGGCCGCCGAACCGTCGTCCTGCTGACGGGTCAGGGCGTCCCACAGCGAGCCCGTGCTGTCGGTGGCGCCGGCGTCGGTGACGGCATCGGCGTCGAGGGCCGACAGAATCCGGCGGACGGTGGTGCCGTCGGAGGACCGCACCTCGGCGCGGGCGGACTCGGCCGCCGATCCCCGGTAGCCGACGATGACCTTCAGCCCCGCCCGGTGGGCCTTGCGGCTCGCCGGTTCGGAGAGTCCGGTGATGTCGAACAGCCGCTGGTCCAGCGTGCCGTCGGCGATCAGCCGCCGGGCGTCACGCGGCACCACATGGGTACGACCGTTGTGGGTCTGGGTGAAGAACGGTATGTCCTCCCGGCCCTTCGCCCGCTGGATACCGCCGACCCGGCCACGGGAGTCCACGAGGACCCGGTCACCAGTGATCAAGGTGACGGTGTGCACGGTCCTGCCGGCTGCTCCTAAGCCCTTGGTGGTGACCGGGGATGCCGTGTCCGGTGCGCCGGTCCTCGCCGATGCCGGGCCGGTCATGCCCGCCGTCAGGACGACGGCGGCCGCAGCGACGACGGCGTACGCCTTCTTTGATCGTTTACGCAAGATTGTCCCTGCTCAGGAGTGAATCGGGCGGGCGAAGGCCCGGCCCGCACGGGGACGTGTTCGGATACGTACGGCCCCGGGGCCCTGAAGTATTCCGGGGTCGCTCGGACGCACTCAATGATCGTTGTGTAACAGCCGTTCGGAGTGATCGGGCTTACTCGGGAGGGCGTACGGCCCCGGATCCATCGCGTTGCGCGGCACCTCGTCGGTGGTCGGCCGCCGCCGCTCGGGCACCGTGAAGCAGGCGCGTCCGGCCGTCGCGTACTCCTGGAGGGCCTCCTCGGCGGCCCTGGCCGCCGAGGCGACGCTCACCTGGTCGGGACCACCGCCCACCACACCGTCCCGCCTCAGGTGTCGCGGGTGGCGGCCATCCCCAGCGTGGCGAGCCCCAGGATCACCCAGCCGAACCAGAGCCAGCCGTTGCTCCCCAGTGCCACCGTGTACGCCGTCACCGCGACCAGCGCGCCGACGGTGAGCACTCCCATGGTCTTCGTGGATCCAGGCATGAGCACACGCTCCTCACCCGGCCGCACGGCCGTTGCAGCCATGGTCACCCCTCCGGGGCCTGCACCGCTACTGTCCGCGGGTCTGCAGCGACGCGAGATAGGCGTTGTACGCCTTCAGCTCCTGATCGCCGTCCCGGTCGGCGGCACGGTCGGAACGCTTGGCCGTCCGCTGCTCGGAGCGGTACCACTGGAAGACCAGCGCGATCAGTACCAGCACGGACGGGATCTCGCTGAACGCCCAGGCGATGCCGCCGGCCGCGGACTGGTCGCTCAGGGCGTCGACGGCGAGTGAGACCGGGGGATTCTCATACGCCTTCACCATCGGCTGGCTCGCCATCATCAGCGCGATCCCGAAGAACGCGTGGAACGGCATGCCCGCGAAGAGCTCCAGCATGCGCATCACGTAACCGGGCCGGTGCGGACCGGGGTCGACGCCCATGATCGGCCAGAAGAACACCAGGCCGACCGCCAGGAAGTGCACCATCATCACGATGTGGCCCGTCGTCGACCCCATCAGGAAGTCGAACAGCGGCGTGAAGTACAGCCCGTACAGGCTCGCGATGAAGAGCGGGATGGTGAACACCGGGTGCGTGATGATCTTCATGTAGCGGCTGTGGAGCAGCTTGAGCAGCAGCTCGCGCGGACCCGTACGGCCCCGCCCCGCAACCGGGAGCGCCCGCAGCGCCAGCGTCACCGGGGCGCCCAGCAGCAGCAGGATCGGCGACACCATGCTGATCACCATGTGCTGCACCATGTGCACGCTGAACATGACCATGCCGTAGTCGTTGAGCCCGGTGCACATCACCAGGGCGATCGACAGGATGCCGAGGACGAAGAACACGATCCGGTTCACCGGCCAGCCATCACCCCGGCCGCGCAGCCGCACGACCCCGTAGCCGTACAGGGCGAGTGCGGCGAGGCAGCCGATGAGGAAGAACGGGTCCGCGGAGAATTCGAGCCCACGTCCCAGCGTGAACGGCGGCAGATCCATGTTCATGCCGTGCCCGCTGTGATCCATCTGTTCACTCCCGCTGGGGACGTCCCCGTTTCGTGCCGGTTGTCCGGTCCAGACTAGAACCGCCCCCGGCCGCGGGTGCGGCCGGGGGCGGTTCACGGAGGGGCGTGACCGTCAGAGCACGACCTGTGCCTCGGCGTAGCGCTCGGCCGGGACCGTCTTCAGGGTCTCCACGGCCGCCGCCAGCGGAACCATCGTGATGTCCGTGCCGCGCAGCGCCGTCATCATGCCGAACTCGCCGCGGTGAGCGGCCTCCACCGCGTGCCAGCCGAAGCGGGTGGCCAGGACGCGGTCGTACGCGGTCGGGGTGCCGCCGCGCTGCACATGGCCGAGTATCACCGGGCGGGCCTCCTTGCCGAGGCGCTGCTCCAGCTCACCGGAGAGCTGCGTCGCCACACCGGCGAAACGCTCGTGGCCGTAGATGTCCTTCTTGCCCTGGTCGAACTCCATGGAGCCCTCCCGCGGCTTGGCGCCCTCCGCCACGACGACGATCGCGAACTTCTTGCCGTCCGAGAAGCGCCGGCCCACCAGCGCGGTCAGCTCCTCGATGTCGAAAGGCCGCTCGGGTACGACGATGGCGTGCGCACCGGCGGCCATGCCCGAGTGCAGCGCGATCCAGCCGGTGTGCCGCCCCATGACCTCGACGATCAGCACCCGCTGGTGCGACTCGGCCGTCGTCTTCAGCCGGTCCAGCGCCTCGGTCGCGACCCCGACCGCCGTGTCGAAACCGAAGGTCACGTCGGTGGAGGCGATGTCGTTGTCGATGGTCTTGGGCACACCGACGATGGGCAGGCCCGCCTCGGACAGCAGATTGGCGGCCTTCAGCGTGCCCTCGCCGCCGATCGGGATGATCGCGTCCAGGCCGAGATCGGCGACATGGCCCTTCGCGCGCTCCACGCCGTCACGCAGGTGTGCGGGCTGGACGCGGGAGGAGCCGAGGATCGTGCCGCCACGGGCGAGGATGCCCCCGACCGCGTCGAGGTCGAGCTTGCGGTAGTCGCACTCGAGGAGGCCCCTCCATCCGTCGTGGAAGCCGATGACCTCGTCGCCGTGATCGGCAACGGCGCGGTGCACGACGGAACGGATGACGGCGTTGAGGCCGGGGCAGTCGCCGCCGGAGGTGAGCACACCAATTCGCATTGCCCGGGAAACCTTTGCAACGTGGGCCGACCCCGGACCACGTCGTCCGGTTGGATCCTCGCCACCCTACCGGCGCGGGGTGGCCGTGCCGAACCCGCTGTCCGACTGCTGGACGTCCACCGGATGTACACCGGCCGCTCACGCACGGACCGGCCCTCCGCGAAGGACCGGTCCGTGCCGGGCGGAATACGTCAGGTGGGCTGGGTCGCCGAGGCGATCCGCTCGGCGCGCAGCGCCTCGTACCACCGGTCGTCGCACGGCGGCAGCGCGTTCACGTCCAGGGCCAGCTTCAGCAGCAGGTCCGCGATCAGCGGGTTCCGTGCCAGGACCGGCCCGTGCATGTAGGTGCCGAAGACGGTGTCGTTGTACGCGCCCTCCGTACCGTCACCCGTGCCGTTGCCCCCGCCCAGCCGCACCCGCGCGAACGGGCGCGCCGCAGGGCCGAGATGGGTGATGCCCTGATGGTTCTCGAAGCCCGTCAGCGGCGGCAGGCCCAGGTTCGGATCGATGTCCCCGAGTACGTCGCCGACGCACCGGGCACCCTCGCCCCGGGTCGAGACGACGTCGAGCAGCCCGAGGCCGGGCTCGCGCTCGCCGAGGTCGTTGATGAACTCGTGACCGAGGATCTGGTAGCCCGCGCAGACCGAGAAGATGATCGCGCCGTTCGACGCCGCCCTGCTCAGTCCGCCGTCGCGGCGCAGCCGCTCGGCGGCGAGCCGCTGCGGCCGGTCCTCACCGCCACCGATCAGATAGATGTCGCCCGACGTCGGGATGGGCTGGTCGCTGCGCACGTCCACGCGCGACACGTCGAGACCGCGCTGGCGTGCCCGGCGCTCCACCACCAGGGCGTTGCCCTGGTCGCCGTAGGTGCTGAGGAGGTCGGGGTAGACCCACACCAGCCGCAGACCGTTGTTGCTCATGCTTCGTCCTCTCCGGGGGTTGCCCGCGCGGGGGTCAGTTGCCGACACGACGGCGCAGATCCTGGAAGGCGGTGTAGTTCGCGATGACCTCGATACGGCCGGGCGGAGCCATCTGGACGGCCTCGTCCAGGGTCTCGCAGACCCGGAAGTCGAGTCCGGCCACCTCGAGCCGGACCGCGAGGTCCAGCTTGCGGTCGCCGAGCACGAAGATCGGGTGACCGTAGAGCTGGGTGTAGTCGACGTCCCACAGCCAGGAGGTGTCCGTGCCGTCGGCGCCGCGGGCGTTCACCGAGAGGATCACCGGAGTGGGCGGGGGATCGATCAGGGAAAACGTTTCGAGCCAGCCCGCCGGGTTCTTCGCCAGCAGGAGCCGGAGCTCACGGCCGAGGAAGCTGACGACGTCGTAGCGGCCCGCCACGGCCTGCACCTGGTACATGCGCTCCAGGGCGACCTGCGGCGGCACGCCGAAGACCGCGGCCACGGCAGCCGAGCTCGTGGCGTTGGCCTTGTTGGCCCGGCCCGGAAGCTGGAGGTGGATCGGCCACGCTGAACCGTGCGGGTCCAGGACGTAGTCGCCGTTCAGCGCCCAGCTCGGAGCGGGGCGGCGGAAACCGCACTCGCCGCAGAACCAGTCGTCCCCGGGGCGCTGCATCACACCGCCGCAGGACGGGCACGACCAGGCGTCGTCCTTCCACGCCTGCCCCGCCGCGACCCACACCACATTGGGGGAGGAGGAGGCGGCCCAGACGATCAGCGGGTCGTCGGCGTTGGCCACGATCACGGCCTTGGAGCCCGACAGGCCCTCACGCCACTGCTCCGCCAGCATCCGGGTCTCCGCGGCGCGGTCCAGCTGGTCGCGCGAGAGGTTGAGTAGCGCGATCACCTTCGGAGTCGTGTCGCGCGCGACACCCGCGAGGTACTTCTCGTCGACCTCGATCACGCCGTACTTCGCGTCCGAGCCGCCGGCCAGCGCGGAGGTGATCCCCGCGGGCATGTTGGCGCCGAGCGCGTTCGACACGACGGGCCCAGCGGCCCGGAGTGCCTCGGCGATCAGCCGGGTGGTGGTCGTCTTGCCGTTCGTCGCGGACACGAGGATCACGTCCAGGTGTTGCGCCAGCCGCCCGAGCAGGTCGGGGTCGAGCTTGAGCGCCACCCGGCCGCCGATCACCGATCCGCTGCCGCGCCCCGCAGCGCGCGACACCGCCGCCGCGGCCTTGCCCGCCGTCACGGCGAGCTTGGCCCGCGGCGACAACGGCTCCGTGTTGCCTGCCATCGTCCTAGATCCTCCTTGCGTAAGTCCGCGCCCAGCCTATCGATGTCCGGCGCGACGACCGCACCTCGGCACCACGGGGAACGTGGAGGTCACGTGGAACGTACGCTTCTCCCCATGCGAAACCGCCCGATCCCCGGTAGTTCCGGACGCGTTCGTGCCTTGAGCCTGTTCGGTGACCCGGCACTCCACGGCCCCTGCGACGACGTCACCGACTTCGGGCCGTCGCTCGCCCGCCTGGTCGAGGACATGTTCGCCACCATGTACGCCGCGAACGGCGTCGGGCTCGCCGCGAACCAGATCGGCGTGCCACTCAAGGTGTTCGTCTACGACTGCCCGGACGACGACGAGGTCCGGCACCTCGGTCATCTCGTCAACCCCGTACTCGTCGAGGCCGACGGGATCACCGTACGCGGACCGGAGGGCTGCCTTTCACTTCCGGGTCTGGAAGCCGGCACCCCGCGCTTCGACCGTGCGGTGGTCGAGGGCCGGACCATGGCCGGGGAGCCGGTGCGGATCACCGGCACCGGCTGGTTCGCCCGATGTCTGCAGCACGAGTGCGACCACCTCGACGGTCTGACCTACACGGACCGGCTCACGGGGCTGCGCCGCGCCAGGGCGCTGCGCGCGGCCCGGCGGGCGCCGTGGGGACGTACGGCCGTCGGCTGAGCCGGACGGGCGCCTCAGAACCCCGAGCCGCCCGGCAGGTCACCCGCCTCGGCCAGCCTGCCCCACAGCAGGTCGGCGAGGCTGCGTACCAGCTGCTCGCGCGAACACGGGCGGTCACCGAGCCACCAGTCGCCCGCCGCGTGCATCATGCCGACGATGCCGTGTCCCCAGATGCGGGCCATCTGTTCGCTGTCCGGGCCGAGATCGACCCGCTCCACGATCACCTCGCCCAGCTCCTCGCCGAGGCGGCGCAGCAGCGGGGCCGAATGACGGCCGACGTCGAAGCCCTGCTCGGGCGCGGGCGCCGTGTCGTCGGACGGGTGCATCAGGAAGCGGTAGACCTGCGGACGCGCCTCGATCGCCGCGAGGTAGGTGTCCAGGGTCGCCTCGACCCGTTCGCGCCGCTCGGAGGGTGCGTCGAGCGCGGCCCGCAGGGCGCTCAGCAGGGCATCGGTGTGACGCTTGGCGAGCGCGCGGTAGAGGCCGCCCTTGTCGCCGAAGTGCCGGTAGAGGATGGGCTTGGTGATCCCGGCCTCCGAGGCGATCGCGTTCATCGATGCCTTGGGGCCGTCCCTGAGCACCACTCGGTCCGCGGCTTCCAGCAGCTCCCGACGGCGGCGTTCGGCCGCTGTGCGCTGCCGTTCGGCCCCTCGTGTGGTCTCCATGTCGTTCTCTCCCACCCCACCCAGCTGTCCTGCGATCTCGTCAGCCCGGGCAACGTAACACCCTGCTCCGGGACACGCGGATCCGTAGGTGACCGGTTGACAGAAGCTACTTGCTGGTAACAGACTGTTGTTACCGCTAGTAACGGGTTATCCGGAAGTGCATGGAGGGAACCATGGCCGAGTTCACGCTCGAGCTCAACGACGACCAGAAGCAGGTCCGTGACTGGCTGCACGGATTCGCCGCCGAGGTGATCCGGCCGGCCGCTTCGGAGTGGGACGAGCGTGAGGAGACGCCCTGGCCCGTCATCCAGGAGGCGGCGAAGGTAGGCATCTACTCCCTCGACTTCTACGCCCAGCAGTTCTTCGACCCTACGGGCCTCGGCATCCCCATGGCCATGGAGGAGCTCTTCTGGGGCGACGCGGGGATCGCCCTGTCGATCGTCGGTACGGGCCTGGCGGCCGTCGGCGTCCTCGCCAACGGCACCGAGGAGCAGATCGGCACCTGGATCCCCCAGATGTACGGCGACGCGTCCGACGTGAAGGTCGCCGCCTTCTGCTCCTCCGAGCCGGACGCCGGCTCGGACGTGGCCTCGATGCGTACGCGTGCGGTGTACGACGAGGCCAAGGACGAGTGGGTGCTCAACGGCACCAAGACCTGGGCGACCAACGGCGGTATCGCCAACGTCCACGTGGTCGTCGCCGTCGTCGACCCGGAGCTGGGCTCGAAGGGCCACGCCTCCTTCATCGTCCCGCCGGCCACGCCCGGCCTCTCGCAGGGGCAGAAGTTCAAGAAGCACGGCATCCGCGCCTCGCACACCGCCGAGGTCGTCCTCGAGGACGTCCGCATCCCCGGCCACTGCCTGCTCGGCGGCAAGGAGAAGCTCGACGAGCGCCTGGCCCGGGCCCGTGAGCGTGCCAAGTCCGGTGGCGAGCGCGTCAAGAACGCGGCGATGGCGACCTTCGAGGCGTCGCGCCCGGCCGTCGGCGCGATGGCGGTCGGCACCGCCCGCGCCGCCTACGAGGTCGCGCTCGACTACGCGAAGACGCGGACCCAGTTCGGCCGCCCGATCATCGACAACCAGGGCATCGCCTTCCAACTGGCCGACATGCGTACGCAGATAGACGCCGCACGGCTGCTCGTCTGGCGTGCCTCTTGGATGGCGAGCGCCGGCAAGCCGTTCACGGCGGCCGAGGGGTCGATGTCCAAGCTGTACGCGAGCGAGACGGCCAAGAAGGTCACCGCCCAGGCCGTCCAGATCCTCGGTGGCAACGGCTTCACCCGTGAGTACCCGGTCGAGCGCATGCACCGGGACGCCGCGATCTACACCATCTTCGAGGGCACGAGCGAGATCCAGCGCCTGGTGATCGCCCGCACCCTGTCGGGCATGCCGATCCGTTAGCGACGCCGCGGGGCCGGACCGTACACGGTCCGGCCCCGCAGGCTGTCCCTCGTACTACCGAGGCAGCTGCGCCTCGATGAGCGCCACGACCTCGGGCGCCTCCGGCTCGGTGCGGGGGCGGATCCGGGCCACCGGCTCACCGGCCGGGGAGATCAGGAACTTCTCGAAGTTCCACTGGACGTCCCCGGCGGCGCCCTCGGCGTCGTCGAGCTTCGTCAGCTCCGTGTACAGCGGGTGCCGGTTCTCGCCGTTGACGTCGATCTTCTCCAGCAGCGGGAAGCTGACCCCGTACGTCGTCGAGCAGAACGTCTGGATCTCCTCGGCGGTGCCCGGTTCCTGCCCGGCGAACTGGTTGCAGGGCACCCCGAGAACGGTGAAACCTCGGTCCCCGTACTCCTTCTGAAGCCTTTCCAGTCCGGCGTACTGCGGAGTGAGCCCACACTTGGAGGCGACGTTCACCAGCAGGACGGCTGAGCCCTCGTAGGCTCCCAGCGTGGTGGGTTCGCCGGTGAGAGTGCGGAGCGGGATGTCGTGCAGCGTCATGAGAGAACTCCTCGGTAGCGTGGCGTCGCCCTCATTGTGCCGCCCCCTCCGGGGAGGGCTCCTGGGGGGTGAGCGCCTTGTAGTAGAGCGTGGTCGCCTTCAGGGTGCCGAAGGGGTTCGCGGCGTAGTCAGGGATGGAGCCGCACGGGGTCCATCCCGCCGAGCGGTAGAGCCGCTCGGCGTCGCTTCCCGTCTCGGTGTCCAGGACCAGCAGCGTGAGCCCCTCCGCGGCCGCCGACCGCTCGACGGCCGTCAGCAGCGCACGGCCGACTCCCCGGCCGCGTGCCGACGGCCTGACGATGAGCTTGGCCACCTCCGCGCGGTGGCGGGCGTTGGGCAGAGGCGCCTTGACGAGGGCGATCGTCCCCGCCACCCGTTCGTCGTCCCGGGCGATCCAGACCTGCTGGCTCCCCGCCTCGACGGCGGCGGCCCGCTCCCGCCACCAGACGGCGGCCGCGTCCCGGTCCAGCGAGGCGAGGAATCCCACCGAGGCCCCTCCCTCCACGCTCTCGATCAGCAGGGCGCCGAGCTCATCGGCGTACGTGACCAGTTCTGGGCCGGACACGGGGACGATCTCGGTCATGAAGCGGGTCCTTTCACGTTCACGGCAGGACGATCATCAGTGCGTACCGGACCCGTTGCGGGCCCGGGCAGTGGAAGTGCGACGGGCCGCGCAGCCTGAAACGCAGACAGTCGCCCTCGTCCACGGTGTGCGTGGTCCCGTCGACGGTGATCTCGACCGTGCCTTCGAGTACCCAGATGTGCTGCTCCACACCGGGCACCGGCGCGTCCTCGTAGGAGAGAGCCGCACCGGCGTCGAGTGTCCCCTCGATGACCTCGGCGCGCAGGCCGGGGTGCGGCGGGGAGACGGAGCGGCGCACGAATCCGGACCGCTCGTCCCGCCACACCGGCTGCCGCGCCGCAGGGACCAGCCGGGGCGGTTCGGTCTCCACCTCCATCAGCAGCCGCGACATCGTCCGCCCGTACACCGTGCACAGCTGTCCGAGCACGGAGGTGGTGGGGCTCAGCTCGCCGCGCTCCAGCCGCGACAGGGTGGACCGGCTCACGCCGGTGCGGCGGGACAGCTCGTCCAACGACCAGCCGTGTTCGGTGCGGAGCAGCCCGAGCCGCGCGGCGAGCCGCGCGTCGACGGAATTGTCTCTCATATCCGGGAGCATATCTCTGATGGGAGACATCCTGAAGGCGCTGCGTATGCCGAACGGATGATGGCGTGTCAGGCTGATAAGGACTACATAAGCCGTATATCCGGCATGGGCGTGCCGGGGTGACTGCGCGATCGAGGAGGCCGACATGGCTGGAAGTGCGAGCACGACACGAACGGATCATGACACCGGCGGAGGGCGTAAGGCTGCGGTATCCGGCTGGACCGTCTTCGCGGCAGTCATGATGATCTTCGGTGGGGCCATGGCCATCTTCGAGGGCATCGCCGCCATCGCCAAGGACGACCTGTTCGTCACCACGCGCAACTACGTCTTCCAGTTCAGCCTGACCGGCTGGGGCTGGGTGCACCTCATCCTGGGCATCGTCGTCGTACTCGCCGGCATCGCCCTCTTCAGCGGGGCCCTGTGGGCGCGCGCCGTCGGAGTCGTCCTCGCCGGGCTTCTGGTCCTGGCCAACTTCCTGTGGCTCCCGTACTACCCGTTCTGGTCGATCGTCCTGATCGCGGTCAACATCTTCGTCATCTGGGCGCTGTGCTCGCCGCAGAAGGGCGCTCGAGCCTGAGGACGAGGACGTAGGAGACCACGACGGAGACGATCACGAGCGGCATGACCGTGACGCCCTCGGCCCCCAGTAGCAGCGTGGCCAGCAGCACCGATGTCATCGGCAGCCTGAGCATGGCCACGCACATGGCCCCGATACCCATCGCGAAGCCCGAGGTGTCGTTCAGGCCGGGCAGGTGCGACAGCGCCAGTCCGCCCGCGCCCCCCAGGAACATCGACGGGAAGATGGGGCCGCCCCGGAAGGAGCTCAGGGACGCCGCGTAGGCGAGCGCCTTGCAGACCATCAGCACGAGGAGTGTTCCGACCGCGTACGTGGCGTCCTCGGCGAGCAGGCCACCGAGGGCGTCCTGGCCGGAATACAGCACCTCGGAGGCGTTCCTGCCCGTGCTCTCGGCGTAGAGCAGCGCCAGGGCGCCGACGGTGAGGCCCATCACCACGGTCGGGGTCACCCTCCGCTGTTCGACACGCTCCTGCAGTGCCAGGGCGAGCCGCTTGACGCCGGTGCCCACGAGCGCCGCGGCGGCTCCGAGGGCGAGCGCCCAGCCGAACTCGGCGACCGTGGGCTGGGGGGCGTGCGGCACATGGGGGAGGGTCAGGGAGTACGTCCCCAGGCCCGTCCACGACCCCAGGCCGATGAAGATGAGCGACCCGATGCCGGAGGCGAGCAGTCCCGGCACGAGGACGAGGCCGAGCATCATCCCGGCGAGGCCGGACGCCTCCATCAGCAGGAACGCGCCGAGGAGCGGCGAGCCCAGCAGGGCGCTGACGGCGGCGAAGCTCCCCGCCGCGGCCACCATGGCGCTCGCACTCGGTGCGATGCCCGGCTTCAGCAGGCGTACCGCGTACACCGCCAGTCCGCCGCCGAGCGCGATGAGAGGAGCCTCGGGGCCCAGGACCGCCCCGAGCCCGAGGGAGGCGAGGGCGGCGAGCGCGACCCCGGGCAGCTCCGAGGCCGCGGGCGCCCCGGTGTTCACGAACCCCTCGGCGGGCTTGTGCCCGCCCGTCCCCGGCAGATGACGGATGGCCAGCCCGGTCAGCAGCCCCGCCAGCGCGAGCAGCGGCACGGGCCACCACGAGGGGGTGCTCCCGAAGCCCAGTGCGTGCGGGAGGTCGTCGTACGTCAGGTCCTCCAGCTCGTGGACGAGTGCCAGGAAGCCGAAGGCCGCGGCGGAGATGGGGACGCCGAGTGCCGCCACGATGACCAGAAGCACCGCGTACTCCCGGGTGCGGATCACCGCGAGCGGATCCGGGGCCTCCGTGCCGGGCGCCCCGGCCGGTTCGGCCGACATGGTCATGGTCTCCTCGGTGTCGGGTCCCGGCCGGGTCCAGCCGGCCCGCCGGGGTCCACACGGTGATACCACGATGTCCGGTTATGTCGGTGAAGTACCCGCTGTCGGCGAGGCGGTGAATCAGGGGCATCCGCTCGTTTCCCGAGCCGGGGCCGTCCGCCCGCTCCAGATCAGGGCCGTCCGCGCCTTCCCGATCGGGGCTGACCGCCCGCTCCCTCCCCGGCCGTGGGGAGACGGCCTGCGGACACCGCGTCGACCAGCGCCCGGTGGTCCCGTTCGTTCTGGTCGGCGTACAGCTCGGCGAACCGCTCCAGGGCCCGGTCGAACACGTCACCGCTCCCCAGGTACGCCGCGACGGCGATCCGGTCACCGGAGCGTGCGTGGGCGCGGGCCAGCGTCGTCCCGCACATCTCGCCGAAGGCGGTCATGCCGCGCGGGACCATGAGCTCCGGTTCGGCGATGCCCTTCCAGTCGCGCAGCTGGCGCACGTAGAAGTCCCGGCGCCGCCCGTCGATCCCGTCCACCCGCTCCCAGCCGAGGAAGATGTCGCCGGCCGCCTGCATCAGGCGCTGGCCGGCCACCACACGCTCGCCCTGGTTCCGGTGGACGCTCGCGCCCGCGAACGGCGCGAGGACCGACGTGCCCGCCTCCTTGGCCTGGAGGAGCAGCGGATCACCGCCGTCCCGGCCGAGCAGCAGGATGATCCAGCAACGGGTCCCCACGCTGCCCACCCCCACGACCTTGCGGGCCATGTCCACCGGCCGGAAGTCGGCGAGCAGGGCCCGCCGGTCCGACGGCAGGCTGCGGCCGTACCCCCGTACGAGCCGCCGGAGCTGCCGCTCGGTGGCGTCCCGCTCGGTGCCGTCCACCAGGTCCGCGAGCGGGACGAGCAGGGGCGGGTCCGCCGCCAGCCGGACCCGCCCGCCGGACACCTCGGTGAGCTTGTCGAACGCGTGCAGACTGTCCCTGGTCCGGGCCTTCTCCGTTGCCCTGGCCAGACGTTCGCGGCCGCGGGGGGCCAGTCTGTCGGCGGCCAGCGCACGGAGACTGCCCTCATCGATCCGCGTGTACCAGACATCGAGATTGCGCATCCCCGCGAAGCGGATCATCGACTCCCGGTACGAGCGCACCGTGGCCCTCACCACGCGCTTCCGCTCACGGTCCGTGAAGCCGTTGGCCCGCCCCGCGATGACGAGACTGGCCGCCAGGCGCTTGACGTCCCACTCCCAGGGGCCGGGCAGCGTCTCGTCGAAGTCGTTGATGTCGAACAGCAGATGGCGCTCGGGCGAGGCCAGCAGCCGGAAGTTCAGCAGATGGGCGTCACCGCACAGCTGCGCCCTGATCCCGGAGTCCGGCGTCCCGGCGAGATCGGAGGCCATAAGGGCGGCGGCGCCCCGGTAGAAGCGGAACGGAGACTCCGTCATCCGTGCGTAGCGGATGGGTACGAGCTCGGGGACCCGGTCCGCCGACTGCGCCTCCAGCACCGACAGCGGGTCGGGCCGGTCCGTGGGCGGTTCGTAGGCGGCGTGGCTCGAACGGGGAGCCCGCTGACGGGTCGCCTTGCCGAGGGCGGCCCGCTCCTCGGGCGTGGCCCTCGGGACGGCGCGGAGCGGTGAAACGGATTGCCGGGGCATGTCGGCCCTCCTGCCTGCGCGCGGGGCCTCGCGGCCCCGTCCCCTCCATCATCCCGGGCCGCGGGAGATCCGGCCGCTCAGGACGGCCTGCGGCGGGCCCCCACGGCGGGCCCCCACGGCGGGCCCCCACGGCGGGCCCCCACGGCGGGCCCCCACGGCGGGCCCCCACGGCGGGTCCCCACGGTGGGTCCTCCCGTGGGGGCATCCCGAGGGGTCCATGCGGCCCCGTGCCCAGGGCGCGGCGCCCGTGCGGCTCACGCCTGTGCGCCGTCCCCGCGGGCCACCCTCCGCCAGATCGCCCGCTGCCATCGGAGCGCCGCCGCGCCCACCGCGATCAGCACCGTGATGTTGACCAGGAGCTGGATGAGGGAGCCCCGCGCCTCGGACCAGCTACCGAAGGCCGTGGAGACGCTGATGGCCGAGGCGGCCGGGATCGTCGTGACGGAGATGAACACCCCGAGCAGGGCGCTCGTACGGGCCTCGGTGAGCGACACGATGCCGACGATCCCGGCCAGCGCCGCCACGGCGAAGGAGAAGAAGTTCGGGGAGTTGATCAGGTCGGAGACCGGCCGCAGTCCCCGGTCGAAGGCATGTGACTGCAGGCCGAATCCGCGGATGAGCAGGGCGAACAGAAGAGTGACCGCGATCGTCAGCAGGAGGCCCGCGCACAGGGCGGTGAGCCCCGACCGGATCATCCTCCGGTCCCCCCGGTCGAAGCCCAGCGCCACGGCGACGATCGCGCCGTACTCGGGGCCGACGACCATGGCCCCGACGATGAGGATCTGCGAGTTGGTCACGATGCCGACCGCGCCGATCAGCCCCGCGATCACCAGGTACAGGTAGAAGCTCGGTGCGTACCTCCCCTCGGAGCGGATACGTGCCTCGACCTGCTCCCAGACCGGTGCGTTGGCCAGCGTGCCGAGCCGGCGCGACGCACCCTCCGACGCCCGACCCGAGAACGCCATGTCGACCGGCTCGATCACGACGGAGCCCCGCACGTCGATCTGCAGGTCCCGCAGACCGCGCAGCACCTCGTTCGCGGCCCCCGTCAGCACATCGCACGCGACGGAGTCACCGTCGGGATTGCGCGCGGCGCCCCGCTGAACGATCAGGTTGAGGACGTACGGACTCCCGCCCAGGAGCGCCTCGGCCCGTCCGGTCAGGTCAGGTGGGCAGACGGCACGGACATGGATCATGTCCACGCGGCACCTCGACCCGACCGGGAGGGCGGCCCGTCCGCCTTTGGCGGATAGTGGCAGACATGGGGGTATGGCGGAGATTGGACGGTCATGGACCGATACCCTCCCATAGCCGAGCACGGTCTGGTGGGCGACCTGCAGACCGGCGCGCTGGTCTCCTCGCAGGGGGTGGTCGACTGGTTCGCCGCCCCGCGCTTCGACTCCCCGAGCATCTTCGCCGCGCTGCTCGACCACGACCGCGGAGGCTACTTCCGGCTCTCGCCCGAGGACGCGGACAGCTCGGTCAAGCAGCTCTATTACCCGGACACCGCCGTGCTCGTCACCCGCTTCCTGTCACCGGACGGGGTCGGCGAGGTCCTCGACTGGATGGACCCGGTCACCACCGGGGCGCCCACCGGCCGGCACACCCTGCTCCGCTCCGTGCGCGCGGTGCGCGGCACGGTGCGCTTCTCGATGGAGTGCCGTCCCCGGTTCGACTACGGCCGGGCACCCCATGACCTGGAGATCCATCCGGGAGGAGCGTCGTTCCGCTCCGCCGAGGCCGTCGGCCACCTGTGGGCCACCTTCCCCCTGGAGCGCGACGGACGGGACGTACGGGGGACGGTGACGCTGCGGGCGGGGGAGTCGGGGGCAGCCGTGTTCACCGCCTGCGGAGCGGACGGACCCGCGCCCCCGGCCCCCACCGCGGGCCGGACGGCCGAACTGCTCCGCGGAGCGGTCGACTTCTGGCAGCGCTGGCTGCGCACGTCCTGCTACCGGGGTCGCTGGTCCGACATGGTCAACCGGTCCGCCATCACCCTCAAGCTGCTCACCTACCACCCCACCGGAGCCCCCGTGGCCGCCGCGACCATGGGACTGCCCGAGCAGCTGGGAGGAGAGCGCAACTGGGACTACCGCTACACCTGGGTCAGGGACGGCGCCCTCTCGGTGCGGGCGCTGCTGGACCTCGGTTTCGTCGAGGAGGCCACCGCCTTCACCCACTGGCTCGGCGCCCGTCTGGGCGACGAGGACATCGACGGCGAAGCGCTCCAGATCATGTACCGCGTCGACGGCGAGCCCCTCCTCTCGGAGGAGATCCTCGGCCATCTCGAGGGCTACCACGGATCGCACCCCGTGCGCCTCGGCAACGCGGCCGCCGGCCAGCTCCAGCTCGACATCTACGGGGAGGCCCTCTACGCCCTGTCCGAAGGACGCGAGGTCGGTGTCCAGGCCGGCTACCGGGGATGGAAGAAGGTCTCCCGCGTGCTCGACTGGCTGGCCGACTCCTGGGACCGCCCCGACGAGGGGATCTGGGAGACCCGCGGCGGGCGCAAGGAGTTCACCTACAGCCGTGTGATGTGCTGGGCCGCCTTCGACTGCGGACTGAGCCTGGCGGACGCCTTCCGCAGGCCCGCCGACACCGCCCGGTGGACCCGGGCCAGGGACACCGTGCTCGAACAGGTCATGGAGCGTGGCTGGAGCGAGCGGAAACAGGCCTACGTCCAGCACTACGGCGGCGACGTCCTCGACGCGTCCCTGCTGCTGATGCCCCGGGTGGGCTTCCTCGCCCCCAAGGACCCCAGCTGGCTCTCCACCCTGGACGCCATGGAGGAGTCCCTCGTCTCCGACAGCCTCGTCCACCGCTACGACCCGGCCGCCTCCCCCGACGGCCTGCGGGGATCGGAGGGCACCTTCAGCCTGTGCACCTTCCTCTACGTGGAGGCGCTGGCCCGCGCCGGACGTCTGCCGGCGGCCCGCTACATGTTCGAGAAGATGCTCACCTACGCCAACCACGTCGGCCTCTTCGCCGAGGAGATCGGCCCCCGCGGCGAGCAACTGGGCAACTTCCCACAGGCGTTCACCCATCTGTCACTCATCACGGCGGCCCGCACCCTCGACGAGGCACTCGACCGGCAGCGGGGCTGACAGACCGGTCTGCGAGGATCCTCCCGTGGAGCTCCCCGAACCCTTCCCCGGCTTCCCCGAACCGCCGGCCGAGCCGGCCGGTCCGGCGGTCCGCCGCCCCGTGCGCTGCGCGCTGTGCGGACGTCCCCTCACCGGCGCGGAATCGCGCCGTACCGGACTCGGACCCGCCTGCGACGCCAAGCTGCACCCGGCGGGCCCGGACATCCGGACCCGCCGTCACGAGGTGGACCAGGACCCGCTGCCCGGCACCTGACCGGCTCGGTCAGCCGGGTCCGCCCGGACTACGCGCAGTCGAGCCGTGCCGCCCTGCCTACGCGCCGTCGAGCCGGCGGAACAGCCCCTCCTGCACCACGGACACCAGAAGCTGCCCCTGGCGGTCGTAGATCCGCCCCCGGGCGAGCCCGCGGCCGCCGGTGGCGATCGGCGACTCCTGGTCGTACAGGAACCACTCGTCCGCGCGGAACGGCCGGTGGAACCACATGGCGTGGTCCAGCGAGGCCATGTCGAAGCCGCGCGGCCCCCACAGCGGCTCGACCGGGATGCGTACCGCGTCCAGCAGCGTCATGTCGCTCGCGTACGTCAGTGCGCAGGTGTGCACGAGCGGGTCGTCGCCCAGCGGGCCGACCGCGCGCATCCAGACCGCGCTGCGCGGGTCCGCGTCCTTGATCTCCTCATGCGTCCAGCGCAGCCGGTCGACGTAGCGGATGTCGAAGGGCTGGCGCCGGGCCATCCGCTCCAGGGCCTCCGGCAGGCCGCCCAGGTGCTCGCGCACCTCGTCGGTGACCGTCGGCAACTCGTCCGGGTCCGGTACGACGCGGGCCGGCGGCAGCTGGTGCTCGAAGCCGGCCTCCTCCGGGCGGTGGAAGGACGCCGTCAGGTTGAAGATCGTCCGGCCCTGCTGCACGGCCGTGACCCGGCGCGTGGTGAAGGAACGGCCGTCCCTCACCCGCTCCACGTCGTACACGATCGGGACGCCGGGGCGCCCGGGCCGCAGGAAGTACGCGTGCAGCGAGTGCACCGGACGGTCGCCGTCCGTGGTGCGCCCGGCCGCGACCAGCGCCTGGCCCGCGACCTGCCCGCCGAAGACCCGTTGCAGGGACTCCTCGGGGCTGCGGCCACGGAAGATGTTGACCTCGATCCGCTCCAGGTCGAGCAGATCGACCAGGCTGTCGGCGGGGTTCGTCATGCGGTTCTTCTCCACTCTCCTGGCCGGCGCGCCGTCACAGCTGGCCCACGGCCGTGACCCGGACGACCGCCCGGCCCTCCTCGTCGGAGGCCGCGAGATCGACCTCCGCACGAATTCCCCAGTCGTGGTCCCCGGCCGGGTCGGCGAAGGCCTGCCACACCCGCCACAGGCCGTGCTCCGGGTCCTCGTCGATCTTCAGCAGCTTCGGGCCGCGCGCGTCCGGGCCCGTCCCCAGGTCCTCGTGCGCGTCCCAGTAGCCGTCCATCGCCTCGCCCCAGGCGTCCTCGTCCCAGCCCGCGTCGCCGTCCAGTTCACCCAGGTCGCGGACCCGGTCCAGCGCGGCCAGCTCCACCCGGCGGAACATCGCGTTGCGCACCAGGACCCGGAAGGCACGGGCGTTGGCCGTGACCGGCTTGACCTCGTCGGCCCGCTCCTGGGCCTGCTCGGCGGTCTCCACCTCGGGGTTGGCCAACTGCTCCCACTCGTCCAGCAGGCTGGAGTCCACCTGACGCACCATCTCGCCGAGCCAGGCGATCAGATCCTCCAGGTCCTCGGACTTCAGATCGTCCGGGATGGTGTGCTCGAGCGCCTTGTACGCGCTCGCCAGATAGCGCAGCACGATGCCCTCGGTGCGGGCCAGCTCGTAGTTCGACGTGAACTCCGTGAAGGTCATGGCCCGTTCGTACATGTCCCTGATCACCGACTTCGGCGACACGGGGTGGTCACCGACCCACGGGTGGCTCGTGCGGTACACGTCGTAGGCATGCCAGAGCAGCTCGCTCAGCGGCTTGGGGTACGTGACCTCCTGGAGCCGCTCCATCCGCTCCTCGTACTCGACCCCGTCCGCCTTCATCTGCCCGACGGCCTCACCCCGCGCCTTGTTCTGCTGGGCGGCCAGGATCTGCCGCGGGTCGTCGAGCGTCGACTCGACGACCGAGACCATGTCCAGGGCGTACGAAGGGGATTCGGCGTCCAGCAGGTCGAAGGCGGCCAGCGCGAACGTGGACAGCGGCTGGTTGAGCGCGAAGTCCTGCTGGAGGTCGACGGTGAGCCGTACGATCCGTCCCTCGGCGTCGGGCGTGGCGAGCTGTTCCACGACACCGCCGTCGAGCAGTGAGCGGTAGATCGCGATGGCCCGGCGGATGTGCCGGAGCTGGGCCCGTCGCGGCTCGTGGTTGTCCTCGAGCAGATGCCGCATCGCCGCGAAGGCGTTGCCCGGGCGGGCGATCACCGAAAGCAGCATGGTGTGTGTGACCCGGAAACGGGAGGTCAGCGGCTCGGGTTCGGACTGGATCAGCTTGTCGAAGGTCGTCTCCGACCAGGCGACGAAGCCCTCGGGGGCCTTCTTGCGGACCACCTTGCGCTTCTTCTTCGGGTCGTCGCCCGCCTTCTTGACGGCCTTCTCGTTCTCGATGACGTGCTCGGGGGCCTGCGCGACGACGAAGCCCGCCGTGTCGAACCCCGCACGGCCCGCGCGGCCCGCGATCTGGTGGAACTCGCGGGCGCGCAGCGTGCGCACGCGGGTCCCGTCGTACTTGGTCAGGGCGGTGAACAGCACCGTACGGATGGGCACGTTGACGCCGACGCCCAGCGTGTCCGTGCCGCAGATGACCTTCAGCAGGCCTGCCTGCGCGAGCTTCTCGACGAGCCGGCGGTACTTGGGGAGCATGCCCGCGTGGTGCACCCCGATCCCGTGCCGTACGTAGCGGGAGAGGTTCTGGCCGAACTTGGTGGTGAAGCGGAAGTTGCCGATCAGGTCGGCGATCTTCTCCTTCTCCTCCTTCGTGCACATGTTGATGCTCATCAGCGACTGCGCCCGCTCCACGGCCGCGGCCTGCGTGAAGTGCACGATGTAGACGGGCGACTGCCGGGTGTCCAGGAGCTCGGTGAGCGTCTCCGTGATCGGCGTCAGCCGGTACTCGTAGCTGAGCGGGACCGGACGCGTCGCCGAGCGCACCACGGAGGTGGGGCGGCCGGTGCGGCGGGTCAGGTCCTCCTCGAACATCTTGACGTCGCCGAGGGTGGCCGACATCAGTACGAACTGGGCCTGCGGAAGCTCCAGGATCGGGATCTGCCAGGCCCAGCCTCGGTCCTGCTCCGCGTAGAAGTGGAACTCGTCCATCACGACCTGGCCGATGTCGGCGTACTTGCCGTCACGCAGTGCGATGGAGGCGAGCACCTCGGCGGTGCAGCAGATGACCGGGGCGTCGGCGTTCACCGAGGCGTCGCCGGTCAGCATGCCGACGTTCTCCGTGCCGAAGAGCTTGCACAGGTCGAAGAACTTCTCCGAGACCAGCGCCTTGATCGGAGCGGTGTAGAAGGTGACCTTGTCCTGGGCCAGTGCCGTGAAGTGCGCACCCGCCGCGACCAGGCTCTTTCCGGAGCCGGTCGGGGTGGAAAGGACCACGTTCGCCCCGGAGACCACCTCGATCAGCGCCTCCTCCTGAGCCGGATAGAGGGTGATGCCCTGCGATTCGGTCCATGACGAGAAGGCCTCGAAGAGGGCGTCCGGGTCGGCGGTCGGGGGCAGCTGATCGATAAGGGTCACGCCCCCATCTTGCCTGTCTCCTGCCCGGATGAGGGAACCGGACGATCCGGAGAAGATCACGGACGATACGCTGCCCACTCAACTCGGCTGCCTCGCACAGGCAATGGCGGCCCGGCCTGAAGGCACGGCCGAATCACGATGGGGGCGGGAAAAGCCATGATGGGACCGGCACACTCTCTGTCAGGGGCGGCAGCCTGGCTGGGGGTGGGTGCCGCGGCCGCTGCCGCGGGCCACACGATGCCCTGGCCCGTCCTCGTCGTAGGGGCCCTGATCTGCGCGGGCGCCGCGCTCGCCCCGGACCTCGACCACAAGTCCGCCACCATCTCGCGTGCCTTCGGCCCGGTCTCCAAGCGTCTCTGCGAGATAGTCGACAAACTCTCGTACGCCGTCTACAAGGCGACCAAGGGACCCGGCGACCCGCGCAGGACGGGGGGACACCGCACCCTCACCCACACCTGGCTGTGGGCCGTGCTGATCGGCGGCGGAGCCTCGGTCGCGGCGATCACCGGCGGCCGTTGGGCGGTCTTGGCGATCCTCTTCGTCCACCTCGTGCTCGCCGTCGAAGGCCTGCTGTGGCGGGCGGCGCGCATGTCCAGCGACGTCCTCGTCTGGCTGCTCGGCGCGACCAGCGCGTGGATCCTGGCCGGCGTGCTCGACCAGCCGGGCAACGGCTCCGGCTGGCTGTTCACCGAACCGGGCCAGGAGTACCTGTGGCTGGGGTTGCCCATCGTCCTCGGGGCCCTCGTCCACTGCATCGGCGACGCGCTCACCGTCTCGGGCTGCCCGATCCTGTGGCCGATCCCGCTCGGCCGCAAGCGCTGGTACCCGCTCGGACCGCCGAAGTTCATGCGCTTCCGGGCCGGCAGCTGGGTGGAGATCAAGGTGCTGATGCCCGCGTTCATGGTGCTCGGGGGAGTGGGCGCGGCCGCGGCGCTCAACTTCATCTGACCGCCACGCGCCCGTTCCGGGGGCGGTGCGCCCCGAGCCGTAGCACCATGACCCCATGCTGCTCGCCCGGCTCGCCCACGTGTCCCTGGAGGTCGCCGCGACGTCGGCACGGACCGGGAAGATCGCCCTCCTGGCCGGCCTGTTCCGGGAGACCGGTCCGGAAGACGTCCCGGTCGTCATCCCCTACCTCGCCGGCCGCCTCCCGCAGGGGCGGCTCGGCATCGGGTGGCGCGCCCTGGCCGACCCGGTGGCACCCGCGGACGCGCCGACGCTGACGGTGTCCGGTGTCGACGCGGAGCTGACGGCGATCGGAGCGCTCTCCGGCCCCGGCTCGCAGGCCGCCCGCAAGGAGCGCCTCCAGCGGCTGCTCGGCGCGGCCACCGCCGACGAACAGCACTTCCTGCGCGCACTGCTCACCGGCGAGGTGCGGCAGGGGGCCCTGGACGCCGTCGCGGTCGATGCCCTGGCCGGCGCCACCGACGCGCAGCCCGCCGACGTACGGCGTGCCGTCATGCTCGCCGGATCGCTGCAGGCCGTCGCCCGGACACTGCTGGCCGACGGCCCCGGGGCGCTCGCGGACTTCCGCCTCACCGTCGGCCGGCCGGTCCTGCCGATGCTGGCGCACACCGCGGGCTCGGTCACCGAGGCCGTGGACAAGCTGGGGCCGTGCGCCGTCGAGGAGAAGCTCGACGGCATCCGCGTACAGGTGCACCGCGACGGCCCGCGGGTGCGGGCATTCACACGCACGCTCGACGACATCACCGACCGGCTGCCCGAACTGGTCGCGGCGGTGGCCGGCTTCCCGGGCGACCGGTTCGTCCTCGACGGCGAGGTGATCGCGCTCGGGGCCGACGGGAGGCCCCGGCCGTTCCAGGAGACCGCAGGACGGGTGGGGTCCCGGCGCGATGTCGTCACCGCGTCCGGTGCCGTTCCCGTGGTCCCCGTCTTCTTCGACGTGCTGTCCGTCGACGGACGTGACCTCCTCGACCTCCCCTACGCCGATCGCCACCGGGAGCTGGCCGAGCTGGTGCCCGAGCCGATGCGCGTACGGCGCGTCGTCGTCCAGGACCCCACGGACGAGTCGCAGCGCGAGGCAGCGGTGGCGTTCTCCGAGGCCACGCTTGCCCGCGGGCACGAGGGCGTCGTGGTCAAGGGAGGTACGGCGGCGTACAGCGCGGGCCGCCGGGGTGCCTCCTGGCTGAAGGTGAAGCCCGTGCACACCCTGGACCTCGTGGTGCTGGCCGCCGAATGGGGCCACGGCAGACGCACCGGGAAGCTCTCCAACCTGCATCTGGGGGCACGCAGGGAGGACGGCACGTTCGCGATGCTGGGCAAGACCTTCAAGGGGCTCACCGACGCCACCCTCACCTGGCAGACCGAACGCCTGCGGGAGCTGGCCACCGGAGACGACGGACACGTGGTGACGGTACGCCCGGAACTCGTCGTGGAGATCGCCTACGACGGACTCCAGAGCTCCACCCGCTACCCGGCCGGTGTCACGCTGCGGTTCGCCCGTGTCCTGCGCTACCGCGAGGACAAGCGGGCCCAGGAGGCGGACACTGTCGAGACGGTGCTCTCCCGCCGGACATGACTCCGGCCCCCGCCCGTGTGGCGGGGGCCGGGAAAGCCGGATCAGCCTCGGGTTCCCGTCCCGGCGGTGTGTGCGCGGATCTCGTCCGGTGTGAGATAGGCGTCGGTGTACTCGAAGTCGCGGAGGGTGGCCGCCTTGCGGGCCTGGAAGCCCGTGCGCACGAAGTCGTCACCGGCGATCGCGTTGAGCAGCCAGTTGGTCATGACCCTGGTCTTGGCGACGTTCGTCCGAAGCGCCGCCCAGTGGTAGCCGCGTGCCGCTGCCTGGGCCGGCATGCCCCGCAGCTCGATGCCCAGCGGCTTGGACACCGCGTCCCGCCCACCGAGGTCCACCACCAGGCCGAGGTCCTTGTGGACGTACGGCTGCAGCGGGCGGCCGCGCAGGGACGCGATGATGTTGTCGGCGAGCTTGCGGCCCTGGCGCATGGCGTGCTGGGCGGTGGGCGGGCAGATCGCTCCGTCGCCCTTGGCCAGGTCCGGCACCGCCGCCGCGTCACCCAGCGCGAACACACCGTCGGCGCCGGGCAGCTTCATCTCCGGCGTCACGGCGAGCCGGCCGCGCACCGTCTCGGCGTCGAGGGTGGCGATGAGCGGACTCGCCGCGACCCCGGCGGTCCAGATCAGGGTGCGGCAGGGCAGCACCCGGCCGTCCGTGAAGGTCACCTTGTCCGGCCCCGCCTCGGCCACGGAGACACCGAGCGAGACCTCGATGCCGCGCTTGCGCAGGATCTCGAGGGCGCTGAGACCGAGCTTGTCGCCGAGCTCCGGCATGAGCTTGGGCGCGATGTCGATCAAGTGCCACTTGATCAGCTTGGGGTCCAGCCGGGGGTAGTGCTTGACGGCGTTGCTGGTGAGCAACTGCAGACACGCGGCGGTCTCCGTACCGGCGTACCCGCCGCCCACCACCACGAACTGCAGCCGGGACGCCCGCTCCTCCTCGTCGTGACTGGCATCGGCCAGATCGAGCTGGGAGATGACGTGGTCCCGGATGTAGGCGGCCTCGGCCAGGGTCTTCATGCCCCGGGCGTTGTCGACCAGCCCGGGGATGTCGAAGGTCCTGGTGACACTGCCGGCGGCCATCACGATGTAGTCGTACGGCTCGTTCACGATCTCGTCCGTGATCTTGCGGACCACACAGACCTTCGCCTTCGTATCCACCCCGATGGCTCCGCCCGGCACGATCCGGGTGCGGTGACGCCGGCTCCGGCGCAGGGAGACGGCGACCGACTGGGGGGTGAGCACCCCGGACGCCACCTGAGGGAGCAACGGCAGATAGAGCTGGTACGAGAACGGGGTGACGAGCGCGATGTCCGCCTCGCCGGGCGCGAGGCTGCGCTCCAGCCGGCGCACGCACTCGACCCCGGCAAAGCCGGCGCCGACAACGAGAATCCTGGGTCGTGCCACGGTGTGCGTCCCTTCTCGGGCTTACGCGGTCATCGCTCGCCTGCCCCGTATCCGGGGCCAGTCACTTCTCATCCTCACCTCGGCGGGAGGACTTCGCCTCCTGTGCGGCGCATGCCGCCACCGGGCGGCGGAGCGTTCCGGGGGTGTCCGCCAGAAGCGTTGACACCCATTGTGTTACCGGTAACATCTCGTGGTCGGCAGTCGGACTTCACGCAACAACCAGGCACGGCCTTCCTTTTTCGGAGTCAGCGTGAGCGAGCAAGTGGAACAACGAGCCCCCCAGGGACCGACGGCCTCCGCCGAGGCGACGGCCTCCGCCGGGACTCCGGTCTTCAGCGGCGCCGCCGTGGTGGCCTCCTGCGTGGGATTCGTGCTCATCGGCGCCCTGCAGGCGTTGTACGGACCCGCCATCCCTGCGTTCCGGGAGGAGTTCGGACTCTCTCCGTCGGCCGCCGGTCTCGGGCTGTCCGCCCACTTCATCGGCGGGGTCGCCGGAGTGCTCCTCTTCGACCGGCTCATCGGGCGTATCAGCAACCGGCAGATCCTCGGCAGCTCCTACCTCCTCATGGCGGTCGGCGCGGCCGGCTTCGCGCTCGCCCCCAACTGGCCGGCAGGTCTGGCCATGGCGCTGCTCGCGGGTCTCGGCTTCGGCGGCATCGACTACGGCCTCAACCAGCTCTTCGCGATCGGCTTCGGCCGCCGCTCCACCGCCATGCTCAACATCCTCAACGCCCACTTCGGTATCGGGGCCATCCTCGGCCCGGCCCTGATCGGCGCGGTCGGCGCCGAGCACTACCCGGCCGTCTTCCTCGCCTTCGCCGTTGCCAACCTGCCGCTGTTGCTCTGCCTGCGCGGCGTGCGCGACACACCCCCGCCGTCCGACGTCGGCGCCCCGGCCGAGGCGGCGACCCGTTCAGCGGTACGCAACCGCAGCCTGCTGACCGTCCTCGCCGTCTTCGTCGCGCTCTACGTCCTGCATGTCGCCATCGAGGCAGGCGTCGGCGGCTGGGAACCCACGCACCTGGAGACCGTCGGCTACAGCGCGGGAACCGCCGCCACCGCCACCTCCGTCTACTGGCTGATGATGACCGTCGGCCGCTTCCTGGTCGCGCCGATCGCGCTGCGCTTCTCACCCCAGGCCATCATCACCGTCTCCTGCGCGGGCATGACGGTCTGTCTGCTCCTCGCCGCCGTGCCCGGCCTCGCCCCGTACGCGTACGCCGGTGTCGGCCTCTTCATCGCCCCGATCTTCCCGACCGGGCTGCCCTGGCTCTTCCGGGCGGCCCCGAGCGCCCGGCGGGCCGGTGCCGTGGTCATCGCCGCGTCCATGGTCGGCGGGGTCGCCGCCGGGCCCGCGCTCGGCAGGGCCATCGAAGGGGCCGGCGTCCGCGCGGTCCCGCTGCTGCTCTGCGGCGTCTCGGCGCTGTGCCTGGTCGCCACACTCTGGCTGATGCGTGCCACCCGGCCGACGGAGAACCGCGTGCCGGCTGAGGGATGACGGCAAGGAGGCGGGGCGGTCACCCGCCCCGCCTGCTGCCTATTCTTGGGCGGAGCCGGCCCCGCCCCGGGGCACGTGACCGCCGGAACGCCGAAGGATCCCGCCCATGACCGAAGGCAGCGCCGACGGCACCCCCCGGCGCACCCGCAGCCGCCGCAGCTTCGCGGGCTTCCGCCCGGTCATGGGCGATGTCGCCCGACGCGCGGGCGTGTCCAAGCAGACCGTCTCCCGGGTACTCAACGACCACCCCTCCGTCCGCCCGGAAACCCGCGAACGCGTCCTCGCCGCCATGCGCGAACTCGGCTACCGCCCCAGCCAGAGCGCCCGTTCGCTGGCCAGCGGCCGGACCCGGATGCTCGGAGTGATCTCCTTCGACGCCGCGCAGTACGGTCCCGCCGCCGCCCTCGCCGCGATCAACTCCGCCGCCCGGGAAGTCGGCCACCTGGTGAGTTCGATCGCGCTGGCCACAGCCGACCCGGCTACCGTCGTGCACGCCGTCGACCGGCTCTCGGCCGAGGGCGCGGACGGCGTGATCGCCATCGCACCCCAGGCGGGGCTGGGCAGGAGCATGGCGGAGGCCGGCATCGAAACCCCTCTGGTCATGCTGGAGAACGACCTCGGCGACGGCACCCCGTTCGTCACCGCCGATGCCATGACCGGTGCGCGGCTGGCCACCGGACATCTCCTCGGGCTCGGCCACCCGACGGTCCGGCACATCGCGGGCCCCCTGGGCTGGACCGTCGCCGAACAGCGCGCGGCCGGCTGGGGCGCCGCCCTCCGTGCGGCGGGCGCCGAGGTGCCCGAGCCGCTGTACGGGGACTGGAGCGCCGAATCCGGATACGTACTGGGACGCCGCCTCGCAGCCCGGCCGGAGGTCTCGGCGGTGTTCGCCGCCAACGACCAGATGGCACTGGGCGCACTCCGGGCCTTCCACGAGGCCGGCCGCCGCGTACCGCAGGACGTCAGTGTCGTCGGATACGACGACATCCCGGAGGCCGCCTACCTGCTGCCCCCGTTGACCACCGTCCGTACCGACTACGCCGAGATCGGCCGACGCTGCGTACAACTGCTGCTGCCGCGGCTCGACGGCGTACGCCAACCTCAGCAGCACCCCTCGGTCGTCCCCATCGACCTGGTCATCCGCAGCAGTACCGGACCCGCGCCCGCCTGAACCCGCTCAGCCGTGCCAGGAGCGCCACAGCGCCGCGTACGCGCCGTCCGCGGCCACCAGCTCGTCGTGGCTGCCCAGTTCACTGATCCGGCCGTCCTCGACCACGGCGATCACATCCGCGTCGTGCGCGGTGTGCAGCCGGTGCGCGATCGCGATCACCGTACGGCCGTCCAGCACCCGGGCCAGCGAACGCTCCAGATGACGCGCCGCCCGCGGGTCGAGCAGCGACGTCGCCTCGTCCAGCACCAGCGTGTGCGGGTCCGCCAGGACGAGCCGGGCCAGCGCGATCTGCTGCGCCTGAGCCGGAGTCAGGGCCATGCCACCTGAGCCGACCTCCGCGTCCAGCCCTTCCTCGAGGGCCTTCGCCCAGCCGTCCGCGTCCACCGCGGCGAGCGAGGCCCACAGCTCCGCGTCCTCGGCGTCCGTACGGGCGAGCAGGAGGTTGTCCCGGAGCGAGCCCACGAACACGTGGTGCTCCTGGTTGACGAGAGCGACATGGGTCCGAACCCGCTCCGCCGTCATCCGGGACAGCTCGGCACCGCCCAGCGAAACCGAACCCGCGCGGGGCCCGTAGATCCCCGCCAGCAGCCTCCCCAGCGTGGACTTGCCCGCACCGGACGGTCCGACCAGCGCCAGCCGCGTACCGGGGGCCACGTCCAGCGACACCTCGTGCAGGACGTCGACGCCCGCGCGGTAGCCGAAGTGCACCTCCTCGGCCCTCACCTCCCGGCCGTCGGGACCGACGAGGTCGTCACCCGCGTCGGGCTCGATCTCCCGTACGCCGACGAGCCTGGCCAGCGACACCTGGGCGACCTGCAACTCGTCGTACCAGCGCAGGACCAGGCCGATCGGGTCCACCATCATCTGCGCCAGGAGCGCCCCCGTCGTCAGCTGCCCGACGGTGATCCAGTCCTCCATCACGAACCAGCCGCCGAGCAGCAGCACCGCGCCGAGAATCGTCACGTACGTGGTGTTGATGACCGGGAAGAGCACCGAACGCAGGAACAGGGTGTACCGCTCCCAGGCCGTCCACTCCGCGACCCGCCGGTCCGACAGCGCGATCCTGCGGGCCCCCAGCCGGTGGGACTCCACGGTCCGTCCGGCGTCCACGGTCTCGGCGAGCACGGCGGCGACCGCCGCGTAACCGGCCGCCTCCGAGCGGTAGGCGGAGGGCGCCCGCCGGAAGTACCAGCGGCAGCCGACGATCAGCACCGGAAGCGCGATCAGCACGGCGAGTGCCAGGGGTGGGGCGGTGACGGTCAGCGCGCCGAGGAGCAGCCCGGCCCAGACCACGCCGATCGCCAGCTGGGGCACGGCCTCACGCATCGCGTTGGCCAGCCGGTCGATGTCCGTCGTGATCCTGGACAGGAGGTCCCCGGTACCGGCCCGCTCCAGGACACCGGGCGGCAGTTTGACCGACCGTACGAGGAAGTCCTCGCGCAGATCGGCGAGCATCTCCTCACCGAGCATCGCCCCGCGCAGCCGCATCGTCCGCGTGAACACGGTCTGCACGATCAGCGCCAGCGCGAACACCGCGGCGGTGCGCTCCAGATGGAGGTCGGTGACCCCGTCGGAGAGGTCCTCGACCAGCCCGCCCAGCAGGTACGGGCCGGTGATCGACGCGATCACCGCCACGGCGTTGACCGTGATCAGGACCACGAACGGCTTGCGGTGGCGCCGCAGCAGGGCGCGCACATAGTTCCGTACGGTCGTCGGTGTACCGACCGGCAGGGTCGTCGCCGACTGCGGTGCTGCCGGGTCGTACTCCGGTGGTGCCAGGCCGATCATGCGCTCTCCTCGATTTCCTCGACCAGGGCCGGCCGGAGGCCGTCGATCGCGTCCGGTGTCGCGGTCCCGTCATCGGTCTCACGGGTCACGACGGCCCGGTACCGGGGTTCGTCCCGCAGCAGTTCGCGGTGCGTTCCCGCCGCCACGAGCGTGCCCTCGTGGAGGAGCACGACGCGGTCGGCGAGATCGAGCAGCAGCGGGGACGAGGCGAACGCCACCGTCGTACGGCCTCGGCGCAGTCGCTCGATACCGGCGGCCACCCTCGCCTCCGTGTGCGAGTCGACGGCGGACGTCGGCTCGTCGAGCACGAGCGCCTCCGGGTCGGTGACCAGCGAACGGGCCAGGGCCAACCGTTGCCGCTGACCACCGGACAGCGACCTGCCGCGCTCGGTGATCCGGGTGTTCATCGGGTCGCCGTCCGCGTCGACGGACGCCTGGGCGAGCGCGTCCAGCACGTCACCGCACCGGGCGGCGCCGAGCGCGTCCTCGGCCGTCACGGAACCCGAGGACGGGACGTCCAGCAGCTCCCGCAGGGTTCCGGACAGCAGCACCGGGTCCTTGTCCTGCACCAGCACGGCGGCCCGGGCGGAGTCGAGCGGCAGCTCGTCCAGCGGCACACCGCCGAGCAGCACCGAGGGGACCGGTCCGGCCGAGTCGTCCGGCTCGGCGTGGCCGCCGAGGCGTTCCGCCAGCCGCCCCGCCTCGTCGGGATCACCGCAGACCACAGCGGTGAACAGGCCCTGAGGCGCCATCAGCCCGGTCACCGGGTCGTACAGATCACCCCGTGGCGACGCGGCGTCCGACGTCGGGGGACGGGTGCTGCGGCGCAGGGACAGCACCCGGACCGCGCGCTGCGCCGACGGCCGCGAGAAGGAGTACGCCATCGCGATCTCCTCCACGTTGCGCAGCGGAAAGAGCATCAGGGCCGCCGCGCTGTACACGGTGACCAGCTGGCCGACGTCGATCCGCCCGTCCCGGGCCAGCGTCGCGCCGTACCAGACCAGCGAGATCAGCAGGACTCCCGGCAGGAACACCTGGATCGCCGAGATGAGCGCCCACATCCGCGCACTGCGCACAGCGGCCTTGCGGACCTCCTGGGACGCACGCCGGTAGCGCTCGAGGAACAGCTCCTCGCCGCCGATGCCGCGCAGCACCCGCAGCCCGGCGACCGTGTCGGAGGCCAGCTCCGTGGCCCGGCCCGCCTTCTCGCGCTGCAGATCCGCCCGGCGGGTGGCCCGGGGGAGCAGGGGCAGTACGGCCAACGCCAGGACCGGGGTGGCGATCGCGACCAGCACACCGAGCGAGGGCAGATAGAGGACCAGCCCGACGCAGATCAGCACGAGGGCGGTCGCGGCGGCCAGGAAGCGCGACAGCGCCTCGACGAACCATCCGATCTTCTCGACGTCGCCTGTGGACACCGCCACCACTTCACCCGCCGCCACCCTCCGGGTCAGCGCCGAGCCCAGCTCGGCCGTCCTGCGCGCCAGCAGCTGCTGCACCCGGGCCGCGGCGGTGATCCAGTTGGTGACCGCCGTCCGGTGGAGCATGGTGTCGCCCACGGCGATGAGGACGCCGAGGACGACGAGGAGGACCCCGGCCACCGCGAGACCCCGGCCGGAGCGGTCGATCACGGCCTGGACCGCCAGGCCGACGGCGAGCGGGAGGCCCGCGATCGCGCAGTGGTGGAGCAGCCCCCAGGAAAGAGATGTGAGCTGGCCGGTGAGCTGACTTCTCCCGAGCCAGAACAGGAAACGGGGGCCTGACCGGACATCGGGATCGCCGGGATCCGAGTACGGAAGATCGCGAATCTGCATGACGTCCCAAGGATCGGAAGCGGAGATCCGTGACGGACCTCGTGGAACAGTGGGGGACCAAACCGTGCAAGGTTCGCTTCCTGACCCTGTCCGGGGCAACCGATTATTTCGGCGTGAGGGACCGGGGGTCCGGTGCCGGGGCTCGATCCGCCCTACTCGGCGGGATGTTCACACAAGCCGGGTAGTAGACGGCACTCGCTCCCGCCCGGGAGGTGGGTGGCAGAGCGCGGCGGGCGGCCCCGGGGATCTCGCAGCCATTCCGGCACCAGATCCGGGTCCACGGCCCTGCGCGCGAGCCGGGTCACGGCCGCGAGCAGTCGGTCGCCGGCATGGCGGGTGACCGCGTCGGCCACACCGAGGGCGACCCGAGCCGATGCCTCGACGACCTTGAAGTGCCCGCATGACGGTGGTCCCGGGCCGGATCCGGGCCCGGGCGCCGTCGTCCAGCACCTCGATCCCCGTCCAGTGGCGGCGTACGTCGACGAGGATGTCCTCACCCTGCGCCTGGCCGTTGAGGCTGGTGCCTGCGGCCCGGAAGACGACGCCGCGGCCGTTGCCGTGCGCGTAGGAGAGGATCGCCGAGACGTCGTCGAGGTCCTCGGGGACCAGCACGACCTGCGGCAGGAAGCGGTACGGGCCTGGCGTCGGAGGCGTACCGCACCAGGTCGGAGACCTTCCAGCACCTTCTCCGGACCGAGCAGGGCGGTCAGGCCGGCCCGCAGCTCCGCCGGGGTCCCGGACGCCTTCCAGCCCGGCACCCGGTCGGGGGACGGTGCGCGCGCCTTCCGGGGGCGCAGGGCTTCCGGCTTCGGCTCCAGCAGCGGCATGTCAGGATCCCCTCGACGCTGCGGTGCGGTGGCCGCACCGCATGCCTCAGCAGCGGCGGCGCTCCGGCATCCCGTCGACCAGAGCGGTGAGCAGCCCGCCGAGCACCTCGCGCTGATCGGCGGTCAACGGAGCCAGGATCTCCTCCGCGGCGGCCTTCCGCGCGGCGCGCATCGAACGGAGCACCCCGCGGCCCTCCTCGGTGATCTCGACACGGACCACCCGGCGGTTGGTCGGATCCGGGGCACGCCGCACCCGGCCGCTCGCCTCCAGGCCGTCGACCAGTGTGGTCACCGCCCGTGGGACGACGTCCAGGCGTTCGGCGAGATCGGCCATCCGGGGCGGGCCGTCGTAGTGCGCGGTCGTGCGCAGCAGGCGGAACTGCGCCGGGGTGATACCGATCGGCTCCAGCTGCCGGCTCTGGATGCGCTGGAGACGGCGCGTGAGCCGCAGCAACTGCTCGGCGAGCATGCCGTCGGAATCGGGGGAGTCCATGGGGGAGTCCATGAGGGAACAATATCAGGACCTGGTTCATTGTGAATAGAGGTAACAATGAGCTAGGCTCTCAAAGGTCCGCTCTCCCGTCAGCTCTTCCCGGCCCCCGAGGTCGGCTGCCGGAAGCCCGGCCCCCACCCGTCGCACGCTCTCGAGGAGCCCATGAAACCCGACGAGCCCACCTGGACGCCTCCTGCCGCAGACGCCGGGCAGCCGCCCGCCGAGCTGCGCCGCATCTTCCGGCTCTTCCGCCCCTACCGCGGCCGACTCGCCGTGGTCGGGCTGCTGGTCGGTGCCTCCTCGCTGGTGTCGGTCGCCTCCCCGTTCCTGCTCCGCGAGATCCTGGACACCGCGATCCCCCAGGGGCGCACGGGGCTGCTCACGCTGCTCGCGCTCGGCATGATCCTCACCGCGGTGATGAACAGCGTCTTCGGCGTCCTGCAGACCCTGATCTCCACGACGGTCGGCCAGCGCGTCATGCACGACCTGCGCACCGCCGTCTACACCCAGCTGCAGCGGATGCCGCTCGCCTTCTTCACCCGGACCCGCACGGGCGAGGTCCAGTCCCGCATCGCCAACGACATCGGCGGCATGCAGGCGACGGTCACCTCCACCGCCACCTCCCTGGTCTCCAACCTCACCTCCGTCATCGCCACCGTGGTGGCCATGCTCGCGCTGGACTGGCGGCTCACCGTCGTCTCGCTGCTCCTGCTGCCCGTCTTCGTCTGGATCAGCCGGCGGGTCGGCCGGGAGCGCAAGAAGATCACCACCCAGCGCCAGAAGCAGATGGCCACGATGGCGGCCACGGTCACCGAATCGCTCTCGGTCAGCGGCATCCTGCTCGGCCGCACCATGGGCCGCTCGGACTCCCTCACCAAGGCCTTCTCCGAGGAGTCGGAGCTCCTGGTCGACCTCGAAGTGCGCTCCAACATGGCAGGGCGCTGGAGGATGTCGACGATCGGCATCGTGATGGCCGCCATGCCCGCGGTCATCTACTGGGCGGCGGGGCTCACCCTCCAGTCGGGTGCCACGGCCGTGTCCATCGGCACCCTGGTCGCCTTCGTCTCGCTCCAGCAGGGCCTGTTCCGGCCCGCCGTGAGCCTGCTCTCCACCGGTGTGCAGATGCAGACGTCCCTCGCCCTGTTCGCGCGCATCTTCGAGTACCTCGATCTCGACGTGGACATCACCGAGCCCGAGAAGCCCGTCCGGCTGGAGAAGATCCGCGGCGAGATCGCCTTCGAGGACGTCACCTTCAGCTACGACGCGAAGAGCGGCCCGACCCTGAGCGGCATCGACGTGACCGTCCCCGCGGGGAACAGCCTCGCCGTCGTCGGCCCCACCGGATCCGGCAAGTCCACGCTCAGCTACCTGGTGCCGAGGCTGTACGACGTCACGGCGGGCCGGGTCACGATCGACGGCGTCGACGTGCGCGACCTGGACTTCGACACCCTCGCCCGGGCAGTCGGCGTGGTCTCCCAGGAGACCTACCTCTTCCACGCCTCGGTCGCGGAGAACCTCCGCTTCGCCAAACCGGACGCCACCGACGAGGAGATCGAGGCCGCCGCCCGCGCCGCGCAGATCCACGACCACATCGCCGGGCTGCCCGACGGCTACGACACCCTCGTCGGCGAACGCGGGTACCGGTTCTCGGGTGGTGAGAAGCAGCGGCTGGCGATCGCCCGCACGATCCTCCGGGACCCGCCCGTGCTGATCCTCGACGAGGCGACCAGCGCCCTCGACACCCGTACGGAACACGCAGTGCAGCAGGCCATCGACGCCTTGTCGAAGGGCCGTACCACGCTCACCATCGCGCACCGGCTCTCCACCGTCCGGGACGCGGACCAGATCGTGGTCCTGGACGACGGCCGTACGGCCGAGCGCGGCACGCACGAGGATCTGCTCGCCCAGGACGGACGCTATGCCGCCCTGATCCGCCGGGACAGCCGGCCGGCCCCGGCTGCCACGTGAGGCACCGGGCCGGCTGCTGACGTACCGGCTGCCGACGTAGTGCTTGCTGCTCTGCCCGGCCGCGGACCCGCCCGCAAGTGCGGCATGATCGCCACCCATGAGAGCACTGCTCGGGGTGGAACTCCCCGGATACCGGCCCCTGGACAACAACGGCGGCGCCCAGGGCGACGCCTGGATGAACGACCACGGCGATGTGCTGTCCGTGCACTACTTCGCCCTCCCGCCCGACCTTCCGGCCGGCCTGGACGACGGTCCCGCTCTGCGGACCGCCCTCACCCACTGGACGGCACAGGCGGGCGGCGGACTCATCGAAGCATCGGTGAAACGGCTGGCTGAACTGCCCGCACTGCGGCAGATACTCAAGGTTCCGCTGCCCCAGCAGCCCAGCGGGCAGGTGTTCATCGGCAGCTTCACGGTGCCCCGCCAGGAGTGCAGCACGGTGGTGAAGATCCAGGCGCCCGAGCGTGGGATGACAGGGATGCGGGAAGCCGTCGTGATGGCCGAGATCGGCCCCGACGCCTACTTCCGCCCACACCCCTACGCCCCCGACGTGCAGGGCGGCCTTCCCTTCCATATGGCGGACCATGCCCGGTGGGACGCACAGTTCCCGGACCACCCCCTCACCCGGGTACGCCGTACGCTCGACGCGCTCACCGAGGCGGTCACGGTGGATCCGGCTTTCGCGGCTCTCCCGCCGTTCACCGGACCTGCCGTCAGGGATTCCCGGGCCTGAGGGGCGGGGTGGTACACGGCAGCGCCGCCGCTCCCGTGGGACGGGGAGCGGCGGCGCTGTTGTGCCGGGGACGATCAGACGAGCCAACCCACGAAGTGGACGACGTCGGCAACCAGGTTGGTCAGGAAGTTCATTCGGTGATTCTCCTTGTGCGTGGTGCATCTGTGGGACATGCGCGGTAGCGGTCTGCAGCCCGCCGTGTGCGTGAGGTAATCATCAGCTGTCGCACGGTAGTTGAGGAACCGAAGCCGGAACGACCACGCGTTCGGGCGAACATCCGATCCCGTGTTCGTGTGTTCTGGTGTCGAGGGTGCCACCGGTGCCGCGTCAGGCAGGCACGCTGTCCAGCAGCCGAGTGACCGAACGGACCGCCGCCCGGCCCGCCCGGTTGGCGCCGATGGTGCTCGCGGACGGGCCGTAGCCGACGAGATGGACGCGCGCGTCCCGCACCGCCCGGGTGTCTTCCACACGGATGCCGCCGCCCGGCTCGCGGAGTTTCAGCGGTGCCAGATGATCGACGGCGGCCCGGAAGCCGGTCGCCCAGAGGATCACATCGGCCTCGACCGTACGGCCGTCGGCCCACGCCACCCCGTCCGGCGTGATCCGCTCGAACATGGGGAGCCGGTCGAGGATTCCCTGCTCACGGGCGCGGCGGACTGCGTCGTTGAGCGGCAGCCCGGTCACGCTGACCACACTCTGCGGCGGGAGCCCGCCGCGTACGAGCTCCTCCACCATGGCCACTGCGGCCCGCCCCTCGTCCTCGCCGAACGGCCCCTCCCGGAACACCGGGGGGCGCCGCGTCACCCAGTACGTCTCCGCCGCGACCTCGGCGATCTCCATTAGATGCTGGGTGCCCGACGCGCCGCCGCCGACCACGACCACCCGCAGGCCGGTGAACCCCTCCGGCCCCGGATAGGTCGCGGTGTGCAACTGCTGCCCGCGGAAGGTCTCCTGGCCCGGATAGTGCGGCCAGAACGGGCGGTCCCAGGTTCCGGTGGCGTTGATCAGCGCGCGCGTGGCGTACGTACCCTCGGAGGTTTCGACGAGCAGTCGGCCGTCTGCGCCCGCGCGGACCGCGCTCACCTCGACCGGCCGGCGCACCCGCAGACCGAAGCGGAGCTCGTATGCTTCGAAATACGCGGCTATCACCTCGGAGGAGGGCCTGCTGTCATCGGCACCCGTCAGCTCCATGCCGGGCAGGGAGTGCATGCCGTGCACCTTGCCGTAAGTGAGCGAGGGCCAGCGGAACTGCCAGGCGCCGCCGGGCCGGGGAGCATGATCCAGTACGACGAAATCCCGGCCGGGGCCGAGGCCGGCGCGACGCAGATGATAGGCGGCGGACAGCCCTGCCTGCCCGGCGCCGATGACGACCACGTCCAGCTCACGCGTCCCGAAGTTGTTCACGTTTCTACCAACCCTGCCCATGCCCCGGATCTTCCCGCTGGGCGTGCCCGCCCCGGCGACGAGAGAATGGGGCCATGTCAGACACCTTCGCCACACACCTGCTGAGCGTCACCACGGGACGGACCGAAACGGTCGTGGACCTGACGGAGGACTGTGCGCAGTTCCTGGCCCGCACCGCTCACGGCAGAGACGGCCTGCTCAACGTCTTCGTACCCCATGCCACGGCCGGCGTCGCCGTCCTGGAGACCGGCGCCGGCAGCGACGACGACCTGCTCGCCGCCCTGCGGACCCTGCTCCCCGCCGACGACCGCTGGCGCCATCGCCACGGGAGCCCCGGCCACGGCCGCGACCACGTACTCCCGGCACTGGTGCCGCCGCACGCCACCTTGCCGGTGATCGGGGGGCGGCTGGAGCTGGGGACGTGGCAGTCCGTCTGCCTGGTCGACACCAACGTCGACAATGCGGACCGTCAGGTGCGGTTGAGTTTCCTCAGCTAGTCCGTCGCTCAGGTTGGGACTGTAGAGGGGATGTCCGGCCGCACCAAGTGAGGGGGCGCGCGGTCGCCACATGACTGTGTGGCGCCTGATGCAGGCACAACGCCCGCTGGCCGCGAACCGCCAGCCTCGCGTCGACCCGTTGGGATGCAGGCGTACTGGGACCGGCAGTCCTGTTGGAGCACTGGGGAGATGCGTCGATTACCGGCACCGGGGACCACGTGACGCAGCTCGGTCCCCGGAGCCGGAGTACCGAGGAGCTCAGCGGCGTATCTCCGTGGCTGCTCGCCCAACCGTCTCTGCGAGTGTTGAGCCGGGCCGTGCCCACACCGTGACTGGCTGGCCGCTTTTGCTCGTTACTCCCGGGAAGGGCGCCGTGGCAGCATTCGACAGGTGTTCGACAAGGAGGATGACATAACAGAGCCACCTGCCCAGCGTTCAAGGATCGCCGACTTGGCCGACTGGCCGACGGCCGAGGCGCCGTCCGTACCGCGACGCCGGATGATGGTCTGGCGGCCGCGCAGCACGAGTTCGCTTGAAGGTGTACCAGGGCGCGCGCAGCGCCTGGTTGACCGCGACGTCCCACGCGTCTGGCTTGTCCGAGGGCTGGGTGACCCAGAAGAGGTAGTCACCGTTCCCGGTGACCCCCATGGCGAAGAGTTGCTCCGGGGGGTGGGGCAGTGGCCAGGGCTGTCGGGCGTTGTTCCTGACTTCTTCGATCTGCTGTCGAAGCCGGGCGGGCATAGGCCCGGTGAGATCTGCCGCTTCGCGGGGGGCGCGCGGATAGTACAGAGAGAGGAAATTGCAGAACTCCCCAGGACCATATGTGGCCATGAGTTGCTTGTAGTCCTCGGGAAGCCGGGTCCCGAGCTCGGTCTCGACTTGGCTCCAGTCGGGGGTTGAGGGAGGTGAGGCAGGGGGCGGGCAGACATTGGTCAGGGCGGTCAGGGTGGTCATGGTGACTCCGGGGGAGTGTCAGGGGCGAGGTTCGTCGTGAGCTGGGTTGGAGCGGATGTCTTCCTGGCGGAACCGGAGCTTCTGGTCCCTTCCGGTGGCCGAAGGCCTCGAGATGAATCGTCTTCGGCGGTGAGTCCGGGGCATCGTTCACGTATTCCAGGTAGACGTTGCATGTGACGCTGCCTGCCACCGTGTCGAAGACGACGACGTCAACTCCCGCCCCTGGAACCGGTGGGCCGTGCCGACCTCCGCGAGTGGGCGCCCCGCGCCTTCGACGTCGCGCAGCGCCTCCAGGGTGGCCTCGGCCTGGACGCGTACCGCGTGACGATGCCGGCCTCTTCGCTCTGTTCGCGGTGGAGTTCCACCAGTGCCCGCGCGATGAGCGACCCGGCGGGCCACCATCCTTTGCGGCTGCCGGCCAGGTGGGCGCGAGCCAGCTCGTTCAGACCATCGGTGTGATGAGGACGATCTCGGGGTCGTTGTCCGGCCTCTCTCGCAGCACCTGGAGGCCGCCTGTGAGGCCACTCCCGTACATGCGGTCGTTGCCCAGGCGCATGACGGCCGGGCCGAAACGGTGCTGTGCGGTGCGCGTGACGCACGACGGGTGCGCCTCGGCGTTACGGCGCGGTTCAACAGGCTCTGGTTCGCGCCGGTGCACACGGAGTCGTACGTGTGCGTACACGCGCCGCCCGGGGAACCCCGCACGCCCTACCGGTGCGCGTGGGCAATAGAAATGATGAGCACACCGCACATGAACCACGTGATCCGCAGTTCCCCGTCCCCCGGCCGGGCGGACTCGCGGCGGAAGGAGTTCACGGTGTTGCTTCTCATCTCCCCTGACGGCGTCGAGGAAGCGCTCGCCTGCGCCAAGGCGGCGGAGCACCTCGACATCGTCGACGTCAAGAAGCCCGATGAGGGCTCTCTCGGCGCCAACTTCCCTTGGGTCATCCGGGAGATCCGCGACGCGGTACCGGCGGACAAACCGGTGTCCGCCACGGTGGGCGACGTCCCGTACAAGCCCGGCACCGTGGCGCAGGCCGCGCTCGGGGCGGCCGTTTCCGGCGCCACGTACATCAAGGTGGGCCTGTACGGATGCACGACTCCCGAGCAGGGTGTCGAGGTCATGCGGGCGGTTGTCCGGGCGGTGAAGGACCACCGCCCGGACGCGCTGGTCGTCGCCTCGGGCTACGCCGACGCCCATCGCGTCGGTTGCGTGAATCCGCTTGCCCTGCCCGACATCGCAGCCCGCGCCGGTGCCGACGCGGCCATGCTGGACACCGCGATCAAGGACGGGACGCGGTTGTTCGACCACGTTCCGCCGGACGTCTGCGCCGAGTTCGTCCGCCGCGCCCACGCGTCCGGTCTGCTCGCCGCCCTCGCGGGCAGCGTCAAGCAGGCCGACCTCGGTCCGCTGACCCGTATCGGCACGGACATCGTGGGCGTGCGGGGAGCGGTCTGCTCGGGCGGTGACCGGAATGCCGGAAGGATCCAGCCACACCTGGTCGCTGCCTTCCGGGCGGAGATGGACCGGCAGGCCCGGGAGCACGCCGCCGACGTCCCGGCCCTGAACTGACCGCCGGGATGCCGAGACCGGAAGCCGGTAGCGCCCCCGGACACCGCGCCCCAGGCCTCCCTGTCCTCGACCCGGCCTCCGGGGAGACCTTCGACGAAACTCCCGACCAGCAGCCGCACGAGCTGGACGACGCGATCGACCGGGCCCGGCGCGCCTGGACCGGATGGCGCGCCGACCCGGCCGCTCGCACTGCCCGGCTGACCGCCGCCGCCGACGCCGTGGATGCTGCCGGAGACGACCTCGCTCCGTTGCTCACCAGGGAACAGGGCAAGCCCCTGGCCGAGTCGTACGCCGAGGTCGCCCGTACGGCAACCCGGCTGCGATACTTCGCCGCTCTGGTTCCCCGCACCCGCCGGATCGACGACGGCCGACCCGTACACAGCGAGATCCGCTGGCAGTCTCTCGGGCCCGTTGCCGCGATCGTGCCGTGGAACTTCCCCCTCCAGCTCGCGTCGGCGAAGTTCGCTCCCGCACTGGCCGCCGGTAACACCGTGGTCCTCAAACCGTCCCCGCACACCCCCCTTGCCACCCGACTGCTCGGTGCCGTCCTCGCCACAGCCCTGCCCGAGGACGTCCTGACCGTCATCACCGGCCGGGAACCCCTCGGTGCCCACCTCGCCGCCCACCCGGGTATCCGCCACGTCACCTTCACCGGCTCGGTGCCGACCGGGCGGGCCGTCGCCGCAGCTGCGGCGGCCTCCCTCGCCCGTGTCACCCTGGAACTGGGCGGCAACGACGCGGCCGTCCTCCTGGACGACGTCGACGTGGACCGGGTTGCGGACCAGCTGTTCTGGGCCGCCTTCCGCAACTGCGGGCAGGTCTGCATGGCGGTCAAACGCGTCTACGCACCGGCCCGGCTCCACGCCGAGGTCGTCGAGGCCCTCGCACACCGCGCGAAGACCGTCGTCGTCGGATCCGGCCTGGACTCGGAGACCCGGCTCGGGCCGGTCAACAACGCCCCCCAGCTGGCCCGCGTCGAGCGGGTCACGCAACGGGCCATGGCGGCCGGCGCCCGGGCGGCGGCCGGTGGTCACCGGCTCGACGGACCGGGCTACTTCTTCGCTCCCACGATCCTCACGGACGTCCCTCCCGACGACCCGGTGGTGACCAAGGAACAGTTCGGGCCGGTCCTGCCGGTGCTGCCGTACCGAAACCTCGACGAAGCCGTCGAAGCGGCCAACGACACCGGCTTCGGGCTGGGCGGTTCGGTGTGGGGCACCGACCTCGACCGGGCGGCGGCGACAGCCGAGCGGCTCGAATGCGGCACGGCCTGGATCAATCACCACGCCGAACTCTCCCTTGCCCAGCCCTTCGCAGGCGTCAAGGACAGCGGGGTCGGTGTCGCGGGCGGGCCGTGGGGCCTCTACGGCAACCTGCGTCCGTTCGTCGTGCACCGGCCGAGGGAGGAAGGGCGATGAGGTACCGAGCCGCCGTGCTGCGCTCTTACGAGACCCCGTTCGCGGTCGAGGAGGTCGTCCTGAGCACCGGCCCGGCCGCCGGTGAGATCCTCGTCGAGATCGCGGGATGCGGAATGTGCCGGACCGATCTCGCGGTCCGGCGATCAGCCGGCCGCACCCCGCTGCCGGCGGTCCTCGGCCACGAGGGGAGCGGAGTCGTGGTGGCGTCCGGCGATGGCCCGGACAGCGCGATCAGCGTCGGTGACCACGTCGTACTGAGCTTCGATTCGTGCGGAGACTGCCGGAACTGCCGCAGCGCTGCCCCTGCCTACTGCGACTCCTTCGCCTCACTCAACCTCTTCGGGGGACGCGAGGAGGACGCGTCACGGCTCACCGACGCCGTCGGGGGAGCGCTGGCCCCCCGTTGGTTCGGCCAGTCCTCCTTCGCCGAATACGCACTCGTCCCGGCGCGCAACGCCGTCAGGGTCGACGCCGCCCTGCCGCTCGAACTGCTCGGTCCGCTCGGCTGCGGCACCCTCACCGGTGCCGGAGCCGTGCTGAACACCTTCCGTGCCGGCCCCGGTGACACCCTCGTCGTACTCGGCGCGGGAGCGGTGGGCCTGGCCTCAGTCATGGCGGCCACCGCCGCCGGCGTACGGACCGTGGCCGTCGACCGGCATCCGGGGCGCCTGGACCTGGCCGAACGGTTCGGCGCGGTCCCGCTGCCCGCCGTGACGGCCGGACTGGCCGAGCGCATCCGTCGGCACACCGACGGCGGCGCGCAGTACGCCCTGGACACCACGGCCTCCGCCCCGCTGATCAACGACGCGCTCCGCGCGCTGCGCCCCACCGGCACCCTCGGTCTCGTGGCACGCCTCCACACCGCACTGCCGCTCGAACCGGGCACGCTCGACGGGGGCCGCAGCATCCGGCACATCTGCGAGGGGGACGCCGTACCCGAACTGCTGATACCCCGGCTGATCGGTCTGTGGCAGGCCGGCCGCTTCCCCTTCGACCAACTGATCCACACCTATCCCTTGGCCGACATCAACGAGGCCGAACGAGACTGTGACGCCGGACGCGTGATCAAGCCCGTCCTGCTGCCGGAAAGAAGAGACCGATGAGTGAAACCTCCACCACCGGAGACCCTCGCCATCCCACCAGCGACCCTTCCGTGTTCTTCGCTCCCGCCGAAGGGGACACGACCACCACGGCGACGCGGCGGACCGGCGCCGAAGGCGTGGACGCAGGCGTGGGACTGACCGCCCTGCTGGTCGCCGCCGCACGGGCGATCGAGACCCACCGCCACGACAGCCTGGCCCGGGACGTCTACGCGGAGCACTTCGTCCGTGCAGCCCCCGCCTGCGCGGACTGGCCGGTGAGCATCCAACAGGTCCCGGAAGGAGACGACAACCCGTTGTGGGGGAGGTTCGCCCGCTACTTCGGTCTGCGGACCAGAGTCCTCGACGACTTCCTCCACCGGTCGGTCGGTACGGGCGTACGCCAAGTGGTCCTGCTGGGGGCTGGGTTGGACACCCGCGCCTTCCGACTGGACCTGCCGTCCGACTGCGTCGTCTTCGAGATCGACAGGGCGGGCGTGCTGGCCTTCAAGGAACAGGTGCTTACGGACCTGTCGGCCGCCCCGAAGGCGAAGCGGATCCCGGTACCGGTCGACCTGCGCGCCGACTGGGTCACCGCCCTGACCTCTGTCGGCTTCGACCCGGCCGCTCCAAGCGTCTGGCTGGCCGAAGGACTGCTCTTCTACCTACCGGCCCCCGCCGAGACGTACCTCATCGACACGGTGGACCGGCTCACCACCGGGGGCAGCGCCCTGGCCTTCGAGGCCAAGCTGGAGAAGGACCTGCTCGCGTACCGCGACAGCCCGATCTACACGGCGACGCGAGAGCAGATCGGCATCGATCTGCTCGACCTCTTCGACAGGGGGCCGCGCCCCGACTCCGCGGGTGCCCTGGCGGCCAAGGGCTGGTCCACCTCGGTGCACACGCCCTTCGACTTCACCCGTCAGAGGGGACGTGGTCCCCTCCCCGAGCCGAACGACGCGCTGGAGGGGAACCGGTGGGTCTTCGCGCACAAGACGCGATCCTGACGTCCGCTCACGAAGACGTCCGCACGGGCTCGGCACCGCCTTGACCTCACGGGGCCGATCTGAGGGCCCGACCGGCGGCGTCCCGGGACGGCCCGCGCCGCCACGGAACGCTCATGTCCGGGCCGTGTCAGACGGCCCGGACAGCCACCAGTTGGTCAGCCGGAATTCCACCCATGTCCGGCGCGTAGTAGTCCTCGATGCCCCTGGCCCACGTGGTCACGGTGATGCGGTCCTCGGCGTCCGGGCCGAAGGCGTCGAAAAGCGCATGGATGTTCGCCTCCGCGAAGCCGATCGCCCTCATCAGCGATACGAAGAGCGGGCGCTCGATCAGGCCGTCGCCGTCGGGGTCGCCGAGTACGGCGAGTGCCTCGGCGAACTCGGTGATCGTGGGACCGAAGCGCTCGGGGTCGAGCACGAACGGACGGAACTCGTCGACGGAGATCACACCATCGCCGTTGGCGTCCAGCTCCGTGGCCAGTGTGGTCCAGTAGCGGCGGAACGCGGCCCGAATGGCCTCCCTGGCGCCGTCGTCCGACGCGACCGCCACCTCCAGAACACGTCCCGTCATGAGGTCGAAGTCCTCGGAGTCGAGGACCCCGTTGCCGTTGGCGTCGAAGAGGGAGAAGACCAGCTCGGCCCTCTCGGTGGCCTCGTTTCGCATGTCCATCACTTCTCTCTTGTGGTCCTTCGATCCCGGACTCGGCTCAATGAGTGCTCCTATGTAACCGCGTGGGGGGAGGAACGTGACGGTGAGGAGACCTCAGCTACCAGAAGGAGTGAGTGCGCCGACAACCAGTTCGTACGGTCGGGGGCTTGCGGCGTGCAGGGCGCAGAATACGGGGACCACACCAGTTCGACAGGAGCTCGATGATCAGCTGTGATCTTCCGGCGGCACCGAGTGCCCGGTCAGCTCCAGCGCCTCGGTGGCACGGCGGTCGCGCTCGGCGGACGCCGCGCCCCATACCTCGAGGCCGTAGCCGCTACGACGGGACTCCTGATCGGGCAGTCGGCAGGACGCTGTGGTTCTGGCGCGCGGACCAGCCAGCCGTAGATCGTGATCTTCATGTCTGATTCGCGGCTTGTCGGCGGTAATGGCTGGCCTGGACTCGGGCCTGATGGCGGCGTCGCGAGGCTGACCAGCGGAGCCGGTGGGCCACGTCGTGCACGGGCCGGGCGACGAGCGTCGTGAACCGGCGCTGGATTTCGTTGCAGGTGAGCGGGAGCAGCCCGTGGAGGGTCGAGATGGCGGGCGTGTTCGTTGGCGCGCACGACGGCGAGGAAGGCGTGGGCAAGAAGCAGCGGTAGTAGACCAGTTCACCGGTGGTGCGGTTGCGGCGGGCCAGCGGTCAGTGACTGCCGGGCCCGGGCTCGGCCAGGTCGATGACGGCCCAGTCGTAGAAGCGGTGCCCCTTGGCGCCGGCCCGGCCGGCAGCTTCTGCGAGGCCCGCTTGGGCACCTTCGCGGCCAGGGCGTCCGCGCGGAACTTCCCCGCGCCGGTGGCGACTTCGGCTGAGCAGGCCACCGCGAACACGTGGCCGACCTTGCGCTTCTCCAGCGCGGTCCGCAGCTTCGGGTTGCCGCCGTAGACCTCGTCGCCCGCGACCCGGCCCACACGGTGCCCGGCGTCCAGGAACCGGCCCATCATGCGGGCGGTCAGCTCCGGCTTGGTCGCGAAGGCGGTGTCGTCGCCGAGCCCGGCTGCCTGGCAGCGGTCCGGGGCGCACGTCCACGAGCGCGGAACGTCCTGCCAGCGGACAGGATCGACGCTGTGCCCCGCGGCCACCGCATGATCTTCAGTCTTCACAGACAGCGGACGGCTGGTCGTCGACGCGGTCGGCGAGCGCGCGCAGTTCGTCGGCGTAAGTAGCCCAGACGTCGCCGATGAGGAAGTGTCCGATGCCTGGCAGGGTGCGCAGGCGGGCGCCGGGGACGGCAGCGGCGATGTCGCGTGCAGCCGACACGCGCAGCAGCGGATCCCGCTCTCCGTGCAGCACCAGGGTAGGTGCGGTGATCCTGGCGAGCGGGCCGCCGTGCCACTTCGCACCGATCTGACGGCTCTGTGCCTTCAGGTCGCGGAAGCTGACGACCTGGTGCGCGGCCTCTTTGTCCACGAACTCACGCACGTCGTACTCGTCGATGCGCTGGCCGGGTGCGGCCAGGATGCGGGCGACGGCCAGGGCCAGGGCCATGTTGCCCTGCGGGGTCTGGGGGTGATGCAACCTGGCGAAGCGGGCCAGGGGCGCCAAGCGCAGATAGCGCAGGACACTCAGTCCCTTCGCGTCGCTGGGGACAGCCGAGGAGGTGGTGAGAGTGTGCACGCGTTGTGGATGGCGGACCGCGATGCGCTGCGCCACGAGCCCGCCCATGGAATGGCCGAAGAGGTGGGCACGCTCCCAGCCGAGCGCGTCGAGGACGGTGACCGCGTCGTCGACCAGGTCCTCGGCGCTGTAGGCCGGGGGCGCGTGGCGCAGGAGGGCTGCGATCGGAGGGCCCACGCGCCGGTCGGGCAGGTGGGTGGACTGACCGGCGTCGCGGTGGTCGTAGGCCACGACGTGGAAGCCGTGGTGCACCAATTCGTTCACCAGTCCGTCCGGCCACCAGAACCGCGAGGTCCCCAGTCCCATCACCAGCAGCAGCGGGTCGCCGCCTGCCCCTCCGAGGTGTTCGAAGGCGATCTGGACTCCGTCGTTGTACGTGAAGCGCGGCATGGCGACTCCCTCAATAGTTCGCAAACGTCGTTCGCGAACACCGTACTCGGAAAGGTAGAGTGGCGACAACACAGGAGGTGGCAGTGACAGGACAGCGAGAACCGGTGATCTGGCTGCGTCCGGAGCAGGCACCTGTCGGACGCCCGGCCGAGCGCAGCCGCGCCGAAATCACCGCCGCCGCAGTGGAACTGGCCGACCGAGAGGGCCTGGACGCCCTGTCCATGCGCCGCCTCGCCGCGGCCCTGGGCACCGGTGCCGCCTCGCTCTACCGCTATGTGGCCACCCGCGACGACCTGCTCGACCTGATGATCGACAGCACTGCCGGCGAATACCGCCTACCCGCCCCAAGTGGCGACTGGCAGGCGGACCTTCTGGATATCGCCCACCAGGCCCGACAGATCATGCGGCGCCACCCCTGGCTGCCGATCCTGGTCGTCACGCGTCCCATCCTCGGCCCGCACGGGACCGACCTGCTCGAGCACCTACTCGACGTACTCGCCGACCATCCGGCCGAGGCCGCCCACAAACTCGAGGCATTCGCCGTACTGAACGCTCTGACCGCGCTCTTCGTCCAGAATGAACTGGCTGCCGCAGACCCCGACGCCCAACGCCAGTCCTCCTTCCTGAGCCACGTGGCCACCGCCGGCACCCACCCCCGTATCTCCGCCTTGCTCGCCGACACCCAGCCCGAACGCAACTCCCGCGACCGCTTCGCCACCGTACTCACCCGCGCTCTCACCGGAGTGCTGGGCTGACTCCGCCACAGCCCCAGCGCACACCCGGGCACCGGCCCCCGACCGCCCCGGCCTGTCTCGAAGCAGCGAGATCGGAAGAAACGGGACACCGCTCAACCTTGCCCAGGACATGGTGCCGCCTCCGCTTCTGCCCAGCCGTAGATCGTTTTGGCGAGTGAAGTGTTGCTTCGCGGCGTCGGTAGTGGCTGGTGCGGGCTCATGTTGGTGGCATCGGCGCCAGGTGGACCAGGCCTCGGGGCAGGCCAAGATGCGGGCAGGTGTCAGGACTCAGGCTGGTGAGCAGCCGTTGAACTTCGTTGCAGCCGCCCCGCATGAACTGCTGGGGCATCGCCGAACACGCCGGTGACACCGACCCGCATGGCATGCAGTACCTCCTCGGGCGCGCCAGCTGGGACACCGACGGAGTCCGGGATGACCTGTATGACTACGTCACCTGATCTCGCCGGACTTGTCGACCAGCTCGGTGGGCGTTCCTACGAGGTCGGTGACTATGGCGTAGAAGCGGCGGTCGATTTCCTCCTGACGGCTGTCCGGGGTGAGGAGGCACTCCGTCTGGGACGGCGGCACCAAGCCGCGATGGTCCCAGATGAAAAATCACCCCCGCTGCTCATCGGTGTCGTACAACCAACCTCCAGGCTGGCCAACGAGCGGCTTCGACTTCGCCGTCACCACTGCCCAGCAGGTTCCGGCGGTGCAGCATGAGCCGCAGGTGGCGTGCCGCGTCGGTGCCCTCTTCCACTCCTCGGTCGAGTAGTACGGCCTTGGGGGCGGTGCTGTCGAAACCGCGCACCAGAGCGTCCGCCGGATGCCCGTGTACGTTCTCGCCCAGCGTGACGGTGGCTCCCGGCCGGCGGGAGAGGACCTGGTACAGGCGTTTGAGTGGCACGTCTTCGCCGCCGTCACGCGAGTGCGCGCCGTCGCGCTCCGCAGCCTCCAGCAGCGCGGCGGCCACGCCTCCCCGCTTCCGCCAGCGCTCCTTGTCCCCCACCATGATGAGGTGACCGCGTGCTCGGGTGACGGCGACGTTCCAGAGGTTCAGTTGCTCGCCGACCCACTCGACGGCACCGGGGTGCATGCCTTCGCCAGCGACGAGGGAGAACACCATGACATCGCGTTCACCGCCCTGGAAGGTGTGCACCGTACCGACCCGCAGACGCTCCTCGTCGTACGGTCTCAACCGCTTCCGCAGCGCTTCTGCCTGAGCCGTGAAGGGCGTGACGACGCCGAGGGTGGTCTCGGGCGGCAGCTGCCCCAGCAGGTAGTTGACGCTGTCGTGCGCTTTTCGAATCTCGTCCTCGTTGACCCGGAGCCACCGAACCGGGGGCGGGCCGCCCGTCCGGGTACGTCTGTCCAGATGACGGCGGACGCGCCGGGGCTGGGCGGCCGCGGGTGTCGGTGAGGACGGTCAGTCCGCCGTCGTAGAAGAGGTCGTTGGAGATCGCGGCGATGTGTGGGTGGCAGCGAAAATGCTCGTCGAGAAGCAACGTGCCGCCCGCGGAGCGTTCGGCCGCGTGGAAGGCAGAGTGGGGTCGGTAGGCAAGGCGGTGTTTCTCCAGCCAATCAGACCGCAGCCCGTTCCCACGCCGGAGGAGAGCCTCGCGGTCCGGGCTGGTCTTCGTGAGGTGCGTGAGCTGCATGGGGTCGCCGATGACGAGGGCGCGCCGCGCTCGGAAGAGCAGCGGCAGGACGTGCGGGATCGCGCACTGGCTGGCCTCGTCGATGATGACGAGATCGAACAGGACCAGACCCAGAGGGAAACGCCGGGCGGAGCGGCTGGTGACGGCCCATCCGGCCACTGCGGGCGCATCTGTCTGAGCGGCCCAGGACCCTCCGCATCTGCGGCCAGTCGCTGCGACTGCCGTCCTGAGCGGCCAGCAGATCGAGAATGCGACGGCGTCCGGCCCAGGCGGCAGCTTGGGCCGTGGTGGCGAGGAGTGTGCGTGAAGCGCCTTGAACGCCGTTCTCGGCATCGCGCAATGCGCGAGCGAGCGCTGAGAAGCGGCGTCCCGTGATCATGACAGGAGTGTCATGACACCGTAACCGCGCTTCCGCAGGGGGGCGTGCACCGTTCAGGATGGTGATCGACAAGGCAGAGGCCAGCCGGAGTGACCAGTCCGGCCCGGCCACTTCACGATCAGCAGGGGGAGCCCCACTATGCTTCGCACGCACCGCCGCAAGTCCGTCCTCGCCGCCGCGGCTCTGGTGGCCACGACGATGTTGCTGACCGCCTGTCAGGGGGAGGACGCGGTGGACGGCGGCAAGTCGGCCGGGGCCACGGTCTCTGACTCGGCTGCCAAGGAAAAGTCCGACGACGGCGGGAGCAGCACCGGTGCCGGCAGCGAGGCACCGTCGGGTGAGAGGGGCTCGAAGAGCGGCACGGTGTCGGGCAAGTGGGTCGGCACGGTCTCCTACCTCGCCCCCGGCAAGTACACCGTCACGGACGCGAACGGCGCGGAGCAGGCGTTCTTCACCTCGGAGGACACCGACATCGAGGGCGCGGGCAAGATCTGTGGTGACGCGGACGGCCAGGCCGCCACGCCGTGCACCGAGGAGGAGCTCGAAGCCGCGGCCAAGAAGGGGTTCGGAGCGACGGTCGACGTCAAGGACGGAGTGGCTGTCAGCATCATCGAGGACCACGCTGACAGCGGCGCCGGTATGGGCGAGGGCGAGAGGTCGGGGCTCTTCTCCGGCACGCTCGGGTACATGGCGCCGGGCAAGTACTCCCTCAGCCGCGACGGTAACGAGCGTGCGTTCTTCACCGCCACCGGCACCGTCATCAACGGCGCCGGCTGGATCTGCGGTGACGCGGAGACCGTCACGCCCTGCACCGAGGAGGACCTCGAAGCCGCGGCCAAGAAGGGCAGCGTCGCTGTCGTCGTCCAGGTCGAGGACGGGGTCGCCGTCACCATCGACGAGGAGCACAACTGATCGCGGACCCGAGCGGGGCAACGGGGCGACGTGCTCTCCACGACGCTCCGCGACGGCACCTTCCACGGACTCCGGATTTCCACGTCCCGCCCGACGGGAACGCGGCCCGTCCTTCCCGTTCACGGATCCGGTGCCGTCCCTTATCCCTTCGGCTCTTCTTCGCTGAGCGTTTTCAGAGTGCCCACCGATGGGGTGACGGCTGGGTGGGCGCAACGCACGAGGCACCCGTGCCGTGCGGCCGACCGGCAGTCGGGCCCCGAACTGGGCGGCCGGGGTGGTGAGTTGCTGGCTCGTGTATGGGCAGCCGCGATCCGAGTGAAGGATCACGGGGCGGGTGGGGTGACGCTGCCGGCAAGCAGATGCCAGTGCGTCGGCCACCAGATCGGTTCGCAGGTGATCGGCGGTTGCCCAGCCGACCACACGCCGGGAGGCGATGTCGATGACTGTGGCCAGATAGAGCCAGACCTCGTCGGTCGGGATGTATGTGATGTCGCCGCACCAGCGGGTGTCGAGCCGGGTGCGGTCGGGTTGGAAGTCCCGCGCGATGAGGTCGGGGCGCAGAGCAGCCCCGGGATCAGGGGTCGTGGTCACCTGCCGTCGTCTGCGGTGCCGGCCCTGCAGTCCCGCGGCCTGCATCAGTCGTGCGACGCGACGCCGGCCGCACCCGCGCCCTCGCGTGTGAGCGCGGCATGCACGCGCGGGGCCCCGTAGGTCCCGCGCGATCGGGCATGAACCTCGGTGATCTGTTCGGTCAGCTCGGCATCCGCATCGCAATGGGGCCGGGCAGGCCGGAGCGACGGGCATGGAAGGCGGTCCGGGAGACCTACATCAGGTCATACGCCCGTTTGACGCTGTGACCTGCACGCTTCTCCGCCTCGATGAACGGGTGCACCGTCACCGGGTCTCCTTCGCGAAGAGAGCTGTGGCCCGCTTGAGGACGTCGACATCCTCGGGCAGCCGACGATTCTCCCGCCGCAACGCGGCAAGCTCCTCGCGTCGCCGCTGGTCAGTGCGTTGCGCTCGCCCGCGTCGACCTCGGCTTGCTTCACCCAGTCCCGCCCCGCGGTCTCGGTCAGTTCGAAGTCCCTGGCGACCTGGCCGACCGAGCGGTCACCCCGTCGGCACAGCCCGACGATCTCGGCCTCGAACTCCGACGTGAACGAACGGCGAGGGCGGCGAGGCTTCTTCTTCCCCATGCTCTCCATGATGGACTTCCTCCCGGGGCTGAACCCCTGATCTCGAATGTCCGTCAAAGCGGATCAAGCTCAAACCGGCCTGTGTCGGCCCGCATGGTCACCGTCCATGAGCCGGTTCTTCTTCCGGAAGGTTGGGATGTTCGGGGCCAAGACAGTCTTCACCATCAACCGCAGCGCGGCCCCGCCCGCGACAGCTCATAGCCGGTTCACCATGTGGGCGAAGGCAGGTCTGAGGCACCGGCTGCACTGCGCGGTCCTGGACACGCTCGCGCGCGGGCGAGCCGCTGGAACTTCGGTGCTTGTCGATGCGGCACGTGTGAGGACGTAGAAGGCAGCTCGTCGATCGCTGCAAGAAGGGCAGCAGACTGCACGCACTTCCCGAGGGATCCTCTTGCTGTCGCGGTGTCCGCTGCGACGGCGAACTATGGGACAAGCGAGGATGCCGTGTCGATGATCGACGTGTCGCTGAAGCTGGTGGACGACTGGTGGGTGAAGTGGCAGGCCGGAGGCCAGTAAGGTGGCCACCGCCTTCTTCGCGCAGGGCGTCGACGGCTCGTCCTTGCCCGCGCCTGCCTTCGGTGCTGCGAGGCCGGCCCGATTCTTCGCGTAGCCACAAACGGGCGCACCCTATAGTTGGGCTTATGAATCGCTGGACGGAATTGGCCGGGAAGGCGTCCGGGGAGGACTACGCCGCACGATTCGAGACCCTGGCCCGTAGTGGCAAGAATGTCCACGGTGAGGCGCGGTTCTGTGCAGCTCTCGTGCCTGTCGGAGCGCGGGTGCTGGACGCCGGGTGCGGTACCGGGCGCGTCATGATCCGGCTCGCGGATCTCGGGTACGACTGTGTCGGGGTGGATCTAGACGCGTCGATGCTGGCAGTGGCGCGGAAGCAGTCGCCTGAACTGCCCTGGTTCCAGCTCGATCTGGCCGAGTTCGATCCGGCCCTGCTCGGCATTGAGGGAAGCTTCGACCTTGTCGTTGCGGCGGGCAATATCTTCCCGCTGCTCGCCCCCGGCACTGAGACCACAGTGGTTGAGCATCTGTCCGCGGCACTGCGCGTGGGCGGCCTGCTGGTCGCCGGCTTCGGCCTGGACGAAGCCCACCTGCCGGTGCTGCCCACCCTCACACTGTCGGACTACGACGACTGCTGCGCCGCGGCCGGCCTCACCCTTGTCGACCGCTTCGCCACCTGGGATGCCGACCCTTACGACGACGGTGGCGGCTATGCCGTCAGCGTCCACCGTCGGTGAGGGCGCGTACCGGAGGTCTTGATTGCCGCGTCCACCAGGCAGGCCGGGGACGGCTCCGCACAGTCCGAGGGCGGCTCCCTTGCGGCGACCAGCTTCAGTGGCGGTCATTCCTCAATTGTGTGGGGTATGCGGCGGCTACCCTGGCGGTCGTCTCAACGGAGGTTGGTGGACACCAACATCTCGAATGACAACCGTCAGGTGCGGCTGTCGTTCCTCGGGTAGCTTCGGGGCAGCAACGACTGTAGGGACGATGTGAACCGTTCCGGGTTCGGTAGAGGTCTCAGATTATGGTTGTGGCCTGGGGTTTCGTGATCGTGAGGTAGTAGTTGGTCTCGTGTTCGATGGGCGGGATGTGCCTTATTTCACCGTGGAGTCGGCGGTGGCAGTGCCAGGCCACTCCGCGGTGGTCAACTCGGCCTGGGAGAAAGTCCTCCAGGGCCGTCCCGGTTCGATCAGCTCGGTCTTGAACAGGCCGATCGCGGACGCCATGAGGGCGTTGTCGTAGGCATCGCCGACCGAGCCGATTGACACCACGATGGCGGCGCTGGCCAGGTGCTTGACGAGCTGAGAGCTCGTGTACTGCGAGGGACGCGTGGCTTCATCGGCCCAGTTGTCGGGAGCCCAAGTCAAGCGCCAAGTCCCCGCCGGGCTTCGCCACCTGAGACACCCTCCTCAGGCGTGCTGGGGGAAGTCCGCGCTGCGAGAGGCCACTTCGAAAGCGCTTAGTTCTGCCGCCATGTCCGTCAGCTGTTTTTGGACGGCCGCATAGCCGTCGGCGCCCAGGACGATACGGCGGGGCGGGGTGGCGCTATTCATGGCGTCTACGACAGCGCGCACTCCGCGGTGGGGGTCGCCGGGCTGCTGACCGTCCTGTTCGAGCATGGAGGAGCGAACGGAGTGGATCAACGGCAGGTAGGCGTCGACCGTCTCGCTCACGACTTCGTCGGTGAATGACGCGTAGGCGTGTGTGCGAAAGGCGCCCGGCTCCACGGCCAGGACCTTGATACCGAACGGGGCGACTTCGTGGCGCAGCGCGTCGATGAGCCCCTCGATGGCGTGCTTGGCGGCGCTGTAGTAGCCGAAGCCCGGGACGCTGCGCAGTCCGGCGACGGAGGACATGTTGATGATCCATCCGCTACCGCGCTCTCGCATGCCCGGCAGGACAGCGCGGAGCATCTGTGTGACGGAAAAGAAGTTCAGCTCGAAGGAGGCTCTGAGCTCGCTGTCGGGCGTGCCCTCGATGGAGCCGTACCAGCCCCGGCCGGCGTTGTTGACCAGGATGTCGATGTGGCCGAAACGGTCTTCGGCGGCTCGGACGGCTATGTGGGTCTGCGGTGCGTCGGTGACGTCCAGGGGGTGGACGAGCACCCGGTCACCGTGGCGGGCGGCCCAGTCGTCGAGCAGGTGGGGGCGACGGGCGGTGAGGACGACGTTGTCTCCCAGTTCCAGGGCGGCGTCGGCGTAGGCCATACCGAATCCGCCGGGGGTGCCGCCGGTGATGAACCAGGTCTTCATGCTGTTCGTGCTCCTGCCGGGAATCGGGTGTGCAAGGGGCGGCGGGCGGCCGGTCAGGGGGCGATGCTCAGTTCGCTGATCAGTCCGTGGGTCAGGACGAAGCGGCAGTGCAGGTCGACCTTCCCACCGGGGAAGTTTCCTTCGAGGTGCTGGTGGACGGTGTACCGGTCGGGTGCGTCGCGTTCCACACCGGCGAGTGTGGTCGTGTAGGTGTACTCGGTGTCGGTCTGCCCGAGCCACCGGGTGATGGCCTCGGTTCCCTCGTAGGTGTGTCCGTCGTCGGTGACAGTGGCGCGTGGCGCGAAGTGGACGCCGCCAGCGGCGAGGAGGTCGAGCCGGTCCTGGTCGACGCCCGTACAGGAAGACGCCTCGATGACAGTGAGGCGTTCGTCTTCGCCGCCGGTCCGGCCGCGAGCACCGCAATGCGCTCGCGGTACACGGAGCTGCGGAGTCAGTGAGCTCTTTCCAACCTGACGGGTTGGAGGGCGAGTTGGGCTGACAAACAGGTGAAGCCCCTGGTAGATGGGTTCTCGACCAAGAAATCCGTCTCCACCAGAGGCTTCGCGTGCTTGTCCACCCGTCGGGCGTCGGCGTGTCCAGTTCTGTCCTGCGCTTCCTGTCCGCCAAGCTCCGTCAGCGCCACCAAGAGCTCGGCAGCCGCTGGTGGCGCCTGAGTGTCGGCCGACAGGCCCTGCTCACTCCTGCCCATCTCCGCGAGGGCCATCCGTATGCACGGCTCGCGGCCGGGTTCGGTGTTCGGGACCACCACCGCGCACCAGTACATCACCGAGGCCATCGAGGTCCGCGCCGCCCTCGCGCCGACCTCACGGAGGCGGTCCGGACAGCATCGTCGAAGACATTCGTGCTGCTGGACGGAACCCTGCTGCCGATCGACCGGATCGTCGCGGACCGGCCCTACTACTCGGGGAAGCACAAGAGGCACGGGATGAACGTGCAGGTCCTCGCCGACCCCTTCGGTCGACTGCTGTGGGCCTCACCGGCCCTGCCCGGAGCTGTCCACGACATCCGCGCGGCTCGCGAACACGGCGACGTCGACGCCCTCGCCCAGGCCAACATCACATGCTGAGCCGACAGGGGCTATCGCGGTGCCGGCGGCACGGTCCGCACCCCGTGCTGGGGGCGGTGGGAGACGACCCTGTCCATCGGTCAGCAGGCGGTAAACCGGTCCCACGCCAAGATCCGAGTCCTCGTTGAGCAGGCCATGGCCGCCCTCAAGTCCTGGCAACTCCTCCGCAAGCTCCGATGCTCGACCCCCGGATCACCAGCCTCGTCCAGGCCATCCGCACCCTGCATCTGGCCAGCTCGGACCGGTGATGAAGAGCGTCAGTGCCCCTGTGCTTTCGGGACGGTCATCGCCCGGTTCAAAAGCTCCAGGTCCCACGCAGGCTCCCGCAGGTCGAGCCGGTTCGACGCCCGGAAGCCATCCATCGCCAGGTGCAGGTGCCGACGCCACATCGACGGTGCGACGTGCTGCGTGGTCTCGGAGACACGGTCGCTCGCCCACAACAACACGAGCAGGTCGGCGCCGGTGACGTCGGGACGCACGATGCCCGCCCTCTGCGCGCGCAGCAGAACGTGTTGTGCATGTGCACAGATCTCATTGTGTGTGGCCGTGGTGCGGTCGTCGCCGGGGGACCTCCGCGCCAGGAAGTCACCGAATGCCCGATCTCCGGCCTGGGCCGAACACAGAACTTCCAGCAGGCCGCGAAGCGCCTCCCACGGGTCCTCCTGGTCGAGTGAGGCCGCCACCTCGTCGGTCACGCGGCGCAACTTCGGTTCGAGCACAGCGCACAGAAGGTCCAGGCGCGTGGGGAAGTGCCGGTAGAGGGTGCCGACCACCAGGCCCGCCTCCCGGGCGATGCCGTCGAGAGCGGCTTCCACGCCTCGTTCGGCAAACGCGCGCCGGGCGCACTCGAGAAGCCGCTGACGGTTGCGGTGGGCATCCCTGCGCACGGGCGGTGGGTTCTCTCGGGAAGGCATGAGATCACGGTAGCAAAAGTGCGACATGCCTCCACTTTGAGCCCTGCCTCATCTTTGCTACGGTCGTGAAGCATCAAAAAATGATGGTTCACTCATTTTATGAAGGGAGACGGCATGGCGAAGCTCAGCGGGAAGGTCGCGGTGATCACCGGCGCGACCTCGGGACTGGCACTGGCGACCGCCAAGTTGTTCGTCGCGGAGGGCGCGCACGTGGTCATCACCGGCCGGCGACAAGAGCAGTTGGACGCCGCGGTGGCCGCGATCGGACACGATGTGACCGGTGTGGTCGGTGACGTCGGCGAGGTCGCCCACGTGGTCCGCCTGGCCGATGTCGTGGCGGCCGAACTGGGCCGGGTGGACGTCCTCGTCGCGAGTGCCGGGGCCTGGACGTGGAACGAGCGCATCGGCGACGTGACCGAGGAGTCGTTCGACGCCGTGTTCGGCGTGAACGTGCGCGGGACGTTTTTCACCGTGCAGAAACTCCTGCCATTGCTGTCCGACGGCGCCTCGATCGTGCTCATCGGGTCGGGCGCCTCGGAGAAAGGTGATCCGGGAACCACGGTCTACGCAGCGAGCAAGGCTGCGCTGCGGTCGTTCGCGCGAACCTGGACCACCGGCCTGAAGGAGCGGGGGATTCGCGTCAACGTCCTCAGTCCCGCCGCGATCGACACCCCGGCGTTCGCGAACCTTCCGCCGGGATTCAGGGACCGGATCGCCTCGCTGGTGCCCCTCGGTCGCCTTGGCGCCGAACAGGAGATCGCCACCGCGGCGCTCTTCCTTGCGTCCGCGGACTCGAGCTTCGTCAGCGGAATTGACCTTCCTGTCGACGGGGGGATCGGCCAGGTCTGACACCACACCGGCTCACGGCCGTCATTCAGCGCGGAGTCCGCACCGGGCCCTCTCCAACCTGTCGTCTACGACCATCAGGAGTGCGACGTTATTATCACCGCTGTGGCGTTGGCTGGATCGATGGTCGAGGTGGCTGGATCCGGCAGTATCGGTTCATTGACCAAGCGAAGCATCCTTCCTGGAACTCTGCCGGTGCGTCTGCTCCAGAGGTCGGTGAGCGTCTTCGTGTCGTTGTCCTGGACGACTCGCGAACGCCTCCACGTCTCAGTGCACTTCAGCAAGATATCGAGATCGCAAGGGTTCTGCGGGAACGTGAGGCTCGCGACTGACGGCCTCGCGCATGGTTGGTGGAGATGTCAAGGCGTCGGTGGCGCTCCGCATTCACCTCGCTCCGGGTTGAAGACCCAGGTATGTCGGCCAGGGAGAGGCTGACGGATTCGAAGGTCCGCGCGCGGCACCGGACCTCGACGTACGCGAAGGTCGCGGAATCGCCGCTTCGTGCGCGGTGACCCAGGCCCAGACCCTCCGTGCGCAGTCGTTCCCGGTGGCGGTCGCCATGGTCGCGTCCATGCCTCTCCGAAAGTTTCGGAAGCCGCGCACATGCTTGCGTTCCGCCCCTCCGGGATTCCGTTCCATCCTTGACGCCGGTTCGTGTGAATGGTGGCTTGACCAGCAAAGAAGCACTCGGTAAGGCTTCTTCTGGTAAGGAAAGATTTCCGAAAGATTGCCGAAAGTGTTGACAGGGTCATGAGGAGCTACGAAAACTGTGGCCACTGAACGACAGGGGTCCGTCGTTCCCTTCGCGTCATGTGACCGGGGACGGCGGTCGGTTCGTTACCGCACGACGACGGGCGACCCCCGTCGTGTCCATGCAAGGCCTGGGCAGCAGAAGCCGCCCGGTCCCCATCAGCCTTCATCGGGAGGATGCATGCAGCAGGACGGCACGCAGCAGGACCAGATCCAGCAGAACCCCGCTCCCCTCAACGGCTGGAGCCGACGAGGCTTCCTCGGCGGCGCCGGCACCGTCGCGCTCGCTACCGCGTCCGGGCTGCTGCTGCCCGGCACCGCCCACGCCGCCACCACCATCACCACCAACCAGACCGGCACCGACGGCATGTACTACTCGTTCTGGACTGACGGCGGCGGCTCCGTCTCCATGACGCTCAACGGCGGCGGCAGCTACAGCACCAACTGGACCAACTGCGGCAACTTCGTCGCCGGCAAGGGCTGGAGCACCGGCGGACGCAGGACGGTCCGCTACACCGGCTACTTCAACCCGTCGGGCAACGGCTACGGCTGCCTCTACGGCTGGACCTCGAACCCGCTGGTGGAGTACTACATCGTCGACAACTGGGGCAGCTACCGGCCCACCGGCACCTACAAGGGCACCGTCTCCAGTGACGGCGGCACGTACGACATCTACCAGACGACCCGGTACAACGCCCCCTCCGTGGAAGGCACCAAGACCTTCCAGCAGTACTGGAGTGTCCGGCAGTCGAAGGTGACCAGCGGCTCCGGCACCATCACCACCGGCAACCACTTCGACGCCTGGGCCCGCGTGGGCATGAACATGGGCCAGTTCAAGTACTACATGATCATGGCTACCGAGGGTTACCAGAGCAGCGGAAGCTCGAACATCACGGTCAGCGGCTGACCTCTGTCCGGCGAACAACCGGCTGCGGGCCCCGTCCTCGTGGCGGGTCCCGCAGCCGTGGTCGTTGCGGACGGCGGGGTGGGTGCATGGCGGCCGCGAACTACGGCGAAGCGGACTTCGCCGTCTGCCTGAGCAGACCCCGCTGTGCGTCAGGGTGTGCGTCAGGTCCCCGGTGTTCGCGCGGCTCGTCGAAAGCGGGGTCCCGACCGAGACCGAGCAGGGCTTGTTCACGCAGCCGTGGCCGCAGGCCGAGCCGCCGTGGCCTGCCCGCTCACCCAGGACGAAGTGGCGAATCGGATATCACGTCTCGTACCGCCCTCCGACAGCCGTCCCGCTGGGTGCCCGGCCTGCCTCCGCGAGGCCCGGCAGGGGGCCCGGTCGCTCCCCCTCGTGTGGGTGATCGGGCCCCCTGCCGCGCGGCCGCACTGCGGCGTCTTTGGTGCCGGTCTAGTCGGAACCGATTCCCAGTCCGAATGTTTCGAGCACCCCGTACACGCCGAGGAAGGCGATGGCGGCGCTGCTGATCACCAGGGCTGCGGTCAGCCACGGGTTGGCGCGGAAGCGGGGGTCGACGCCGGTGGTGCGCAGGCGCCAGACGGCGACGACTACAGCGAGCAGGAAAATGCCGCCACCGATGCCGCCGATCTGGACCATGAGGACCGGGGACTGCACGAAGAGGAAGAAAACGGCCCAGATCGGTGGGAGTAGGCAGGTGAGGACACGGATGGTGCGCGTCCTGGTGCGGAGGTCGGTCCAGTCGATGACGCCGAGCAGGCCGAGGGTGGAGGTCCACAGGCGGGGCACGCTGGCGGTGGAGCCGATCAGGGTGGAGTAGAGGACGGCGATGGCGCCGACCAGGAAGGCGTACTCGGCCCAGGGGCCCATGGTGTCCGTGTAGATCCGTGACAGGGTGGTGATCATGTCGTTGCCCTCGGGAACCAGCTTCTGCGGGTGCAGGACCGCGGCTCCGATGACGTAGAACGAGAGCGTGCACAGGGTGCAGATGACCCAGCCGGCGGCGATGTCCAGGCGCATCACCTTGAGCCACCCCTCCGCACGGCGGGCGCGGGCCTCGGTACCGTCGTCCGTGCCGGCCCAGCGTGCGTAGCCCTTTTCGACGCACCAGTAGGTGTACGTGGTCATCTCGTCGGCGCCGACGCCGGTGATGCCGAACATGGCGAGCGCGATGCCGATGGTGCCGACAGGGATCTCGAAGGAGAGTCCTTGGACGAGATCCTGGCCGCCGTATCCGAAGTCGGTGAAGGGCAGGCCGAGAGCGAGCGCGACGGTGGCAAGGGTGAAGACGAGCACCGACAGGCCGCAGGCTCGCTCGATCAGGCTGTACTTGCCGCCGTAGAGCAGTGCGACGGCGCTGAGGGTCACCAGCGCGGTCCACAGCGCGAGCGAGGAGAAGGAGAGGGCTTCTCCGGTGATCGGCCAGAGGATGGAGAAGGCGGCCGCGGTGCCGCCGATGATGCCGCCGCGCTGGAACATCTTGGCGAAGTCCATGCCGATCCAGAGCCAGTTGATCCAGCTCACGCGGCCGACACGGGGGCCGACCTCACGGTAACCCTCAAGTGCTGGGCGGCCGTTGAGGATCGTCCAGCGGGCGAGTTCCATCTGCACCCAGACCTTGACGCCGGTGGAGATGATCACCAGCCAGAGCAGGGCGAAACCGGCCTGGGCTCCCATCGAGGTGGTGACGATCAGCTCGCCGGACCCGACGACGGCGGCCGACAGGATGAAGCCGGGGCCCAGGTAGCGCAGGCGTCCGCGCAGGGTGGTGGGCGCTTCGCGAACGTCCTCGATGCGCAGTGCGTAAGGGTCGGTGGGCGCGGCGGGCACCGTGCTCACCCCGGTCTCGGTGGTGGTTTCGGGCATGGCGGTTCCTCGGACTTGTCCGGCACCGTCGCCGGATGAGCGGAAGGGGAGGAAAAGCGGTGGCTCGGGCGTCAGTCCGCCCGGTGGACGGGCGGCTGTCCGGTCAGGACACGTACGACGTCCTGTGCGACCTGGACTCCCATGGCGTGGTTGGCCTGGGGGGTGCAGGCGGCCATGTGGGAGGTGAGCAGGGTCCGGGGTGCGGTGCGCAGGGGTGAGGCGCCGTCGAGGGGCTCCACGGCGTAGGCGTCGAAGGCGGCGCCGCCGAGCCGGCCGGAGTGGAGTAGGCCGGCCAGTGTGTGCTCGTCGACCAGTCCGCCGCGGGCGGCGTTGACCAGGAGCGCGCCGGACTTCATGGAGCTCAGGCGGGCGTGGTCGAGGAGGGGACCTGCCGTGGGGTCTCCGGGCAGGTGCAGGCTGACGACGTCGGAGCGTACGAGGAGGTCGTCGAGGCCGACGGGAGTGGCGTTCTCGCGTTCCACGGCAGCAGGGTCCAGGTGGGGATCGTGGGCCAGGACGGTCATGCCGAAGGCACGGGCGTAGCCGGCCAGGAGACGTCCGATGCGGCCGAGTCCGATGATGCCGAGGGTCTGCCCGGCGAGTTCGGGGCCGAAGATCTTGGGCCAGCCGCCGTCGGCGACCGCCTGGTGGGAGGCGGTGATGGAGCGGCGGGCGGAAAGGATGAGCCCGAAGGTGTACTCGGCGACCGCACGGGAGTTGCTGCCGGGGGCGAAGACGACGGGGATGTCCCGGCGGCGTGCGGCGTCGAGGTCGATGGTGTCGGTGCCGACGCCGTGCTTGGCGATCACCTTGAGTCGTGGTGCGGCGTCCATGACGTCGGCGGTGATCGGGTCCATGCCGACGATCAGCGCGTCCGCTTCGCCGATTCGCTCGAGGAGTTCGCCGTGCGGCAGCGCGGCATTCTCCTCGGGGCGAAGAGGGCCGGCGTCCGCGCGCAGGAGGATGTCCCAGGGTTCGCTCGAGTGCCGGGCGAAGGTGGGAGTGGTGATCAGCGTGGTGGTCATACGCCCGGCTCCCGGTTCTGACCGTGGCGCGCGGCCGTGAGGTGGGCGGTGGCGACCTGCTGGAGGTGCACGATGTCGCACGCGACGGTGGCGAAGGTGAAGCCTTCGGCGAGGCGCTTGGCGGCGCTCGCGCCGTCGGCGTTGTGGATGCCCGCGGCGATGCCGGCCTCGGCGGCGGCTTCACGGATGCGCGTGACGGCCGCCTCGAAGGCGTCGCTGACGGTGGGGTCCTGGGTGGTGCTGCCCCCGATGGCAAGGCGCAGGTCGGAGGGACCGATGTAGACGCCGTCGAGACCGGGGGTGGCGCAGATCCGCTCGACGTCGGCGAGCCCTTCGGCCGTCTCGATCATGGCGAGGACGACCGTCTGCTCGTGGGCGGCGGCGGGGTCCGGGCCGATCCTGAGCTGGGAGCGCATCGGCCCGTACGAGCGCTTGCCGAGCGGAGGGTAGCGCACCGAGGCGACCGCATCGGCGGCGTCCTGGGCGTTGTCGATCAGGGGGACGATGACGCCGGTGGCGCCCGCGTCCAGGGCCCGGCCGATCGCCGCGGGGTCGTTGGCCCCGACGCGGACCAGGCCGACGGCGGTGGATCCCTTGGTGTCCGTGGCCATCAGGTTGTTCAGCATGCCCTCGTAGCCGAAGAGTCCGTGCTGGGCGTCGAAGGCCAGATAGTCGTAGCCGAGGCGGGCCAAGCGCTCGGCGGCGATGGGCGAGTCGAGCAGCGACCAGTAGCCGATGAGGTGCTGGCGGGTTCGCAGGGCGGTGGCGAAGTCGGCTGAGTTCATTGGAAAGTCGGTCCTCACAGGTTGGGGCTCATCGGTTGTATGCGGGCATCGGGCCGCGCAGGGCGGCGCCGGTCCGGTCGCAGGCGATGGTGACGTCGGTGGGCAGCGGGCCGGCCGCCACGGCCCCGATGTTGGCCAGCAGGTGCTCGGTGCGGGAGCCGCCGAGCAGCAGCGCATGGGTGGAGGGCCGGTCCAGCAGCCAGCGCAGGGCGAGTTCGGTCAGCGAAATGCCGGCGCCCTCGGCGATGCGGGCGAGGTCACTCACGGCGGCGAAGAGCTGCTCGTCCCAGTAACGCTGCTTGTACATGGCGGCGAGCTTGGAGTCTCCGAAGCGGCCGGTGGCCGGGTCCTGCCCGAAGCGGTGGCGGCCGGTGAGCAGTCCACCGCCGAGCGGGTTGTAGACCATGGTCGCCAGGCCGGTGGAGGCCGCGAACTCCACGTACTCCTCCTCGATCCGGCGGGCCAGGAGGTTGTGCAGCTGCTGAGCGACGACTGGGCGGGGAGCGCCCACCTGCTCGGCGGTGTGCTGGATCTCGGCGATCTGCCAGGCCGCGAAGTTGGAGACGCCGAGGGCGCGTACCTTGCCTTCCTGGACGAACTCGGCCACGGCGGTGAGTGTCTCGGTGATCGGCGTGGCGCGGTCCGGCTGGTGCAGATAGAAGAGGTCCACATGGTCGGTGCAGAGCCGCTTGAGGCTGCCATCGAGGGCAGCACGCATGCCGGTGGCCGACAGCGGAGCGTGGTCGCCCTGGTCGGGGTGAGGGATGCCGGCCTTGGTGGCGAGTACGACTCGGTCGCGGCGGTCGGGAAGCAGCTCGCCGAGGATGCGCTCGCTCTCGCCGCCCGCGTAACCGTTGGCTGTGTCGACACCGGTGATCCCCGCGTCCAGAGCGGCATCCAGCATGGCCGCGGCGCCGACGCGGTCGACGGTGTCGCCGAAGGTCATGGTGCCCAGGACCAATCGGGAGAGCGGAACGGGGGCTCCGGGAAGCGGAATGCCGGTGGTCACGAGTGGTCCTTCCCTAGGGACGGCAGGGCGTCGGTGCGTGCCGTCGAAGGATGCAGGACCCGCGCCCGGCCACCGTGCGGCCGGGCCGTTGCGGCCGCGCCCGTCGGCGGGTCGCTGCGGACACGTCGCAGGGACGCACCACGACGAACACCTCGCCGCGGACGGGGAAGGGGTGCGGGCGAGCCGCCGCCGTTCCTCGCCGCTCCTTCGCGGCTTCGCACAAGGTGGCATGGTGTGCGCGTTTTACGCAAGGGGTCTCGCGCAGATCGCGCAATCCATGTCATGCTCTGGCATCGAGGCGGTCCGACCGGGCTGCCCGAGGAATTTTCCGTCCTGCTGCACGAGGAGGTGCCCGTGACACCTGGTGCGTACGTCCCACACGTCACGCCCCAGCGCGTACTCGCCCTGGCCGACGACCTGTCCGGCGCGGCCGAGACAGCGATCGCACTGCGGGTGCCCGGCCGGCTGTCCCTTGGTGTTCCGACGTCCCCCGGCCCTGCGGACGCGTCCCTCGTCATGGATCTCGACACCCGGCAGGCCGGGCCGGACACGGCGGCCGAAGCCGTCCGCGACGCTCTCGCGCTCACCGCCGGACATCGGCTGCTCTTCAAGAAGGTGGACTCGCTGCTGCGCGGGAATGTGGCGTCGGAGGCTGCGGCGTTCGCCGTCGGCGCGCGAGCAGTGGTCACCGCGACGGCACTGCCCGTGCTGGGGCGAACGGTCCGGGACGGCATCGTTCACCTGCGGGGCGCCGCGCTGCACACCACCGACGCCTGGCGGGCCGAACACCGGCCCCCGCCGCAGTCGGTCGCCGCGGTGCTGACCGGCCTGCACACCGCGGGTGTCCCGCTGTGCACGGTACGTTCGGGAGTCGGCCACCTCTCCTCCCACCTGCGGGATCTGGCCGAGCAAGGCCGGCACGCGGTGTGTGACGCCGAGACGGACGACGACCTGGACGCCGTCGCCGCAGCCACGCTCGCCCTGGGGCCAGGCTTCCGGGCACTGGGCTGCGGCGGTCTCGCGGCGGCCTTCGGGCGGCTGCTCGTTCAACGGGCCCCTGAAGCCGACGTTCCGTCAACTCCGCGTTCCCACAGCCCGAAACGCCCGCTGCTCATGGTGGTAGGAACAGCCGAACCCACCGCTGTTGCGCAGATCGCGCAACTCACCGCCCTGGGTGCACATCATTTCGTGCTACCGACGCGCGACCTCCTCGACGGCACCTGTACCCTGCCCGCCACCCTCGCCCCGAACGGGATCACCGTCCTCAGTATCGGCAACACCCCCGCGGTCACGCCCTCTTCGTCCCGGCGTCTGGCCGACGCCCTGGCCCGCACCGCCGCCCGGCTGTCCGCCGAAGGGCCCGCACCCGACCTCGTACTCACCGGCGGCGAGACGGCCCGCCGCACGCTCGACGCTCTCGGCGTCGCCGAACTGACCCCGCTGGGCCAGGTTCACCACGGCGCCGTGCTCTCCCGGACCGCCGACGGCCGCTCGGTTGTCACCCGGCCGGGCAGCTTCGGCGACACGCGTTCCCTGCTCCGTATCGCCCACGCCCTGCGCCCGGCCGCCACCGCCCACCTCGAAGGAGAACACCTGTGACCACCGCCCCCGCCCCGCTCCCGCTGATCGCCCTCACCATGGGCGACGGCGCCGGCATCGGCCCCGAGGTCATCGTCCCCGCCGTACTCCACCCGGACACCCTCGCCCGCTGCCGCCCGGTCGTCATCGGCGACGCGGAACGACTGCGACAGGCCGCCCGCATCCTCGGCGTCGACTGCGCCGTCGTCTCCGTTCCGACGCCGACCGAAGCCGAGTTCACCCCCGGCCGCATCAACGTCGTGGACCTGGGTCTGCTCCCCGCCGACCTGCCGTGGGGCGCACTGTCCCCGGCGGCCGGGAACGCCGCGTACGCCTACGTCGAGCGGGCCGCCGGCCTCGCCGTGAACGGCGAGGTCCAGGCCATCTGCACCGCCCCCCTCAACAAGGAGGCCCTGCATGCGGCCGGCCACCTCTACCCCGGGCACACCGAACTCCTGGCCCACCTCACCGGAGTCGAGGAGGTGTCGATGATGCTCTCCACCCCGAAGGTGAAGGTCATCCACGTCACCACCCACATCGGCCTGATCGACGCGGTGAACCGCATCGAACCCGGCCTGGTCGAGCGCACCGTCCGCCGTGGCCACCAGGCCATGGTGCGGGCCGGAGTCCCCGAGCCCGTCATCGGGGTCTGCGGCATCAACCCGCACGCCGGTGAGAACGGACTCTTCGGATACGGCGAGGAGGAAGAGAAGATCGTCCCCGCCCTCGAGGTGCTGCGCCGCGACGGAATCGACGCCCGGGGCCCGCTCCCCGCCGACACCGCCTTCTTCCTGGCAGCCCGCGGGGACTACGACCTCGTCGTCGCGATGTACCACGACCAGGGCCACGGGCCCGTGAAGGTCCTCGGCATCGAAGCCGGCGTCAACCTCACGGTCGGACTCCCCGTGATCCGCACCTCGGTGGACCACGGCACCGCCTTCGACATCGCCGGAACCGGCAAGGCCGAGGCCGGTAGCATGATCGAAGCTCTGCGCCAGGCCTCCGAGATGGCGACGGCCCCGGTCAACTGACCACCCACCCCTCACACTTCCCGACTCCCACCACCCACTTCCCGTACGACGCGTAAGGACGTACTCGAGATGGCAGTCCTGGGATCCCAGGCCCGGCGTGACCGTATCGAAGAGCTCGCCACCACCACCGGCCTGGCCAGCGTCGAGGAGCTCTCCAACCTTTTCGACGTCACCGCCTCCACGATCCGCCGAGACCTCGCCAAACTCACCGCGGACGGCCGACTGGCCCGCACCTACGGCGGTGCGATGGCGCTCACCGCGCACCCGGAGGCATCGCTTCGCCAGCGCACCGGCGAGGGCTTCGAGGCCAAGCGCGCCATCGCCCGATGGGCCGCGGCCCGGGTACGGGCCGGCGAGACCCTGCTGCTCGACGCAGGGTCGACGGTCGGCGCCCTCGCACACGAGCTGCGGACCGCGAAAGACCTCACCATCGCCACCACCGGCCTCACCGCACTCCAGGAACTCTCCGACATCGAAACCCTCCACGTGGAGTGCCTCGGCGGCACCCTGCGCCCACTGAGTCAGGGCTTCGTGGGCCCCCTCACCGAGGCGGCCCTGGAACGCATGACCTTCGACCGGGTCTTCCTGGGCACCGACGGTATCTCCCCGGAGCACGGCATCTGCGAGGCCGACCTGCGTCAGACCCGCCTCAAGGAGCTGATGGCCCGCCGGGCCGAACACGTCTATGTGCTCGCACACGCCGCGAAGCTCGGGCGCCGCCCCTTCCACGCCTGGGCGAAGCTGCCACCAGGCTGGACCCTCGTGACCGACGCCGAGGCCGATCCGGACCTGGTATCCGCGCTGCGGGCGCGCTCGATCGACGTGGAGACCGTCACGGGCGGCGAGCAGTGAGTACGCGTTTCGCGGGCTCCTTGCCGTAGAGCCCTGACAGCAGGATGAACAGCCTTCCCTGTCCTGGACCGGTGGAATTCCCTGCGCCTGACCTGGACATCGGCGACGGGGTCCAGCCGCGGCGGCTGCTCGGAGAGCTCAGCGTGTCCGTCGTCGGGTTCGCCACCGGTTCGGCCTCGACGCCCCGGTCACCGAAGTGATCACGCCGGCTCCTGACCATTACTCAATGGTGGCTCGGTACCATCGGGTTGTCCTCACGGAGTCCGGTGGATACGACCGTCGATCATGCCGGACATGCGAGCCCGCTCCCCGCGCGCCGGTGCGCGTCACCGCCCGCCGGTCTCCCCGTGCACGTACGTCTCCTTCGGCAGTGCCCGCAGGGTGGTCCGGGCCTTGAGGAGCATTTCCTCGTACTCGGCCTCCGGGTCGGAGTCGAGCACGATGGCGCCGCCCGCGCCGATGGTCAGTCCGCCGTCGTGGCGGACCGCGGTGCGGATGGTGATGCTCAGGTCCGCCGTGCCCGCGTAGCCGACGAAGCCGATGGCGCCGGAGTAGACGCCGCGGGCCTCGCCCTCGAGTTCGTCGATGATCTCCATGGTGCGCAGTTTCGGCGCCCCCGTCATGGAACCGCCGGGGAAGCAGGCCCGGACCGCGTCCACGGCGGAACTGCCCTCGCGCAGTGTGCCGGTGACGGTGGAGACGAGCTGGTGCACGGTGGCGTAGGACTCCAGCGCCATGAGCGAGGGGACGGTGACGGTGCCGATCTCGCAGATCTTCCCGAGGTCGTTGCGGAGCAGGTCCACGATCATCAGGTTCTCGGCGCGCGTCTTGGGGTCCGTGCGCAGGGCGCGGCGCGTGGCCTCGTCGGTGTCCGGGTCCGGATGCCTCGGCGCCGTGCCCTTGATCGGCTTGGCCTCCACCGTACGGGCGGCGTCCACCTTGAGGAACCGCTCGGGCGAGGAGCTGAACACCGCGAGGTCGCCGAGGCGCAGCAGCGCCGCGTAGGGGGCGGGGTTGAGCCGCCGCAGACGCCGGTAGTAGGCGAGGTCGTCGGCCGGTGCGGGCAGGTGCAGGTTGGTGGTGAGGCAGATCTCGTAGCTCACGCCCTCGCGCAGCTTGCGGTCGCACTCCTGGATGTCCGCCAGGTACCGTGCGCGCGGGCGGGCCAGCCACGCCGAGGCGTCGTGCTGCGTGGGGAGCGGCGGGGCGGAGGCGTCCCGGTGCGCGGCGGGGAGCTCGGCCAGGACCGGGACGACCGTTCTGATCCACTTCTGCGCGGCGTCGGAGTCCTGCTGCTCGCAGACGGCTACGACGTACGTGCGGTTCTCGGCGTGGTCCACGGCGACGAAGCGGTCCGCCTGGAGCCACACGGCGTCCGGGGTCGTCGACCGGTGGGCGCGCCGCCCGCCGAGGTCGGCCTTCAGCTCGTAGCCGAAGTAGCCGACGTAACCGCCGGTGAAGTCGAAGGGCAGCTCCCCGGCCCCCTCGACCACGCGGCCGGTGCGGCGGTCGAGCGCGTCGAAGACGCTGCCGTCCTCCCTGCGCGAGGCGCCGTCGGGGTGGTCCACGACGGTGTGCCCGTCCTCGACGCGGTAGGTCAGCATCTCCGCGCCCGGCTCCTCGGCGGCACCGAAGAACGAGAAGCGGGCCAGACCGGGTTCCACGCGCGAGCTGTCGAGCCAGAAGGCGCGGGTGCTCGTCCCGTACAGCGCCAGGTACGCGGCCTCCGCGTCCACGGCCTGGTCCAGGACGTCGTACTCCGCGCGCAGCCGCGACGGTGACGTGTGCGACGCCGCGACCGGGACGGGCACGGCGTCGGCCCGGCCCTCGTACGGACCCGTGACGCAGCCGCGCCCCGCCAGCGCCAGGTCCCGGAAGTTGGCCACGAGCCGGGCGCCGTGCTCCGTGCAGATCGACTCCGGGTGGAACTGCACGCCCCACCACGGCCGTTCGCGGTGGGCCAGGCCCATGATCACGCCGTCCTCGGCGCGCGCGGTGACCTCCAGGTGCGCGGGCACGGGTTCGGCGACGCTCAGCGAGTGGTAGCGCACGGCGGTGAAGTCCTGCGGGACGCCGGCGAAGAGACCCGTGCCACTGTGCCGGATCGTGGACAGGTAGCCGTGCCGGGGCTCCGGCGCGGGTACGACCGGCGCGCCCGCCAGCAGACCCACCCCCTGGTGCCCCAGGCACACCCCCAGGACCGGCAGCCCGGAGTTCTCCAGGACATCGCGGGAGCGGCCGAAGTCGCGGGGGAGTGCCGGGTGGCCGGGGCCCGGGGAGATGACCGCGGCGTCGAAGGCGTGCGGGTCGAACCGGTCCCGGTCCTCGGCGTCGTTGCGTACGACGACGGGGGCGACGCCGTACACCTTCGCCAGCAACTGGTACAGGTTGTAGGTGTAGGAGTCGTAGTTGTCGATGAGCAGGACGCGCATGGGTCAGCACCTTGGGTGGGGTGGTGGTCAGGGGGTTCGGGTCGACACCGTTGACCAGTCGAAGGGGAGGGTGTCCAGGACGTCCAACTCTTGGCAGAGCTGCCGCAACCCGCTGAAGTCCTGGAGGAGCCGCTTGCCGCCGGAGGCGCTGCTGATGTCCCGCAGCATCTCCCCGCCCCCCTCCACGCCGAGCAGGTCCAGGATCCTGGCCCAGGTCGTGAAGTCGTGTGCCGCGAAGGCCTCCATCCCATCGGCCAGCGCGGCGAGGAAGTAGTCGCGCTGCCCGGGGGAGAAGTGCTTCCACGCCTCCTGGGCGAGGGTGTCCGCGATCGAGGCGTGGCAGTACTCGTCGCGGTTGTGCAGGACGGCCGTCATACGGTTCACGGGCTGGATCTCGCGGTTCTCGGCGATGAGGTCCAGGTGGGCGTTGACCGAGATCTCCGCGACCGTGGTGAAGGCGAGCGATACCAGGGCCCGCTCCTCGTCCGTCCCGGCCGTGGCGAGCCGGTGCGCCTGCCTGCGCGCCTTGTACGCCAGGGGCAGCGCCCTCTCCGCCATCTGCCAGCCGCGCTTTCGGCGCGTCAAGGCGCTCGCGTTGAGATGCATCAGCGTGTGGTACTGCTCGTCGACCATGGCCTGGGTGACCGCGAGCGTCATGGACTCGCTGTCGATGCCCGTGTCGAAGACGTCCTGCGTGACCAGGGCGAAGCCCGGGTTCACCACGTGCTGCTCGATGTCCATGATGTTCTTGTTGAACGAGATCCAGCCCCACGCGAGAATCCGCGCCTTCATCCCGTCGTCGAGCGCGAGGTAGGTGGGGTGGCCGCGGAAGGGCAGCAGGGCATCGGGGAAGTCCGGCCGGTCCAGTTCGAAGACGTCATCCAGGTTCGGCTCCTCCTGCTTGACCGTGGCACGCCGGTGCCAGTTGCCCGCGAGCCTGCTGAGGACGGCGTTCTCCACCGCGTCGTGCGGGTCGTGCTCCGGGAGCGACCGCAGTCGCCGCGCCACGGTGGCGCAGGGATCCGCCTCGTTGGGTATGTCGTTCATGGTGACCTCGGTCCAGGTCAGAGCCGTCCGGCGCGCACGGCACCGGCCTTGGGCCTGAGGGATTCGATCGCGTCCGGTTCCAGCGCGACGCAGAAGACCTTCTCCGGGGCGGAGAGGACCTCTTCCACGCCGAGCTCGCGGTGGGACGCCACACCGGCCCGGATCTCGGTGAGGATGTTCCCGATGGGCATGTGCCGCACCGCCGACTGTGTGCGCTGGAGGGCCGGCCGGTGGTGGAAGGGCGAGCGGGGGTGGCGCAGGCGGAAGTGGTCGGGGAGCTCGAAGTCCGCGGGACAGCGGTTGTCCAGAAACGAGGTACGCATCACGGACCGCCCAAGAGCTTCTGGAGTGTCCGGATGTCGCCCGGTTCCAACGTGATCCCGAAGATCTCCTCAGGAGCGGAGAGCAACTCGTCCTTGTCGAGTTCCCGGAAGGTCGCCGGCCTCGCGGGACGTATTTCCGTGAGAGTGCTGCCGGCGAGGAGGTGCCTCACTTCGGGCTGTGTGCGCTGGAGGACCATCTGGTGGTTGAACGGTGAGCGCGGATGCGTGAGGCAGAAGTGGTTGAGGAGTTCGAAGTCCGAGGGATAGCGCACGTCCGTGGTGAAGCCGTAGAGCTCGGCCGGTCCCTCCGGCCTCAGGAACCGCAGCACGTGTTCACCGGACGGCTCCCGTACGAGGTCGAACGGCCAGTCGCCGTCCAGCCGCGCGTTCTCCGCGAGTCGGATCGGCTCGTGCGGTCCGTAGGCACCGAAACTCACGTCGTGGAGCCAGCGTTCGCCGTCGAGCTCCACACACAGGGCCACGTGCAGGGCCGGACCGAACCTGCTCCCGGTGCGGATACGCGTTCGGCCTGCGAACGCCGTGAACGCGAACCCGATGCGGTCGAGGACGGCCGCCATCAGTACGACGTGTTCCAGACACCAGCCGCCGCGGCCCTGCCGCACGAGCTTGTCCTGGACGCTGTCCAGGTCGAGCGGTACCGCGGTGCGGCCGAACAGCGCGTCGAGGTTGTCGAAGGCGATCGCGTCGACGTGGGCGGCGTGCAGGCCGCGCAGTGTGGAGAGGTCCGCGGCCACGTCGCCCTGGTGGCCCACGCGGGCCAGGTAGGCGTCCAGGTCGACGCCACTGCCCTGCCACATCGAATCCGTCATACGTAGCGCACCCTTCATGTGAACTGCCCGGCGACCATGGCCGCGAGAATGAGCCAGCCGAAGTAGGTGTTGGAAACGAAGGCGTCCCAGCACGATTTCGGGTCGTCCAGGTCCACACGAACGATCAGGTAGGACAAGAAGACTCCCGCGAGTGCGACGATCAGGTAGAACGCCCACCCCAACGACGTCTGGGAACCCGCCCACAGCACGCCGCCGACACTGATCACGGCGAACGTCGCCAGCCACGCCTTGGTGGCCTTGCCGAACAGCAGAGCGGAGGACTTGACACCGATTTCGCGGTCGTACTCCTTGTCCTGATGGGAGTAGATCGCGTCGTGAATCAGGGTCCAGAAGGCTCCTCCGGCGTACAGGCCGCACACCGCGAGCGGGTAGTCGGCGCTTCCGGTCGCCGCTGTCCAGCCGATCAGCGCGTAGACACTCATCACCAGCGCCAGGAACGCCGAGGGCCAGAAGAAGACGCGCTTCATGTAGGGGTACGCGACGATCAGCGGGTACGAGGCCGCGGCGACCAGGGGTGTCTCCACGTTCACCACCGCCAGGACCAGCAGCGCGACCACGGCCTGTGCGGCGGCGAACAGGAGGGCGTCCTTGACGCCGACCGTCCCCGACGCGACAGGTCGCGACACGGTGCGGGCGACTTGGGCGTCCACGTCCCTGTCGATCACGTCGTTGACCGCGCAGGCAGCGCCGCGCACCAGCACCGCAGCGATGGCGAGAAGCACCACCGTCAGCGGGTCCGGTCGCTGCCCGGAGGCGAGGGCGACGGCCCACAGTCCTGGGAGCAGGTAGAGCACGTACCCCGTGGGCCTGTCCAGCCGCATCAACAGGAGATACGGGCGGACTGACGCGGGGCTCTTCGTGACTACACCACTGGATATTCCGTGCAGCATCAGGATCCAATCACCATGTCACCGGAAGGTGGATCAACCCGCCGATCAGCGTGTTGAGGCGCAGCCTCAGCTCGTCCACACCGACAGCCAGGCGCATGGTCGGGAATCGCGCGACGAGCTGGGTGAGCACCACCTGCAGCTGCATCCGGGCCAGCGTCGCGCCGACACAGTGATACGCACCGTGCCCGAACGCGAGACTGCCCGTGGTGTCGCGAGTGATATCGATGCGGTCGGGGCCGGCGAAGGCCGCCTCGTCGTGGTTGGCCGCGATGATGTTCAACAGCATGAAGTCGCCGGTCCGGATGGTGACCCCGTCGATCTCGAAGTCCGTCAGTGCGTATCGGGGCATGCCGCCGCTGTGCGGATTCGGCATCGACATCCGCAGTGTTTCCTCGACCGCGCCAGGGATGAGACCCGGGTCGCGCAGCAACGCCTGCCACTGCTCGGGGTTGGCCAGCAACAGCGACACACAGGTGCCGATACGGGCCACCGTGGTCTCGTAACCACCGAACAGCAAGAACGCCGTCAGGCCGATGATCTCGTTGTCGCTGATCCCCTCGGTCGCGCAGATCCTGGAGACCGCGTCATCGCCCGGGTTCCGCCGCTTGTCAGCGACGAGTTGCTTGCAATAGGCGAACAACTCACCCAGCCCCTGCTTGGACCTGACCGGGTCCCCCACGCCGGCGGCGTCCTGGATCCAGCCGCCGAACCGGTCCTTGTCCTCCTGGGGCACGCCCAGCCACTCGCACATCACCTGGATCGGCAGCGACAGCGCCAACGCCTCGCGCAGGTCCACCGGTGGCTTCCGGCCGGCGACTCCGTCCAGGAGTTGCCCGGTCACTTCTTCGACGTAGGGCCGCAGCGCCAGCATCCGCTCGGGTGAGAAGTGCGGATCCAACAGCGCGCGCAACCGGGCGTGGTCGGTCGCCAGATCGCCCAGCAGGCCCGCGAGAATCGCAGAACCGCTGTCCTTCGCCGCAGCTCGCGGATCGGGATTCGAGCGGCTGAGCCGGTCGTCGTCGAGCAACTGCGCCACCCAGGCGTGACCGGTGACCAGCCACGCCTCGGCGCCCTCGGCAGTACGAACCCGATGGACCGCGCCCTGGGACTGGAGCGTGCGAAGCCCTGGCGCGAGGTGCAGCACATTCGTCTGCTCGAAAGGCAATTGAACTGGGGTACTCACTGACGGCCTCCGCCGGAATCGAGGTTCGGACCACTGCGTCGGAGACGGTCACGACGTACTGGAGTTCGGCGTCCCGGTGTCCGCGTACAGGATGTATTCGGGCGCTCCGGCAACGCAGCGCGGTGCTACAGCTGGCGTCGTGCGCCCGCCAGGGATTACGGGACAGCTGCGCGGCCGCGCGCCGGCCGCCGGATTCCACGACGAGGCCGGCCATGTCCTGCAGGTGCGTCGTGGCGGCGCCGTCGCCGCGCCACAGCCGGCGCAGTCGTTCGCCGACCGGGCCGCCGGCGGACACGGCCGCCGGTCCGGCCGCAGGCCGACTTCCTCAGCTACCGCCATCATGAGGGCGGGGCGAGTCAGCTTGTCGCTCATCTCACCGTCGGCGTCACCGTGTTCATCGATGAAGCGGGGGTGGTAGTAGCAGGCCCGGGCCAGGGGCGGCTCCATCGCGGAGACCCGCCGCCGCACCACGGGCAGTACCGTGGAGCGCGCCGTGTTCGGCGAAACGAGGGTGCGGGGCTTGGTCGACGAGGTGCCGAGTGCGCTCATCGGGATTCTCCTCCGGTCGTGCTCCTTCCCTCTTACCGGTCAGAAGCCACGCGCATGGGGTTCGCGAATTGCACCACTGAAAATTGTTGTGCTGGATATGCTGCGCAAATATCCTTTCAGCCCTTACCTCATCTCGCCGTGCGGTGAAACCCCGGCGAACTGTTGATGGATGAACGCTGACCTGAAGCTTGTGATCACCTGGAATCGCTACAGGCCGATACGTAGGCAACTCCCGCGTCTACGCGCAAGGTGAACCCAGGTGACGCGCCGGAATTTTCGTGATCGTTCTGATTGCTATCCTGGTGGGCAGCCCTGGACGTGTCAACGATGCGGGGTGCGCATCTTCGGGTTTAGGAAAAACCCCAAAGAAGGCGGCTCGGGGCAGGATTTGGACTACTCTGCGGATTGGTAGCCGCTCAGCGGCACCCAAGGACGTACTTCGAGTCCGGCCGTTAAGCCGGCGTCCAACGGCGGATAAGACTTCCTGAGAAGGGATCGGTTTCCACCGGCCGGCGTGGGTGTCCTGTCCGGCGTCACGAGCCAGGCGTTCCGGCGCGGACGTCGCCCGCGGCGGGCGGGCGGCTGCTGCTGACCGGCCACGCGGACCACGAGGAGGTCGAGGGCGCCTACGGGCGCGCTCACGACCGGACGGTCATCGTCGAAACGGTCGCAGGGGCGGAGGCACGGCACCTCCCTCGAAGTGCCACGGAGACGGAACGGCGAAGAACTGCCGCGCTTCGGCCGGGCCGGCCATGCCGAGGCCGCTGAACAGCTCCCAGGCCGAGGGGAATCACACAATGCCACTGATCATTGCCGGGAATGGCTCACGGAAAGCCTGAGAGGCGGAATGGCCGATGTCTATTGATTCGGGGCAATTGCAAGAGGACAGGTCGTTCGATCCGTATGGCGCGCATCGCGACGACCCGTATTCATTTCTGGCCGACATCGGAGAGACGGAACCGGTGTTCTACGCCCCTTTGCTCGACGCGTGGTGCGTCACCCGGCGCGAGGACATGGTTGCCGTGCTGCGGGACGATCAGAACTTCTCGGCGCGTGACCACAATCCCCGTTCCGCGGTCTCTTTGCCCGAGGACGTGAGCCGGATGCTGCGCACGTGGCGCGGTGCTGATGCGCTGGCCGTCGGCTCGCTCGACCCTCCCGAGCACACCAGGATCAGGGAAGTGCTCAACGTCGGGTTCACGCCTGCCAGGGTCAGAGCCTTCGAACCCACGATCCGCGCTGTCGCCACCGGTCTCGTCGAGCGGGTCGCTGTCGCGGAGGAGTTCGACTTCATCACGGAGTTCGCGGTTCCGTACTCCCTTGAGGTGATCGGCCGGCGCCTTGGGATTCCGGACGAGTACCTCGACCGTTGCCGCACGTGGTCCGAGCAACGCATCGAACTCATGATGGTGCGGGGCCACACCGATCTCGACGGGCTGCGTGAATACGCCCGCGGGCTGATGGATTTCGGAGCGTTCTGCCGGTCACTCGTGCAGGAGCGGCTCGCCTCGCCGCAGGACGACTTGATCAGTGAACTGCTCCACGAGGGCAAGGCCGGCCGCACGCTCACCGCCGACGAGGCTTCCGTCATGATCCCCACACTGATCTTCGCGGGACACATGACCTGTGCCGAGGCGCTCGGCACCATCCTCTTCCAGCAGTTCCAGGCACCCGGCGGCTGGGCCGAGGTGGCCGACGGGACGATCGCCGCACGGGATCTCGTCGAGGAGGGGCTGCGGTTCGACAGTCCGCTGGCGGGCATGTACCGGACCGCGGTCGATGACGTCGTGGTCGGGGACGTCCACCTGGCCGCGGGGAGCCGACTGCTTCTGCTGTACGGAGCGGCCGGCCGGGACAGCCAATCCTCCGTGTGTCCGGCCGCGTTCAGTCCGGGCAGCGGGTCCGCCTCGCACCTCGCGTTCGGGCACGGCATCCATTTCTGCCTCGGAGCCGGATTCGCCCGCTCGGAACTGGAGATCGCGATACAGGCCCTGGCCACCAGGATGCCAGGTCTGACTCTGGCGCCAGGGCCGCTGCCGCGTCACCGGCCGGTGTTTCCGCTTCGGGCGTTGACCGAGCTGCGGGTGCGGCAGCGGTGACACGGGTATCCGGGCGGTCGTCGGGAGATCCGGAGGACACGCCGCCTCTGCTGAGCTCACCTGTCCGTAGGCGCCGAAGGGGAAAACCCTGGCTTCCACAGATCAGGACGCGGAGGGTCAAGACAGCCGTTCCCCGTCTGTCGGACTGTGGCAGGGGGATCACGGCGTCGGAGCTGTCCCGGACAGACCGTCTTCTCGGGACGACGGTGACGGCTCTGCGACGGGAGGGTGTGGAAGCGGTCCGCAAGGGGCCGGCCGGGGAGCTCCGCTGGAGGACCGTGCACAGCTGGTCGCGGCCTGCCGGCACAAGGACCTGACTGTGCGGCAACTGGCTGCGTCGTTCGGCTGATCCGGTGGGTACGAGCGACGGTCGGACCGTGGGCGCGGCCCGGCAGGGCGGGGACCACAGCGGCCGGCCGCTGGCGTCCGTGATGACCTGCGCGTTCACCCCGTGGCAGTGGTATGGGTCGGCTCGTTCGTCGCCGACCCGGCCGCATCGGGCGAGAATACCGCCGAGCAGGACGACCTCGGGTTCGTGCGCGCTCGGCGTCGCCCGTGGACCCGCCGCACGCTCGGCGGGCAGGTGGATGACTGCGGTGGCGCCGGCATGGGCGGTGAAGTCGGCGCTCCCGAACCCGCCGGCGATCTTCGCCGAGGTGGTGTGTTCGCGCGGGTACAGCGGTGCCCCTCGCGTGTCGGGACGAGCGGAGCTTGCAGCGCCGGCCGCCCTCACCGATGGCGACGAGCGGGGTGGCTGATTCCACGCGCGCGTGGGGCGGGCCGAGCGCGTCAGGGACGGAAACCGAAGAGGCCCCCGAGCAGAGTGAGGGAGACGTCGGACATCTCGGTCAACAGCTCGGGAGCCTCGCTCGTCGCGCCTCATCGGCCGTCACTTGACCGGTGGCCGGCTCGAAGCAGATCACGTGTCCATGAAGCGACAGAAAGTACCTCGGCCTCAGCCTTACGCCATGGGACGCCGGGGGGCGGCCCTCGCGGTCAGGCGCGGACCGCGGTCAGGAAGAGGTAGCCGCTCTCCGGGACGGACCCGAACTTACGCATGAAGTCGAGGAGCGAGGTGGCCTGTTCCTCGCCGACCAGTTCGGCCAGCTTGTCGCGGACCGTCTCCACGGCGTCGGCCATGAGCCCAAGGGTGCGGATGACGTTGTCCGTGATGTCGGTGATCTCCACATCGACGAAACCGTTGTCTCCCAGCGCCGTCCGATATTCGTCCACAGTGCCCAAGGAGCGCACCCCGTAGTGCTTGACGACGTGGTCCAGGACCACGCGGCCCTCAGGGCTGATCGGGTCGCGCTGGATGACGTCGGCGACGGCGAGGCGGCCGCCGGGGCGCAGGACGCGGGCGGCCTCGGAGATCACCTGGCCGCGGTCGGGCATGTGCCACATCGACTCGAACGCCCAGGCCGCGTCGAACGAGCCGTCGGGGAAGGGCATGTCCATCGCGTCCCCGAACTGGAACGTGGCCCGGTCGGCGAGCCCGGCCTCGGCCGCGAGCTTCGTGGCATCCGTCACCTGGATCCGGCTGATGGTGATGCCCACCACGTCCACGTCGGAAGTGCGGACGAGCCGCTGTGCGGGGTAGCCGATGCCGCAACCGATGTCCAGGACCCGCTGGCCGGGCTGTGCGGCGAGACCTGAGATCATCAGGTCGGTCAGGCGGTCCGTGGCCGTTTCGACGGAGCTGTCGTCGGCGTCGTTCTCCCAGTAGCCGTAGTGGATGTTGGGGCCCCATGCGGAACCGTAGATCCGGCCGAACCCGTCGTACACGTTGAGGACTTCGCTGTGAGCGGGAGACTGTTCGAGTGTCATGAAGAACTCCGTATCCTTGTCAAGGCGGCGGGAATCCGGCGGAGGTTCCGCTCTACCGGCGCTGAGCCCGCGAATGATCGTGCCGGTGCGCCACCGCAAATCCTGCCCGTCGTCACCAGGGCTCTCGTGGTACGGCGACTCGCAGCCCTACCGGCGGGCTGCTGCCGTTCACTTCGACGGTGGGCTTGTCCGCGATGCCTTTCGTGCATCAGCGGCTGATCACGAACTGGTCCATGCCGGCCCCCTGTGGCGAAAAGCCTGGTAAACCACCCTGGAATTCGGCGGGCATGTGGAAAGGCGGGCGGAAACCCGCTGGGGGCTGGGCTGCCCTGGACAACGCCAGCCCAGCGCCTGCTTGATCTCCTGCCAACCACGTAAGCCATCAGGCGTCGTGAAGGCCCCGGCGGGGTGCGGATTGCGGCGGATTTCTCGTTCCTGGCTTGGAGGTCGCGCGGACAGGTGGGGCGGCGTCGCGTTGCCGATGGGCGGCGCCCGTCGGCGTTGTCGTCACTCGACGACGCTCCGCGTCGCCTCCTCCGCCTTGCCGGACTTGCCCCTCGCCCCGTTCCTTCCTCCACCCCACCTATCCGCGCGACCTCTTACTTCAGTTCGAAGCGCAGGAAACCCAGCCGCACGCCCCCGGCTTGCCATTCAGTACCAAGCGCCTGATTCGCCAGCAGAGATATCCTCAGCTGCCTGCGGTCAACCGGTGAGAGGCTGCTGTCACTGTCCAGTACCGCCTTCGTCCAGGCGGCACTCTCCTCCCAGAACGGTGCGGTTTCTGACGTGGCGTCGACGTCATCGACCAATTCAAAGCCCGCGGCCTGTGCGGCCTTTACGTAGTCGAGCACCGTAGCCGGTTTTGTGTAGAAGTATTCGGCCCACACATCGGCCCCGTGAGGGCGTGTGATGAATACTTCCTCGATGCACACACTCGCGCCAGGACGTAGCGCACGCGCCAGACGCTCGAACCACAGTGGACGGTCGAAATATCCGCTGCTCTCGATTGCTACCGCTGCGTCGTAAGGGCCGCCGTCCAGGGGAAGACGCTTCGCATCGCTGACGAGCGTGTGGACCCTCTCGCCCACACCGCATTCCCGCGCGAACCCGTCGACCACCGGGGCGTGTTCCGGCGCGTTGGTGACCGCCGTGACGTCGGCGCCGTATTCCTGCGCCCAGAAGAGCGAGCCCCCGCCGAGACCGCAGCCGACATCCAGGATCCTGCCCGACAGTCGCTGTTCGGCGTCCCAGATCTTGGCCGCATACCGCAGCAAACCTTCTTGATGCAGCCGTATGCTGCTGCGAATGGCATCCGGTGTCACATCGTCAGCACGCAGCGGCGCTTCGGAGGAAGGGTAGTGACCCACATGATAGTGAATCCTGGGCCCAGGCCCGTATTTGCGAACAAGCCTGTCTGTCTTGTCATCGTAGTATTGGCCAACTATTTTCACCTCATCCTGAGGGTCCAGCGCTGTTTGAGGTGAACTTGTAAGCTCATCCAGATTCGACACGGGTCACTCCTCCAGAGCTCGGATGCCGACGGCGTTGGCGAATGGCCTGCTGTGAACACTCCGTTCCGCGCTCGCCGCTATTTCTGCGAGGAAACCTGGTTCGGTAGGGATCCCGGACCGGATCCATTTTCATCAACTGTGCCGGCACCTTTCACATGTGCGAGAGTCGCCCGGCACTGCGGCAAGTAGGCGATCCATGAAGCCGCCTGCCTGATCCGGAATCCTGAGCGGTGCCGAAATCGAGTGGCAGCCATTGGTTTCCATCCTGAAGGGCAGTCCTGGTCGTGTCAACGATGTGGCGTGCGCATACTCGGGTTTGGGAAAAACCCCAAAGAAGGCGGCGTGGCACTGTATTTGGACTATTCTGTGGATTGGTGGCCGATGGGCGGCACCCGAGGCCGTACATCGTGTCCGGTTGTTAAGCCGGCGTCCAGCGGCGGATAAGGCTTCCCGAGGAGGGCTCGGTTTCCACCGACCGGCCTCGACGCCCTACCGGCGTCGGCGGGCATCGACGACCCCGGCACATGCACGGTTCACCAGAGAGGGAGGAGCATTGACGACCGCCGATGCGGGAATGCTTGCCGCGCGAGGACGAGGCCCTGCTCTCCGTGGCCGCGTGCCGGACCTCCCGTCAGGTCATGGCGGGCACGGTGCCGTTCGGCGGCGTCGCGCCGGTGTCGGTGCGGTCGACGACCACAATGTCCACCGCCTACATCGACGCGACGCCGCAGCAGATCGCCGAACTCGCCGCGGTGGGCTGCCGGATCGTGCGGGTCGCCGCGCTGTCGGCGAGCGCCCGCAAGTGTTAATCCACAGTTTCCCAGGCGATGCGCGGGGGCCACGCATCTGTTCGCAGAATCTGGAGGACGAACGCCCTTGAAACTAACGCGACACGATTCGGCGCCTGAAGCTTGTCGGACATGACGCGGATGTGGTAGTCGATGGTCTTCGAGCTGAGGTACAACTCTCTCGAAAGCCTCCCGCTGGTGAAGCCGGCGGCAACACCTTCCAGGATTCTGACCTGGATCGAGCTGGGTACCCAGCCACCGGCCGGCTGGGACACTTCGCAGCCATTCTGATCAATATCCATGGCACTCATCCATTCCGTACAGCCCGGCTGGGCCGTGTCCTTCGGATGACCTGATCGTTGGTTGATGTGTGTCGTCGGGTGATGCGCGACGGGCGAGCACCGAGTGGTTATCGCCGGGCCTGACACCGAGGTGGGGGCCGGTGGTGTGATCACCGGCAGGTGATCGACATGATCGCGGTCAAGTACCGCGCGGAGTCGCCATGGATGACCTCCACTGCCCTGCTCGCCCAAACCGACGCCGAGAAGGCCCTCGATTCCACCGCAGTCCGCTCGCGCTCGGCATCACGCATGGGGGCGCGTTGGCGCACCCGCATTCCGATCGGCCGTGGTCCCCGGCCGATCGGTCGGCCAGGGCCACACCGGACGTGGTCCGTAGCCACAAGGCGCACTCGTCCCGGGTGATCCGCGACCACCTGCGGCACGGTACCCGCGCGGTGATCCCGCAGCCGGTCGGCCAAGCAGCCCACCGCAAGCGTCTCGGCAGGCAGTCGTGGAGGCAGACCGCCGGCCTTCGGCTGCGGCACCTACGAGCAGCGCACCACCGTCGAGAGCTGCATCAACGATCTCAACACCCTTCTCCCTCACCACCTGCTCGTACGTCGCCGGCCCGGCGCCCAGACCCGGCCGGAGGGTGTGGTCGAGGGCCTGGCCGACGTGCACCAGAGCGAAAGCCTTGGCGAACGACTGGGCGATGTTCTTGATTCCGGGTGCGGAGTCGGCCACGGCCAGTTCCAGGGCGACCCCCAGGGATGCGTTTTCCGGTGTGAATCGCCGGACTCAGGCCGAATGCCCGCCACGCGGCCGGCCCCGCCCAAGGTCGTCGGAGTCCGCCATGTCGTCGTGCAGCGCCGCGTTGTGCGGCGGTTTGACCGCCGCCTGGACCCGTACGTCGTCAGGACGTATCCAGATTCCGACGGTGGCGGCCATCATGAGGCTTGCGCGGGTCATTTTCCCGGTGCTGGTGTTCTTCTCGATGAAAGCCGCCGTGGTGCGTGCTGTGTCAGCTGACATCAGGGCGGGCGATTTGGTGAGCGAGGCGATGCCCATACTCATCGCTGTTCGTCTCCAGCCGCGTGAGTGGTCCGTCCGCCTAGAATTCGCTGACGGAAGCATCAAGTAGTCGTCAATGTGATGAACATGTTGCAAGCGTGTCATGACACCTCATCACCTCCTGTCTGCTTCGCCGTGCAGTGGAATTCCGATGTGGAGGTGCGGGCAGTTTCCGGATGCCCGGCATCATCGCAGGTCATCCGGGTTCCTTTCCGGAATTCGGCTGGCTGCCGGAATTAGCCCTACCGGATGTGAGTCTCCGTGACCTGTCCCGGCCATGTCAACAACTTCGGCCAGCCTGGCGCGATCCATGCTCGGCAACCGGGCGTGCGGGCGTGGATACGGACGGTGCTGAACTCCTGTCTGATGCTCACGTTTTGGACTGTCTTGGGTGTTTTCGGAATCATGTAATTTCCATCCACGATTCGCCGGTATGACTCGGCGGGGTGGTGTGGATAGGTCGCCTATGCGATACCGGGGGTTGATATCTGTGCTGCTGGTCCCCTTCCCGTCGACTCGGCATGTGCATGCAGGGTGCGGGCCATTCGGGCGAGAAGCAAGCGGATGGGAATCGCGTTTCGGGCATCTATTGCGCCCGAACGGCAGGGCCTCTCTTTCGGTGGTGGCTGGAATTGTGTGTCTGCATCACTTCCGCGTGACGCCGCCTTCGCCGGGGTGCCTTTCGCGAAGGTCAACGCCCGATGTGCCGCGATGTACTGCACGAATGCGTCCGGTGAGCATTTTCAGCGCGCTGTCGGCTGTGACGCTCCGGGTTCGCGCACGCAGAGTTATGGGCCGAAAACTAGATCCTGCTGTCTCTTTGCGGGGATCGCTCAGGACGAACGACAGCAGTCGCAGGGCCAGTGCACAGCCTACGAAAAGCGAGCCCGGCGCCACCGATGCGCAAACTCGCCGTGATCAGCGTCCTCGTAGACCGACCCATTTCTGTAGTCAGGGCCTCCCTCGAGTAACGTGCAGACAAAACACGGCGGACGCGCTTCCTTGTAGTGGACACCGCCTGCACTCTGCCGCAGGTGGACGATATCCGCCCGGGTCGCGTCCGGCGGGCAGGTGCCTACGCGGTCACTCCGGGGGGCACATCGATCGGTCCTTGGCCCGTCTCCGGGGCCCGGGATGCACCTTGGAGCACGGGCATTGCCGTAGCGTGATCGCCTGCCGCATGGAATGTCCATGTGTCCGGTCGGCCCGTGCGAGGGATTCCGGTGGCGAGCGAGGAAACCGTGATGAGTGAACTGACGAAGCCCAGAATCGAGGTTCCGGAGGGGGCCGCGACCACCGAGTTGACGATCCGGGACCTCGTGGTCGGGGATGGACCCGAGGCGCAGCCGGGCAGGGTCGTCCAGGTGCACTACGTAGGGGTCACGTTCGCGTCCGGAAGGGAGTTCGACTCCTCCTGGGAGCGTGGCAAGGTCATCAAGGGCTGGGACCGGGGGGTAAGGGGGATGAAGGTCGGAGGTCGGCGCGAGATCGTCGTTCCCCCGCGTCTCGGTTACGGCAGGCAGTCACCCTCTCCGTTGATCCCGGCGGGCTCGACGCTGATCTTCGTCGTGGACCTGCTCACTGTGGTGGGCGGGCCCGCCGGATCGAGGCCCGGCTTGACCGGCTAGGACTGAGCCTGGCGCTCCTGAGGGAGTAGGGGCCGCCGTGTCGCTCCCACGTAAGGACTGACGCACCAGGGACCGGGCGGCCCTGTGACCTGGGACGCTGGGCGGGTTCACGTCGCTGACCTGCGTAAATGGCCTTTCGGCTGTTTCACGCTCGTGCTCGTTGGCGCGGCCGGAAGTCCCGGAACGTCCCAGAGGGCTCCCAGCCCGAGGCTCTTTCGGCTCTGGTCAGGGTGAGACAGCGCGGTGAGGGGGATCAGCCGCTGGGCGGGAAGCTGAGGAGTGGCTGGCTGCGCAATTGTCCTGACGGGAGCTGGCTGGCGATACGGGCGATACGGGCGATGCCGACGCCCTCGTCGTACAGGGGGTCGGCCTTGAGGAGCACGCGCCGTGTTTCCGGTTCGGCCTCAGTCATGGCTGCGGCGATGGGCGACATCGACCCGTAGCTGGGCACAGGCGAGCAATATGGGTCGCTCGTGCCAGGTCAGGTCGGTGTGGGCCCGACGGTTCAGTTCGACGCGAGTGCGCGCTGGTGACGGTCAGCGCCGGCCGGTGGTCAGGACGACGAGGAACTGGCCGCCGCCCGGCTCGATGTCGGCGGTCACCGGCAGCCCCGGTACGAGTCGGGAGAACCGGTCGACCAGCCAATCCGCCGCCTCTTGGGCGTCCCGCTTGGTCGGACAACGGCCCACCATCTCGCGGCCCCCCTTGCGTTCCAGCCTCCCGGCAACGGTGATCAGCGGCGCGGGTTCGACCACGTACAGTCGGTCCGGCCAGGCGATGACCACCTTGACCGCGCCCTTGCGGGTGTTGCATCCGCGGTGTGCGAGCCGCTCGGCGACCTTGGCCTTCCGGTCGGCAGTCCGGCTGTCGACGCTGGGCCCCCGCGGGTCGTTCACCGACTCGTCGGGGTCGACCGCTTCGTCACACACCCAGCACCGCCAGCCGTCGCGCTCGGCTACATCATCAAGGAGACTCATCCGAGCAAACTAGCCTGCCCGGCCGCCACCCCGCGCACCAGGGCCCCGGCGCAAGGTCTCACCACCGGCCAACAATGGTGCAATGCCTGGCAACCAGCGTCACCGATGCTCTGAACTGTGTGAATGCCGATACTTGATGGCCCATCAAGGCATCGTGGGCCGGGGCGCGGGTGAGGCAGAGTCGTCGGCGGCGCTGGTGGCGTCGGAGTACGGCAGCCGGTTGAAGTTGTCGACGTTCAGGCCGATGTGGCGTCCGGTGGTGGTGGCCTGGTTGCCCGGGCTGGTCGCGCAGCCCAGACGTTCGGCGGGCCAGCGACCGGTCGCACCGGCTACGGACGTCGTCGAAGGTGTCGAATATCTGAGTGGTGCGCACAGTCGCCTGTCCGTTCGCAGGTCACTGAGCTTCGCTTCACGGGAAGTAGGAAAAGATTCCACCGTCGCGGCAGTGAGTTCCTCCACCTCTCGCAGATCGCGGCGAGTTGCCGCAGCAGCGCGAGAGTTTGCAGCCCCATGGCCCGCTCGACCTGGGGCAGGTGTCTCATCTGCTGGAGCCGGAAGGCTTCGCGGAGGCGGTCGGCTTCGGCGTCGATGCCACGCTTACGGCCGGCCTTCTTCACCGGTGACCGCAGCTGGGTGCGGGTGAGTCTGGCGGCGCACGCCAGGTTCCCGAGGTGGTGGGAGCGCGGGCCTTCTGGCTGCGGGGTGGGTCACCCGATGCAGGGCTCCTCCAGCGTCACCACGACCAGCACCGGAAGATCGGCGTCCTGCTGGATCACACCGGCGGTCATGATCCGGTCGTGGAGGTTCCACTTCTTCACCCTGATGAACTCGTCCTTGTCAGCCGCCGTTTGCTCGGCCTCGGCGAGGTGGCCTGCGAGGGGGGATTCCTCGATCACGGGCAGAAAGTCGGCCAGCGCCTGCTCCCCCTGCTCGTAGACGGTTTCCAGGTCGTCGAAGTAGCCCGACTCGTCGACGTCGCGGATCCACACGGCGAACGAGACGCTGACCGCCCCACCGCCGAGCGTCTGGATCCAGCCCCCGACGCCGTCCTTGTCCCACGACGTCTCCACGCCCTCGCGGGGCTTGCCCCCGGGCGTCCACTCCTGAGCCGAGAACCGTGCCGCCGCCCCTTCGGCGGTCAGCGGGGCGAGGCCCCTGAGCTCTTCCAGCATTGCGATCACTGCAGCCATGAACTCATTCCGCTTGCTTCAGTGCCCGCAGAGGGAGAATTCTCGTTCGTAGGGTTGCTCGTTGTGCTCGTCGACGAAGAACTTGCGTTCCTGCATGAGTTGTTCGCGATAGTGATTGGCCTGTTCAAGCGTCATGGTCGGGGTGCCGGACCATGGTTGTTGCGGTGGCACATCGGATGTCGAGACGATCCTTTCCGTTTGGTCCACCAGAAAGAACGCGAGAATTTTGCGATAGCCCGGGCGGGTGGGGTCCGTGAGGCGGAATGATTCGACGCGGTGTTGCAGGATGTTCGGGAACGCCAGGCGGCGGCCGGCTGGGGTCGATGCCGATCCCAGCGTCTGGTTCAGTGCGTCTTCGTCCTCCAGGCCGTAGACCTCACGCAGACCGTTGTCATCGTTCTGTTCGTAGTGCGGGTCGTCGAGTGCCGCCCGTAGCCGCACATCACCATCGCCCGGCCCGGCTACGGGCCACTGAGGTCCGCGCAGCCGGGTGACCCCATCCGTACGCCCACACCCGGGGGTTGGAGCGAGACCGCGATGCTGTTCCTGCCGCGGTCACGCTCCTGTACAGCAACGGCCCCCGACCACGGGCGCCGAGCACCACCGGGTGGAGTCAGCCCTGTTCGGCGCCGAGCCACACCGGCAGAGACTTCAGCCCGCGCAGTGCCGTTCCCGGCTGCCAACGGAGGTCGGCCGGGTCTGCTGCCAGCCGGATGTGCGGGAACCGGTCGATGAGCCGGTCAAAGGCTATCTGTGCCTCCAGCCGGGCCAGCTGCGCTCCGACGCAGTAGTGGATGCCGTGACCGAAGGACAAGTTGGCGCCCGCCGGACGATGTATGTCCAGGCTGCTGCCATCGGGGAACTGGGACTCGTCCCGGTTGGCCGACGTGAGAGCGACCACCACCAGTTCGCCCTCCGGTATGACGACTCCGTCCACTTCGATCGGCTCGGTCGTGAACCGCAGCGACGACGTATTGACCGGGCTCTCGTAGCGAAGAAACTCATCGACCGCCCCGGGCAGCAAGGAGCGGTCCGCGCGCAGCGCGGCGAACTGGTCGGGATGGCGGAGCAGCGCGAACGCACCGTTGCCGATCAGGTTGACCGTCGTCTCGTTGCCCGCGACCAGCAGCAGGAACGCCATCGACACCAGTTCCTGGGTGTTCAGCTTGCCGTCGTCACTGGAGCGCACCAGACCGGTGAGCAGGTCGTCCGCCGGTTCGGACCGCTTGCTCTCGACCAACTCGTACAGGTACCCGAGCAGTGCCGTCGTGGCCTGCGCCATGCTCTCCGCATCCCCGCCGGAAAGCTGGCTGGGGACCCAGCCCTGGAAGCGTTCCTGGTCGTCGGCCGGAACGCCCAGCAGCTCGCAGATCACCGCCATGGGCAACGGGTAGGCGAAGGCGCGCATCAGGTCCACCTGATCCTTGCCCTCCATCGCGTCGAGCAGTTCAGTGGTGATCTCCTCGATCCGGGGACCCAGTTTCTCCACCGCTCGCTGCGTGAACACCTTGTTGACCTGCTTGCGCAGCCGGGTGTGGTCCGGCGGGTCGGCGTTCATCATGTGCGCTGCCAACTCGCTGGCGAACACCATGCCCGTCTCGCCGTCGGTCTTCCGCTGGATGACCTTCTGGCCGACCTCGATGTTCTTGGACAGGCGATTGTCGGTCAGCACGGACTTCGCGTCGTCGTAGCGCGTGACCAGCCAGACTTTGGTCCCGCCCGGCGCGATGACCTCACGGACCGGTGCCTCGGAGCGCAGGACGTCATACAAAGCATGCGGGTTATGCTCGAACTCCTTCTCGTCGATCTGGAGCGGAGCCGCGCCGTCAAGGCCGCTGGGCATGTTTCCTCCCGTATGTCAACCAAATCAGTAGTCACTAGTCAGTGCGCAATTACGAACGGGTCGTACGGGGAGCCGGTGCCGGTAGTCGATCACTAAACGCTGTGTCCCGCAAGACTTCCATGACGAGCGGAACCGGCCACGGGCCTTCACGAGAGATGCTGTCAGGCGACCGGTCGAGAAGGCGCAAAATGCCTCTGAGCTGCATCGAAAGGGCTTGCTGAGGGGTTTGTGCGGGGGAGCGGGAGAGGCGCTTCCCAGACATAAGTGAAGGCTTGCGGTTACCGCGCGCTCACGGCCTTCGTGGACCACGGTTCGTTGGTGCCGGCGAGCCCGGAGGCCGCGCTGCTGCGTCCGGGAGCGACGGCTCCGAACGCCTGACGACTGGACCGGGACGCCCGCACGGCCCCGGCCCAACTCTCCGAGCGCCACAGGCAGTTCCGCTCGTACCCGTCCGTACCCGTCCGCACCCGTCCGTACCGGTTCTCCCTCCGGCGTCGGGTCATCGGCCTGCCCGGCACGCGCCCGACCGGCTGCAACGCCGCTGGAAGAACCAGCGGTCCATCGAGGTTTCGCGACTGCGCCATAGGGTCCGGCCGGTCAAAAGCCCTGCGTGTGGCAGCAATGACTGAGTAACTACCTGAGCCGCTAAGGACCATTGACCCATGATCAGCTGTGTGTTAATTTTTTTGGGCGATCTGTGGCGATGATTGCTCTACCTGGGGGTCTGACAGTTGAGGGATTTACTGCAGGGGTGGCGCGAGGGGCAGGTAGTGATGTGCGATCCGGTGGGGTCCACAGTGGTCACTGCGCAGCATTCGTTGGAGTTAAACGGTGCGGCATTGCTCGACGCCGGGATCGCGCGCTATACATGCGAACCGCTGGACGAGAAGTTCTCCTTTCTCGGTACCCGCTTCGCAGGGGGAAACATGCGGGAGCTCGTCAATTGCCGACCGACCGTCATCGGCGATACCTCCCGCCACTTGGAGGACGGTGCCGCACCGCGCGCTCTGGTTCGTGAACCCGGTGCGGCACGTCATGCCCGATTCCTTCCTGACGTCGAGTCCTTCGATGCACGCCTGAGGGTCACAGGAGCGAAAACGCGGGGATTACACGCTTGACCTGGGGGGAAAGCGAGTCGTCGGTGGGTCCCGAAGGGGGCTCGGTTGTGTCCCTGGCGCGGCCGAGCCGAGGCTGCGCCGGCCCGGACATCTGGCCCCTACCTCTGCTGAACAGCCGCCCGGAACGCACCTCGAGCGGAAATAACCAGCTGTTGGCCGGGGCGTGACGACACGTCGACTGCATTTCGCCTGACGTCACCGAAGTGAGTGTCGACATGCCTTCGCGTCGCCACCGTTGCTGACCTCGGGCTTATGGGGCGACGTGGTCCCCGGCACACCTCCTGGCTTCTTTGGTCGCAATCGGGATGCGCGCACTGCGGTCTGTGAAAGTGCACGCAGCAGGGAAAGCAGCAGCCACCGTGGCCGCGCGGAGCTCGCGAATTCTGACAGCGGTACACCGGCTGCGGAGACCAACGGTCTGCCGCGGCGCGTCCAGGCAGCATTCACCGTTGGCAAAAGTTCATCAGGAGAAGGTCTGCCGGTTCGGCGTGCCCAGGTTCGGTAGTGGGCGGCCGTTGTGCTGCGCCGAAACATCGCGAACGATAAGGGGAGTCTCCACTGATGCCGCAGCATGTCCCCATTGCCGTCATTGGAATCGCGTGCCGGTTTCCCGGGGCGGACCATTACCGCCAGTTCTGGGACGTCATCAGGAATGGCCGGTCGCACATCGGCGAAGTGCCACAGGTCCGTTGGGACACAGGGAGAGGTGAGACGGCGGATGTCTCCGGCGGAGGTGCGGGGCGCCCGCGCACCGGCGGATGGGCCGGCCTGATCGACGATGTGGACGCCTTCGACGCGCAGTTCTTCCGCCTCTCCCCGCTGGAGGCGGAAAGCGCCGACCCGCAGCAGCGGATCATGCTGGAACTCGCCTGGTCCTGTGTCGAGGACGCGGCCATCGCGCCCAGCGCGTTGTCCGGACGTGACGTCGGGGTGTTCTTCGGCTCGTTCAGCCTGGACTACAAGGAGCTTCAGGAGAGGCAACTGCGCGAAGTCGCCGCGCACCACGCCACAGGAACGGTCGGGGCGGTCATCGCCAACCGGGTCTCCCACTTCTTCGATTTCCACGGGCCCAGTGTGGTCGTCGACACGGCGTCGTCCGCCTCCCTGCACGCCCTCCACCTCGCGGTCCAGTCCCTTCAACAGGGTGAGTGCGATCTCGCGCTCGCCGGCGGGATCAACCTCGTGCTGACCCCGGCCCGGCACACCTCGTTCGCCAAGACCGGCATGCTGTCGCCCACCGGCTCCTGCCATCCCTTCGACGAGCGGGCCGACGGTTATGTGCGGGGGGAGGGCGGTGGCACCGTCCTGCTCAAGCCCCTCGCCGACGCCGTGCGCGACGGTGACCACATCTACGGCGTCATCAAGGGCAGCGCCGTGAACCACAGCGGCAGGACACGCACCCTGACTTACCCCAGCGACGAGGCGCAGGCGCAGGTTGTCGCGGACGCCATCGTCCGGGCGGGCGTCTCCCCGGACACCATCGGGTACGTGGAGACGCACGGCACGGGGACGCCGACCGGCGATCCGGTCGAAATCGACGGACTGGTCGAGGGGTTCCGCAGAGCGCGCGGCGAGAAGACGGACCTGGGGGAGCACAATTTCTGCGGGTTGGGCTCGGTCAAGCCCAACATCGGCCACCTCGAAGCCGCCGCTGGGATCGCCGGCTTGCTCAAGGTCCTGCTCGCGATGGAGCACAAGCAATTACCCGGTCTGCGGGACTTCCAGCGGCTGAACCCGCGAATCGACCTGGACGGCACGCCCTTCTACATCGTGGACCGGCTGCGTGACTGGGAGCCTCTGCGGTCGCAGGCCGACGAACCGCTCCCTCGTCGCGCGAGTGTCAGCTCGTTCGGCATCGGCGGCACGAACGCCCACGTCGTGCTCGAAGAGGCGCCGGCCACCGCATCGGCCGCTCCGCAGGACCGCCACGCCTACCTCGTCTGTCTGTCCGCCAGAACCGGTACGGCGCTCACGCGGCGGATCCGCGACCTGCGGGAATGGCTCGACAGTGACGGTTCCCATGCCGACCTGACCGACCTCAGTGCCACGCTGCTCCTGGGGCGCGAACACCTCGATCGCCGGACCGCGTTGGTCGTGCGCGACCGTGACGACCTTCGGGCGAAGCTGACACTGCTGCTGGACACCGGGCGAGCCGACGACTGCTTCCATGAGCCCGCGGACACACCCCCGGGCGGTGCGCCGACCGGAGTACCGCGGCCCGCTGCCGAGGGTGCGTTCGACCTCGGCACCGCTCTCTCTGCCGCCGACTACCGGGAGCGGCTGCTGGACCTGGCGGAGTCTTTTGCCGGGGGACGCAGCTACCGGTGGGCGGACCTGTTCACGTCGGCCCCGGGACGGCGGCTCCGACTGCCGACCTACGCATTTGACCGGCACCGTTTCTGGATCACACCGGACGCCGCCGACGAGACCATCCCCACCGGGACGCCGGCATCCGTGCAGAGCGAAGAGTCAGATCCCGCAATCGAGCAGGAAGAACTCGTGTCGGACATGACCGCGCACACACGCCGCAGGGAATGGGCGGGCACCGACGTCCAGGAATGTGTCGGGGAGGATCTCCGGAGCCTCGTCAGCGGCGTGCTGAAGCTCGCGGCCGACGAGATCCATCTGCAGGACCGGCTGTCCGACCTCGGCTGTGACTCGGTCGGCAACACGCTGCTGTCCCTCCGGCTGAGCGAGCACTACGGCATCGACATCGCGCCGTCGCTCTTCTACACGTACTTCACCCTGGAGATGCTCAGGGACCATCTGCTCGAGGAGCAGTACGTCGACGCCGTGGCGGGGAAGTACGCGGCTGCCGACGAGACGGCCCCCGACGAGACCGCCCCCGACGAGGGGGAAGCGTCCGCAGCGGTGCGTGAGGAACCCGCCACCGGGCCCCGACCCGCGGCGACTCCCGGAGGCGATGCCGACGATGACGGCGACCACCGCATAGCCGTCATCGGCATGAGCGGCCGCTTTCCGCAGGCCCGCACGGTCGAGGAGTTCTGGCAGTTGCTCGCCGAGGGCCGGGAGGTGGTGGCGCCGATCCCCGCGCACCGGCTGGGCAACTGGGCCGGTGTCGCGGGCGCGTCAGAGGTCAGGGGCGGATGGTTGCCGGGCGAAGCCGAGTTCGACCCGCTCTTCTTCGAGATCTCCCCCAAGGAAGCCGAGCACATGGACCCGCGGCAGCGTCTGCTGCTACAGGAGGCATGGCGGGCCCTGGAGGACGCCGGATACGGGGCGAAGCAGCTCAGCGACAACACCATGGGCATGTTCGTCGGCGCCGAACAGAGCGACTACCAGGGTCTTGTCGGGCACGAACAGACGTTGACCTCCGGTCACGACGGGATCCTGGCCGCTCGGCTCAGCTACTTCCTGAACTTCTCCGGGCCGGTGCTGACCGTCAACACGGCCTGCTCGGCCGGCCTGGCAGCCGTGCACCAGGCGTGCCTGAGTCTTCGCAGCGGTGAGTGCGACACCGCAGTTGCCGCGGGTGTCAGCCTGTTGGCCGGGTCCCAGTTCTACGAGCACGCCACCCAGGCCGGGATGCTGTCGCCCGACGGGGTCTGCTATGCCTTCGACAAGCGGGCCAACGGCATGGTCATGGGCGAGGCGATCGCCGCCGTCGTGCTGAAGCCGCTGGCCAAGGCTCTCGCGGACGGTGACCGGGTGCATGCCGTGATCACGGCAAGCGGCCTCAACCACGATGGCCGAACCAACGGCATCACCGCGCCCAGCCAGCCCGCCCAGGTCGCCCTGCTCGACTCCGTGTACCAGCGGTTCGGCGTCGAACCGGCCGACATCGAGCACGTGATCGCCCACGGCACGGGTACCCGGCTGGGTGACCCCATCGAGGTGAACGCGCTGACCGAGACGTTCGGCCGGTACACCGACAAGACCCAGTACTGCGCACTGACCTCGGTCAAGACGAACATCGGGCACACCCTGGCAGCCTCGGGCGTGGTCAGCCTGATCGCCCTGGTGCAGGCCCTGCGCCATCGGACGGTGCCCGCGAGCCTGCACTCCGAGCAGGAGAGCGAGTACATCGACTGGACGCGCAGCCCGTTCCACGTCAACAAGGAGGCCCGGCCCTGGCCGGCCCGACCGGGGCGCGAGCGGCTGGGTGCCGTCAGCTCCTTCGGCATCAGCGGGACGAACGTCCACGTCGTGGTGGAGAGCCACGGCGACGGATCGGCCACGCTTCCGGCTGTGTCCCGGCCCTCGTACGTGCTCGCGCTGTCGGCGAAGACCGACGAGGCGCTACGGGCGCGGGTGGCGGACCTGCTCGCCTTCCTCCAGGCCGGTGGAGCCGATGATGTGGGGCTCGGGCGGATCAGCAGCACGCTGCTCGCGGGGCGGCACCACTTCGCGCACCGCTGTGCGCTGGTCGCGGCCACCCCCGAGGACGCCGAGCTGCTGCTGCAGAAGGTTCTCGGCGGCACGAAGGACCCCCAGGTGTTCCGCGGGCTGTCCGGGAGGGACTTCCGCGCGCAGAACGCGCTCACCGAGTACGGGAACGAGCTGATAGGGCGCGCCCGCACGGGGGACCAGGACGCCCGGTACCGGGACGCGGTCCGAGCCCTGGCCGAACTCTACTGCCAGGGTTACGAGCTGGCCTGGGAGAACCTGTTCGGCGACCGGCCGCTCCCGTGCGTGTCGCTGCCCGGCTATCCCTTCGCCCGCGAGACCTACTGGGCCGACACGGCGACGTCCGGCCGCGCAGCGCTGCCGCACGCCCTGCCCGCGTCCGCCGGGCTGCACCCGCTGTTGGACAGCAACGACTCCACACTCCGATCGCAGCGTTTCAGCAAGCGCCTGTCGGCGAGCGAGTTCTTCCTGCGCGACCACGTTGTGGACGGGAAGATCCTGCTGCCCGGCGTTGCCCACATGGAGATGGCGTACACCGCCTCCCGTCTGGCCACCGACTCCGACAGCGTCACCCTGCGCGGCATCATCTGGGGCCGTCCGATCGTCATGGACGGAGCATCCCGGACGGTGCACATCGAGCTGACCCCGCTCGAACAGGATGTGCTGGAGTTCGTCATCCATGACGGGACCGAAGGAGAACGCACCGTCTTCTCCCAGGGCCGGGCCGGCTACGCCGCCGACCGGCCCCCGCGGGCGCGAGGCGCGATCGACATCCCCGCGATCAAGGCGCGGTGCACCGGCCGCCGCGAGAACGCCGAGATCTTCGCGAGCCTCCGGGAGCTGAGCTTCGGGTACGGCGAGACCTTCCAAGCCATGGAGACGCTGTACTGCGGCGAGACCGAGGCGCTGGCCCGGATCGTGCTGGGCGACGGCCTGGAAGAGGAGTACCCCCGTTTCACCCTGCATCCGTCGCTGTTCGACGCCGCGCTCAACACCCTGCGCGGCATCGGGGAGCAGGACGGCGTGCTGCGCATTCCGTTCAGCCTCGAAGAGCTGGTGGTGTTCGCGCCGATTCCGCGCCGGTCCTACTGCCATGCCACCATCCACCGGATCGCCCGTGACGGCGCGATGAGCGTCGACCTGGCGATCTGCGACGACAGCGGCACCGAGTGCGTTCGGCTCACCGGCCTGGTGTTCAAGGAGTTCACGGCCGACAAGAGCGAGAAGTTGCACTATTACGTGCCGCGTTGGACCGATGCCGACGCCGGCTTCGACCGGGACGCGGAGTCCCTCGGCGCCGGGCGTACCCTGCTCCTCCTCGACGACGAGGACACGCGCCGAACCCGACTCGGGACGGTGTATGCGGGCCGCGTCGTGCGGGTGCGGAACGGGAGCGCGTTCCAGGAGTCGGGACCGGATCTGTTCAGCGTGGACCGCCGCAGCGCCGAAGACTTCGACCGGCTCCTGCGGACTCTGGGCGAACGGGACCTGCTACCGCAGGCGATCGTCAACTTCTGGCCGCTGAACCGGAACCCGTCCGACCTCACGATCGAGCTGCAGGGCCTGCTGCACCTGTTCCGGGCCGTGCAACGGACCGGCGCCGAGCAGGAGGTCCAGTACCTGTCCGTGCTGCCGGACCGGCCGGGGCCGCAGCGGGCGGCAGCGGAGGCACTCTCGGGCTTCGGCCGTGCCATGACGGCGGTCGACCACCTGTTCCTGGTGAAGAGCCTCCAGGTCGCCGACGCGGGGGACGCGGACGCCGCTGTCGGCAGCGTGCTGCGTGAACTCGGCAGGGCGGAGGGCGCCGTCCCCCGGGGCTGGCACGAGATCCGGCACGCCGACGGCATCCGCTCGGAGCGGGTGCTGCGGCCGTGGACCGGGGGTACGCGCCGCGCCTCCTCGGAGCTGCCTCTGAAGGAGGGCGGCGTCTACCTGATCAGCGGTGGAGCCGGAGCCCTGGGACTGCACCTCGGCAGGTACCTCGCCCAGCAGTGCCGGGCGAAGCTCGTCCTGCTCGGCCGCCGGGAGCCGGACGCCTCGCTGCGGGAGAAGATCGCCGCGCTGGAGGCCGCCGGGGCCGAGGTCCTCTACCTCGCCTGCGATGTGGCCGACCGCGACGGCGTGGGCGCGGCGCTCGCCGCGGCGCGGGAACGGTTCGGCACACTGGACGGCGTCTTCCACGGTGCGGGTGTCATCGGCGGCACGGGTGTCATGGAGGTGGACTGGGCCGGTTTCGAGGCGGTGCTGGCGCCGAAGACGCACGGGACCGTCCATCTGGACGAACTGACCGCCGCGGACCCGCTCGACTTCTTCTTCATGTTCTCGTCCATTGCCGCCTACGTCGGCGACTTCGGGCAGGGAAGCTACGCCGCTGCCAACCGGTTTCTCGACGGCTACGTCCGGCATCGGGAGGAGCTGCGGGCGCAGGGCCTGCGGCACGGCCGGAGCATATCGGTCAACTGGCCGTACTGGGACGAGGGCGGCATGCTCGGCGAGCTCGCCGAGGACGGCCCCGCGAAGACCCTCTACCGCGACCACTCGGGTCTGCGAGGACTGCGGACCGAGGAGGGCATCGGGGCGTTGCTGCAGATCCTGATGTCCGACGAGACCCAGGTTGTCGTGACGAAGGGCGAGCGTCAGAAGATCGAGAAGGTGCTGCGCGTCGCAGGGTCCGAGCGATCGGGTGCCGAGCCGGCCGGGGTCGCGGTGGAGCCGGAGCCGGTGGCCGTGGAGGAGCCCGCGGCCGTCACGAGTGCGGGGGAACCAGTGCCCGTGGAGGGCTCGGGCGAATTGTTCACACGGACGGTCGAGTACCTGAGGGACCGGCTGTCGCAGGTCTTCCGCATTCCGAAGGGGCGGATCGACGCTGCCGCGGAGTTGGGGGAGTACGGCATCGAGTCGATCCAGATCATGGAGTTGATGCGGCTGCTGACGAAGGACTTCGACTCCATTCCGGGGACGCTGTTCTTCGAGTACCGCACGATCCAGGAGCTGGCGGAGTACTTCACCGAGCACCAGGCGGCGCGTCTGGCCGAACTGCTGGGGCTGGAGCGGTCCGCCGCGGTGGTTCCGGAGGTGGTGGCCGAGAGCGCGCCCGCAGCCGCCGTGCCTGCTCGGCCGGTCGCGCCGCAGGGTCGGTTCGCGGAGTTCCGGCCCGGCGCTCCGGGTCCCGACGAGGTGTCGTCGGCGAAAGGGGTGCGTGGCCGGTCCGCAGGCCGCCCGCGCGACGTGGCAGTCATCGGCATCAGCGGCCGGTACCCGAAGGCGCGGAACCTCGACGAGTTCTGGAAGGTGCTGGAGCGCGGCCAGGACTGCATCGAGGAGATCCCGCCGCACCGGTGGGACAAGGACGTGTACTACGCGGCCGAGAAGACACCCGGCAAGAGCAGCAGCAAGTGGGGCGGCTTCATCGACGGTGCCGAGAACTTCGACGCACTGTTCTTCAACATGTCGGCGAACCAGGCCGCCCTGACCGATCCCCAGAGCCGGCTGTTCCTCCAGGCCGCCTGGGAAGCCATGGAGGACGCAGGGTACACGCGGCAGTCCCTGAGCCCCGACAAGGCCCGCAAGGTCGGTGTCTACCTGGGCATGATGTGGAACGAGTACCAGTTGTACAGCGGACAGGACGTCGTCCTGTCCGACCGTGCCGCCGCCTCCAACGCCGTCTCCTATTTCTTCAACCTGCACGGGCCGAGCCTGACCGTCGACACCGCGTGCTCCTCGTCGCTCTACGCGATCGCCATGGCGGTCGAAAGCATCCGGAACGGCTCCTCGTCGCTGGCGTTCGCCGGCGGCGCGAACCTGTCGCTGCACCCCAACAAGTACGTCTCGCTCAGCCAGATGAACTTCTTCGCCGAGGACGGACGCTGCCACTCGTTCGGTGAGGGCGGCACCGGCTACGTGCCGGGCGAGGGCGTCGGCTGTGTCCTGCTCAAGCCGTTCGACAAAGCGGTCGAGGACGGGGACCACATCCACGGTGTGATCCGCGGCGTCGCCACGGTGCACGGCGGCAAGACGAACGGCATGACCGTGCCCAACCCACTGGCGCAGGCGGACATGGTCGCCGCCGCGCTGGAGGATGCCGGGCTCTCCGCCGAGGACATCACCTACGTGGAGGGCCACGGCACGGGCACCGCCCTCGGCGACCCGATCGAGATCAGCGGTCTGACCCGGGCGTTCCGCAAGCACACCGACAAGAAGCAGTACTGCCCGATCGGTTCGGTGAAGTCGAACATCGGTCACCTGGAGGGTGCGGCCGGTGTCGTCGCCGTCACCAAGGTCCTGCTGCAGATGCGGCACGGGATGCTCGTGCCCTCCCTCCATTCCGAGCAGCTGAACGCGTACATCGACTTTCCGAACTCGCCCTTCTACGTACAGCACCGGCTGGAGCCGTGGGAGCGGCCCACCCGGACGGTCGACGGGGTGCCGCGGACCCTGCCCCGGATCGCCGGCGTCTCGTCGTTCGGCGCACACGGCGCCATCGCGCACGTGATCATCGAGGAGTACCCGCCCGGGCAGGAGCGGCCGGTGCGCCCCGTCCGGACCCCGCGTCCGGAACTGCTGGTGCTGTCGGCGAAGGACGACGAGCGGCTGCGGGAGAAGGCCCGGACGCTGCTCACGTGGCTGGCCGGGGCCGGCCGCGACGCCGATCTGGCGGACGTCGCCTACACCCTCCAAGTCGGCCGCGAGGCCATGGAGGAACGCCTGGCCCTGGTCGTCGAGGGGCAGGACGCGCTGCGCGAGCAACTGCGCGCGTTCCTCGACGGCGAGCAGGAGACTGCGAACGCCTTCCGTGGTGGCGTGCGACAGCACAAGGACGCCGTCGCTCTCCTCGAAGCCGACGAGGAGATGCGGGAACTGGTACAGCAGTGGCTCGTACAGGGCCGGTACGACAAGCTGGCCAACGTCTGGGTGAAGGGCTTGGTCCTCGACTGGGCTTCCCTCGCCCGCGGCGCCGGGCCGCGTCGAATCCCCCTGCCGACGTACCCGTTCGTCCAGGAGCGCCACTGGCTCGACGCGCCCCCCGCGCTCGCGCTCCAGCCGCCGCGGACGGCGGCTCCGGCCGGCACCGCAGCGCCCACATCCCGGCCCACCGCCGGGGAACAGGCCCGGCCGCTCGCCTTCGTGGAGGACTGGGAGCCTGCGGCTCTGGATGAGAGCGCGACGCGTGCGCTGCGCGGCATCGTCTTCCTGTGCACCGGAGCGGAGCGTCAGGCGGCGGTCGCGCAGGCCGCACGGGCACTCGACCCCGGCCTCCACACGGTCTTCATCGGACACGGGGACACCTTCCGGAAGCCGGACCCCCACTGCTACCAGGTCCGCCGCGGTGCGGCTCAGGACTACCTGGACGCTTTCCGGGACATCGCGGCGGGACCGGTCCCCATCGACGCGGTCGTGAGTATGGAGGCGCTCGAACGCGGCGCAGCGACCAGCGACTTCAGTGATGTCGTCCTGACGGTCCAGGCAGTCGCCGACGCGGGGATCGACGCACGGCGCTTCGTGGTGGCAGGGCAGTATCGCGACGGCCTCGAGCGCGCGCTGCTCGAGGCGCATCTCGGCTTCGAGCGCTCGTTGGGCATGGTGATGCCGAAGTTGTCCGTGGTGGCCGTGCTCCAGGACACCGCCGATCCGCTGCGGCCGGCGGACACCGCCGCCTGGCTGGCGAGGCTGATGGCCGAGTTGGGTCAGGAGCGGGCGGTCAGTGCGCTGTACCACTCGGGCGGCCGCTTCGTGAGCCGCGTCCGAGAGACCACGCTCGCCGAGAACGGTCCCGGCGCCCTCAGGCACGGGGGTACCTACCTGATCACCGGCGGCTGTGGTGGGCTGGGGCTGATCGTTGCCCGGCACCTCGCGGAGCATTTCGCGGCGAATCTCGTCCTGACCGGCCGTTCCCCGCTGGACGAGGCACGCCAGGAGGCGCTGCGCGGCCTCGCCGACGGACACCGGATTCTGTACGTCCAGGCGGACAGCCGCGATGCCGACGCGATGAAGCAGGCCGTGACACAGGCGCACGAGCGCTTCGGGGCACTGCACGGCGTCGTCCACGCCGCCGGTGTCCAGGGGCAGGGCAGCATCCTGGAGAAGGATCTGCGTTCCTTCGAGGACGTCCTGGGCCCCAAGATCCGGGGAACGATGGCACTGGACGAGGCGTTGGCAGGCGAAGAGCTGGACTTCGTCTGCTACTTCTCCTCCACCGCCGCCGTCATCGGCGACTTCGGCACCTGCGACTACGCGGTCGGGAACCGCTTCCAGATGTCCTACGCACGACATCGTGACGCCCAGGTGCGGGCGGGCCGCCTGTCCGGCCGGACCGTGGTCGTCAACTGGCCGCTGTGGCGCGAGGGCGGCATGGGCTTCGACCACGACACCACCACGATGCTGCTGAAGTCGAGCGGCCAGGACTTCCTGGAGACACCGGACGGCATCGCCCTGTTCGAGCGGCTGCTGTCCCAGGAGGCCACTCAGCACATGATCCTGGTCGGCGGGCCGAGCCGGGTGTCGCGCTTCCTGGGACTGACGCCCGCCGACATCCCGGCACGGCCGGTGGCGACCGCGACCGTGGCCCGGCCGGCCGTCCCCACGGTCGTGGGCGGCCCAGACGCGGCGCCGACCCCCGGCGTCGAGGAACGCCTGGCACACGACCTGCGGCAGATCGTCAGCGGCACGGTCAGCCTGTCCTCGGACCGGCTCTACGAGGACGACAATCTCGCCGACTACGGCTTCGACTCGGTGAGTCTGGCCGGACTGGCCACCGCACTGGGCAAGCACTTCGGTGTGGAAGTCACGCCCGCCCTCTTCTACAGCCGCTCCACGCTGCGCAAACTGAGGGATTACTTCGCCACCGAGCACAAGGACCTCCTGACGACGTTCTACAGCGACCGCGGCGTCGGCGACGCCGTCTCCGAACCTGCCGCTGCGGAGCCCGCACCGCCGCAGGACGGGCCGAGCCCGGCCGGCCGGCCCCGGCCCGGCGCCGAGCCGGGCCGTGACGCCGGCGGCACCCCGGACACAGGCGCGGACCACGGCGTCCGGAAGCCGCGTACGGACGACGACGAGGCCATCGCCGTCATCGGCATGAGCGGGCGTTTCCCCGGCGCCGACAACCCCTCCGAGCTGTGGTCCGTCCTCGCGGAGGGCCGCGACGTCGTCAGCCCCGTCGCCCGCGAGCGCCTCGACCTGTGGGGCGAGCCGCACGACAGTTCCTTCGCGGCGTTCCGCGTCGGCCAGGTGTCCGGTCCGGACGAGTTCGACCCGCTGTTCTTCGAGATATCCCCCAACGAGGCGCGGAGCCTGGACCCGCGTCAGCGGCTGCTGCTCCAGGAGTCATGGCGCGCCCTCGAGGACGCGGGCTGGACGCCTGCGGCGACCCGCAGGATCGGCATGTTCGTGGGGGTCGAGCAGGGCGACTACGACACCCCGGACCCCGAGGCGGGCAGCGTCACCGCCAATCACGACGGCATCCTCGCCGCACGTCTGTCGTACCTGCTGGACCTGAGCGGTCCCGTGATGGCCATCAACACGGCGTGTTCGTCGGGGCTGGTGGCCGTTCACCAGGCATGTGCGAGCATCCGCAACGGCGAGTCCGACGCCGCTCTGGCCGCGGGGGTCAGCCTGATCACGACCTCGCAGCTGCTGACCCGTACCCGGCAGGCCGGCATGCTGTCCGAGGACGGCGTCACCTACGCCTTCGACAAGCGCGCGAACGGGATGGTGCTCAGCGAGGCCGTCGCCGTCGTGGTGCTGAAGCGACTGTCGACGGCTGTGGCCGACGGCGACCGGATCCACGGCGTCATCCGCGCCAGCGGCATCAACTACGACGGCAGGTCCAACGGCATCACCGCCCCGAACGGCGATGCCCAGATCGCGTTGCTCCGCGACACCTACCGGCGGCACGGCATCGACCCGGCCGACATCGAGTACGTGGTCGCCCACGGCACCGGCACGCGGCTCGGCGACCCCGTCGAGGTCAACGCGCTCAACGACGTCTTCCGGAGCTTCACCGACAAGCGGCGGTACTGCGCACTGACGTCCGTGAAGCCGAACGTCGGGCACACGCTCGCGGCCTCCGGGCTCGTCAGCCTCATCGGGGTCCTGCAGGCCATGCGCCACGAGACGATCCCGGGGTCCCTGCACTGCGTGCAGGAGAACGAGTACATCGACTGGAAGAACAGCCCGTTCTTCGTCAACAAGGCGAACCGGGCGTGGCCCGAGGCCGCCGGGCGCAGAAGGATCGCCGCCATCAGCTCCTTCGGCATGAGCGGCACCAACGCGCACATGGTGGTGGAGAGTTGTCCGGCACGCGGAGAGGACGAGGTCACGGAGATGCCCGCCCACCTGCTGGCCCTGTCGGCCAAGTCCGAGGAGTCGCTGCGCCGGCGTGTCGCCGATCTGATCGACTTCCTGGAGGACACCCGGCACCCGCACAGCCTGCGTGACGTCGGCGCGACCCTGCTGGACGGGAGGCCCCATTTCCGGCACCGTTGCGCGGTCGTGGCCCGCGACGACGCCGAGGCGGTGCGCCTGCTGCGCTTGCGGGCCGCGGACCGTCGGGACCCCGACGTCTTCACCGGGGAAGTGCCCAAGGACTTCGTGCCGAGCGACGAGGCCCGGCAGGCCGGCGACCGGCTGCTGGAGGAGGCGGCCGGACCGCACCACGACGGCACCGATCTCCGGGACGCGTTGCGCGCCGCGGCGAGGGCCTACTGCCAGGGGTACGACCTGGCGTGGCGTCGGCTGTCCGGCGGCCGGCGCACCGCGCCGGTCGCGCTGCCCGGCTACCCCTTCGCCAGGAAGCGCCTGTGGCGGCAGCGCACGGCGCGGCCGGTGCCGGACGGGCTGTTCGCGGCCGCACCCGGCCGTGCCGACGCCGCGGGACGCCGGTTCGACACGGTGCTCACCGGATCGGAGTCCTTCCTGCGCGACCATGTCGTGGCCGGGGAGAAGATCCTGCCGGGCGTCGCTCACCTGGAGCTGGCCCGCGCCGCCCATGCCGAGCTCCCCGCACATCGGAACGCACCGACGGAAGGCGTCACGCTCCGCGACGTCGTGTGGTTGCGGCCGGTGAGGGTCGGGGACACCCCGCTCGACATCCACGTCGAACTGGAGCCGGACGGCGTCTCGGGGACCCGCTACCGCATTCTGGCGCCCGGCGCCGACGGCCCCGTCGTGCACAGCCAGGGGCGCATCGAGCCCGGTGGCGGACCGGCGGCGCGGCCACGGCTCGATCTCGAGGGACTGCGGGCCGAGTGCGGCCGCTACGAGATGGCCGCGACGGAGGTGTACCTCGTCTACCGGCGTCAGGGCATCGTGTACGGGTCCTCCTTCCAGGGACTGAGGCGACTCCTTGTGGGAGATGCCCAGGTCCTCGCCGAACTCGCGCTGCCCGAGGTGCCCGAGTACGGCCCGGGGACGCAGGTGCTGCCCCCGGGGCTGCTGGACGCCGCACTGCAGTCCTCCATCGGCCTGAGGCACGGCGGCGACGGCCTCCACCTTCCGTACGCCGTGGAGGCGGTGGAGATCCTGGGCCCCTGCGAGCCGGTCATGTGGGCGTGGCTCAGGCGCGCCACGGAGAACGGCGACAAGTTCGACGTCGACCTGTGCGATGTGCGGGGCGAGGTCCGCGTGCGGTTCAGGGCCTTCAGCACCCGGCCCCTGCGCACCGTGACCGGGATGCGGCCCGCGTCGGAGCAGCCCACCGCCGACGGGCGCCTGGTGCTGCTGGAGCCGCGCTGGGAGCCGGCACAGACCGGACTGCCGGCGGACGGCGACGGGCCGCGGGGGCGGACGCTGCTGGTCGGTGCGGACCCGGAGGAACTGGCCTCCGTCCTCACCGGGCGCGGGGAGGACGTGACCGTACTGCTGCTGCGGGCCGACGACACCGTCGACGGTCTGCGGGAGCGGCTCGCGCGCGGTGGGCACTACGGCAGCGTCGTCTGGGTCGCGAGCGGCGGTCCTGCGGTGCTGCCGGAGAGCGAGGACTTGATCACCCGCCAGGAGGAGGGCGTGTACGCCGGCTTTCGGCTGGCCAAGGCGCTGCTGGCACTCGGTTACGACAAGCAGGACCTGGACTGGACCGCCCTCACGGTCCGCAGCCAGGGTGTCGTCGACAGCGACCGCATCGACCCGACCCACGCAGGCGTGCACGGCCTGCTGGGGTCGTTGTCCAAGGAGAACCCGCGCTGGCGGGTGCGCCTGGCCGATGTGGAGGCGTTGCGTGACGACGTACTGAGAGAGGCGTTGCGCCTGCCGGCGGAGCCGTCCGACGGCAGCTGGGCTCACCGTGGTGGGCGCTGGTTCCGGCAGACCCTGGCACCGGTAGCGTTCGACGCGCTCCCCGCGGAGGCGGTGCCGTACCGGCGCGGCCGGGTCTACGTGGTCATCGGCGGCGCCGGCGGCCTCGGCGCGGTCTGGACCGAGCACGTCGTACGCACCTACGGGGCGCAGGTGGTCTGGATCGGCCGTCGCGCCGAGGACGAGTCCATCCGGGCCAGGATCGACGAACTGTCCCGACTGGGACCGGCGCCCTGGTACCTGCAGGCCGATGCCACGGACAGAGAGGCGCTGGCGGCCGCTGTCGCGCGGATCAGGGCTCGCTTCCCCGAGATCAACGGCGTCGTCCACTCGGCGCTCGCGCTGCTCGACCAGACTGTGGCCAGGATGCCGGAGGATCGTTTCCGGGCCGCCGTGCGCGCGAAGGTGGACATCAGCGTCCGCGTCGCGCAGGTCTTCGCGGACGAGCCGCTGGACTTCGTGCTGTTCTTCTCCTCGATCAACTCGTTCCAGCGATCCGCGGGACAGAGCAACTACGTGTGCGGCTGTGTCTTCAAGGACGCGTTCGCCCGGCTGTGGCAGCAGAGCCGTCCCACCACCGTGAAGGTGATGAACTGGGGCTACTGGGGGAGTGTCGGAGTCGTCGCCTCGTCCGCGTACCAACAGCGGATGGAGCAGAGCGGTATCGGCTCCATCGAACCCGCCGAAGGTATGGCGGCGCTGGACCTCCTGCTCTCCGGGCCGTACCACCAGCTCGCCCTGGAGAAGTCCACTGCCCCGCGGCAGGCCGGTGACGACACCGGGCCCACCGATGCCGGCGGCCCGGACGACCGGCGGCTGCGGAGGGTGCTCGCGGACTCCGGTGGTGCCCGGGGCTTCGACGACGCCCTGCTCTGCGAACTGCTGTTGCTGCAGTTGCAGACGCTGGGGATGAACCGCGCCGGTGGGTCTGTCGCCGACCTGAGAGCCGCCCTGAATCCGGGGGGCGGCTATGACCGCTGGCTCACCGAGAGCCTGCGCACCCTGGCCGAGCACGGCTACCTGGAGCACGGCCCCGAGCGCTACACCCTGACCGACAGGGCGCGTCTCGACGGCGCCGACGTGTGGCGGCGCTGGGAGGCGGTGTGCCGGGAGAGTGAAGGCACCAATGCCTACGTCAACTTGCTGGAACCGGTGATTCGCGAGTTGCCCGAGGTTCTTGCGGGCCGACGTCCCGCGACCGACGTGATCTTCCCCGGGTCGTCGATGAGCCTGGTACGAGGTGTGTACCGGGACTGCGACAGCGCCACGGCGCTGAACGAGCTCGTGGCGGAGCTGGTGGCGGCCCGCGTCGAGGTCCTGCTCGAACGCGACCCCGCCCACCGTGTCCGCATCTTCGAGATCGGTTCCGGCACCGGCGGCACCAGCGAGAAGGTGCTGCGCCGACTGTCGGCGTACAGCGACAGCGTGGCGGAGTACTGCTACACCGACGTCTCCCAGTACTTCCTGCGCAACGGGCGGCAGGAGTTCGGCGCAGACCACCCGTATCTGCGGTTCGAGCTGTTCGACGTGGAGCGCGCCCCCGCGGAGCAGGGGCTGGGCGAGGGCGGCTACGACATCGTCCTCGCCACCAACGTCCTGCACGCGACCCATGACGTCCGGGCGGCAGCGCGGCACGCGCGGGCGCTGCTGGGCGCGGACGGCGCACTCGTCCTCAACGAACTGGCGACGCGGACCCCGTTCCTGCACCTGACCTTCGGGCTGCTCGACGGCTGGTGGCGTTACCAGGACGCCGAACTGCGCATACCGGGCTGCCCGGGGCTGGCTCCCGAAACCTGGCAGCGGGTGCTGCAGGAGGAGGGCTTCACCGCCGTGTCCTTCCCCGCCGCCCCCGTGCACGAAGCCGGTCACCAGATCGTGGTGGCCGGCACCGGCGAGCGGACCGGAGTGCCCGACACCGCACCGCAGGGTGCGGACGACGTGCAGGAGCGGGTGCGGTCCGTGATCGTCGGGCGGCTCCAGACGTCGCTGGGCCTGGATCGCCGGGAGATATCCGAGGAGGACTCCTTCGCCGACTACGGCGTGGATTCCATCCTCGGTGTCGAGCTCACGCAGCAACTGAGCACCGACCTGGGCATCTCGCTCTCCGTCACGGACCTCTTCGACCACAGCTCGGTGCGCTCGCTGGCGGACTACGTGGCGGAGCACCACCTCGACGCGTCGTCGCCGCTCCCGGCCTCGGCCCTGACTCCTGAAGCCGCCCCGACGGCCGTTCCCGGGCCGTCGGCCGTTCCCGGGCCGCCGGCCCTGCCCGCCGCAGTGACCGCGCCCGCCGTGACCAGCACGCTGCGGCCCGCCGTGTCCGCGGCCGTCCCCGGCCCTGCCGGCGAGCCGGTCGCCATCATCGGCATGAGCGGGAGGTTCGGCACGGCCAAGGACGCCGACCAGCTGTGGCAGCACCTCGCCGACGGCCGCAGCCTGGTCGGCGAGATCTCCCGCTGGGACATGTCGGCCTTCGTGGCGCCGGGCGCGCCCCACCCCCGGTATGCCTCGCTGATGGACGACATCGACCGGTTCGACCCGATGTTCTTCCAGATATCCGGCCTCGAAGCCACCTACATGGACCCCCAGCAGCGGATCGTGCTGGAGGAGGCGTGGAAGGCACTGGAGGACGCCGGTTACGCGGGCGACGCCATCCGCGGCCGGTCCTGCGGCGTCTACATCGGCACCCAGGTCAGTGACTACCTGACCGGCTCCAGCGAGGACGCCCCCGCCCAGGCCATGTGGGGCAACGCCGAGGCGATCATCCCGGCCCGCCTCTCCTACCTCCTCGATCTTCAGGGACCCGCCATCGCCGTCGAGACGGCATGTTCCGGATCTCTCGTCGCCCTCCACCTCGCCTGCCAGGCACTGCGTGCGGGCGAGGTCGAGACGGCCCTGGTCGGGGGAGTGTCCGTGCAGTGCGCACCCGACTACTACCTGAACGCCCACAAAGCCGGGATGCTGTCGGAGACCGGCCAGTGCCACACCTTCGCGGAGGGCGCGGACGGCTTCGTCCCCGGCGAGGGCGTCGGCGTCGTCATGCTCAAACCGCTGCGCGACGCCCTCGCCGACGGTGACCACATCCACGGCGTGGTCCGCGGGTCGGGCATCAACCAGGACGGGACCTCCAACGGCATCACGGCGCCGAGCGCCAAGTCGCAGGAACGGCTGGAGCGCCAGGTGTACGACACCTTCGGCATCGACCCCGCCGGCATTCAGCTGGTCGAGGCGCACGGCACCGGCACCCAGCTCGGCGACCCCATCGAGTTCCAGGCGCTGACCCGCGCGTTCCGTCACTACACCGACAAACGTGAATACTGCGCCATCGGTTCGGTCAAGACCAACATCGGGCATGCCGCGCCGGCTTCGGGGATGGCGGGGCTCATCAAGATCCTGCTCGCCCTGCGCCACCGCGAGCTGCCGCGCAGCCTCCACTTCGAACAGGGCAACGCTCACATCGAGTTCGCGGGCAGCCCGTTCTACGTGAACACGGCGCACCGCTCCTGGACGGCCGAGCCGGGCCGACCGCGGCGCGCGGCGCTCAGCTCCTTCGGGTTCAGCGGTACCAACGCCCATGTGGTGGTCGAGGAAGCCCCCGACCTGCCGCGCCGGGACACCACGCCCGTCCAGGACCACCTCGTGGTGCTGTCCGCCCTGTCCCCGGAGCAACTGCGGATTCAGGCGGAACGGCTGGTGGAGCACCTGCACCGCCACCCGGACACCGACCTGGGCGACATCAGCGCGACCCTGGTACTGGGCCGGCGGCACTGCCCCGTCCGGCTGGCATGTGTGGCCCGCGACACCGCCCAACTGGTGACGCTTCTGGGCCGGTGGCTCACGGACGGACGGGCGCAGGAGGTGCGCACTGCCGACCTCACGGAGAACGCGGTGAGCCCTCAGACCGCCCTGGAGCAGTTCGGCGACAGCTGTCTGCGCAAGTGCGCCGAAGGCGCGACCGGGACGGCCCGTCGGGAGCACCTGGAAGCCGTCTGCGCCCTCTACCTGCAGGGTTACCAGCTCCGGTACGAGCGGCTCTTCGAGAGCGGCACATACCGTCGCGTCCCCCTGCCGACGTACCCGTTCCTACGGCAGCGCCACTGGCTGCCGGAGGACGGCTCTCGCCACACCGCGCCCGCCCGGCCCACCGACCGCACGCCCACGCCGGGCCCGCAGGCGGCCGGCGCCAACCATATGGCGCTGGCGCCGCTGTGGGTCGAGGCACAGGCCCCGGAGCCGGGCGCCGGCCCGGACGTCCGGAGCGGCATCGTCGTCGTGGGCGGCAGTGTCGCGGAGCGCGCCGCTCTGGCGGCCGAGCGCCCCGACGCGCACTTCCTCGCCGACGGCTCGGCGAACACCGAGTCGCTCACCGAGCAGTTGCGGGGCGTGGGCAGGGTCCACACCCTCGTGTGGATCTCCCCGGCGGACGCAGGCGCCGAGCCCGGCGTGCTGCTGAGGCGCACCGCCGTCGGAGTGATCGCGTTCTTCCGGCTGGTCAAGGCGCTGTTCGAGCTGGGCTACGGCGGCGAGGAGCTGACGTGGACCGTGGTGACGCGTCAGACCCAGCCCGTGCGGCAGGGCGAGCCGGTGCTGCCCGCCGACGCGGCCGTGCTGGGCCTGGCCGAGGTCATGGCAAAGGAACTGCCCCACTGGAGCGTCGGATCCTTCGACCTGGGCGTGTCCGACGAGCTCCCCGCCCGCACCCTGCTCGCAGCCCCGGCCACGACCGTGCGGGCGCTGCGCAACGGCCAGTGGTTCCGCCGCGGCCTGTACCGGGTGGAGCTGCCGGCACCGGCCCGCTCCCCGTACAAGGAGGGCGGGGTCTACGTCGTCCTGGGCGGGGCCGGCGGCATCGGCCGGCTCTGGAGCGAAGATCTGATCCGGCGCTACCGGGCACAGGTCGTCTGGATCGGCCGCCGGGAGAAGGACACCGGCATCCAGGCGGAGATCGACCGACTGGCCGCGCTCGGGCCGGCGCCGTGGTACGTCCGGGCCGACGCCGCCGACATGGACTCCCTGCGGGGCGCGTACGCCCGGATCCAGGAGCGGTTCGGCACCGTCCACGGCGTGGTGCAGTCCGCCTTCGGCCTGGTGGACCAGAGCCTGCCCCACACGACCGAGCAGCAGTTCAGGCAGGGCCTGAGCGCGAAGATCGACGCCAGCGTGTGCATGGCGGAGGTCTTCGACGCCGACGGACTCGACTTCATGCTCTTCTTCTCCTCGATCGCGTCGGTCAACCCGACCATGGGCTACTGCAGTTACGTGGCCGGCAACGCCTTCGAGGACGCCCTGGCCCGTCGGCTCTCCGGAGTACGCCCGTACGCCGTGAAGGTGGTCAACTGGGGCTTCTGGGGCGCCGTCGGCAGCGGACTCGATGTGCCGGAGCACGTCCGTGAGCGCATCTACCGGCGTGAGGGACTCGGCGACATCGACCCCGCGCTGGCGATGGACGCGGTCGAGCGGCTGCTGGCCGCTCCGCTCGGGCAGGTGGCCTACCTCAACACCGGCGAGCCCGAGCGGTTCGAGGGCTACACCGATCGCGAGGCGATCCGTGTGCTGGACCCGGCGGAGCGCCGGAGCGGGCGGCTCGCCCCGCTGCTCCCCGCGCGCGGGGAGCAGGTGCGGACCGTGGAGGCACAGGCCAAGTCCAAGCTGCGGACGCTGGACGAGCTGCTCCTGCGACTGCTGTGGTGCGCGCTGCACGGCCGCGGCTGGATCGGTACGGGCACCGTCGACGCGGACTCCTTCCGGCAGGCCGGCGGGATTCCCGAAAAGTACGACCGCTGGGCGTCGGAGACCCTGAAGCTGTTCGCGCGGCAGGGCTGGCTCGCGGCGAGCGGCTCCCCGGGCTGCTACCGGGCCACTGCGTCCCACCCCGTCGATCCGGACGCCACCGCTGCAGAGTGGGAACGCAGCAGGCGCGAGTGGCTCGCGGACCCCGAACTGCGCGCGTCCGTCGACCTGGTCGACACGACGCTGCGCGCCCTGCCGGACGTCCTCACCGGCACCGTCCCTGCCGTCGACGTGATCTTCCCCGGCTCCTCGCTGGATCTCGTCGAGGGAATCTACAAGCGGAACATGATCGCCGACTACTTCAACGACGTTGTCGGTGACTGTGTGGTCGCACTGGTCGAGAGCAGGCTTGCGCAGGATCCCGAAGCCCGGATACGCATCCTGGAGATCGGTGCCGGAACGGGCGGCACCACCGCCACGGTCATGCGCCGGCTCCAGCCGTACCAGCGGCACATCGACGAGTACTGCTACACCGATCTCTCCCAGGCGTTCCTCCTTCACGGCCGACGGGAGTTCGGCGCGCGGAATCCGTTCCTGCGCTGCGAGATCTTCGACGCCGGCCGGCCCGTCGCCGAGCAGGGATTCGACGAGGGCGGGTACGACCTGGTCATCGCGACCAACGTGCTGCACGCCACCGAGGACATCCGCGTGTCACTGCGCAACAGCAAAGCGCTGCTGAGGTCCGGTGGTGGTGTGGTCGTCAACGAGATCGACGGCTACACCGTCTTCGGCATGCTGACGTTCGCGCTGTTGGACGGCTGGTGGCCGCACGACACCGATCTGCGCGAAACCGGGGGGCCCGGCCTGCGGCCCGAGACGTGGCAGTCGGTGCTGGAGTGGGAGGGCTTCGAAGGCGTCGAGTTCCCCGCGCGGGACGCGCACCCGCTCGGCCAGCAAGTAGTGGTCGGCTTCAGTGACGGGGTGATCCGCCGGCCCCGCGGCGCACAGTCGCGGTCCGTGGCCGAGCCGCTCTCCGGGCCGGTCTCCGGACCGCCGTCGGCCGGCCCGCAGCCGGTGCCGCCGGCCGATGCGGCCCGGGTGGACGGGGCGCTGCTCGGCGACGTCGTGCGCACCTATCTGAAGGAGCTGGTCGCGCGGACGCTGCTGATCCCGGCCGAATCCATCGACGCCCGCGAGCAGCTGTCCGCCTACGGCATCGACTCCATCCTCATCCTTCAGCTGCTGACCAGCCTCAAGAAGGATCTGGGGGAGACGAGCAGCACCCTGTTCTTCGAGTACCGCACGATCGAGGCGCTGACCGAGCACTTCGTCACCGAGCGGGGTGCGGCCGTGGCCCGTGCCCTCGGAGTCGGCCACGAACCGGCCGCCGAACAGGGGGCGGTGGCAGCAGCGGCGCGGACCGTCGTCCCCGACGCGCAGGCGCCGGCAGAGGCCGCCGCGCGGCCCGGGCCCGGCCGCGCGGCGGCTCGTCCCGCACCGCCGTCCGGGCGCACCGGTGGCGTCGCGATCGTGGGAATGAGCGCGCGCTTCCCCCAGGCCGAGACACTCGACGCCTTCTGGTCAGTGCTGCGCGAGGGCCGGAACACCGTCACGGAGATCCCCGCCGACCGGTGGGCGCTCGACGGCTTCTACGAGCCCGACAAGGAGGATGCCGCCGCGAAGGGCAGGAGCTACAGCAAGTGGGGCGCCTTCCTCGAAGGATTCGCCGACTTCGACCCGTTGTTCTTCGAGATGACGCCGAACGACGCCACGGAGATCGACCCGCAGGAACGACTGTTCCTCCAGGAGGCGTGGCGGGCATTCGAGAACGCCGGTTACACGCGGGCCCGCCTCGAGCGGGAACACCGGTCCAGTGTCGGCGTCTTCGTGGGCATCACCCGCGCCGGACACAACCTCTACGGCCCCGAGCGATGGCGCCGCGGCGACACCGCCCAGCCCTACACCTCCTTCGGGTCGGCAGCCAACCGCGTCTCGTTCAAGCTGAACCTCAACGGTCCGAGCATGCCCGTCGACACGCTGTGCTCCTCCTCGATGACAGCGCTCCACGAGGCGTGCGAGCACCTGCTCCACGGCGACTGCGAACTGGCGGTGGCCGGCGGTGTGAACCTCTACCTGCATCCGTCGAGCTACATCGGTCTGTGCGGTCTGCAGATGCTTGCCGACGAGGACAAGTGCCGCAGTTTCGGTGCCGGCGGCAACGGCTTCGTCCCCGGTGAGGGCGTCGGCGCGCTCGTCCTCAAGCGGCTGGAGGACGCCGAGCGGGACGGCGACCACATCCATGCCGTCATCCGCGGCACCAGCATCAACCACGGCGGCACGACGAACGGTTACACCGTGCCGAATCCGGTCGCACAGGGCCGGGTCGTGCGGGACGCGCTCGACCGGGCGGGCATCGACGCGCGCACGATCAGCTACGTCGAGGCGCACGGCACCGGTACCGCCCTGGGCGACCCGATCGAGATCAACGGCCTGACCCGGGCGTTCTCCCACGACACCCAGGATGTGCGGTACTGCGCGATCGGTTCTGTCAAGAGCAACATCGGCCATGCCGAGGCCGCCGCCGGTATCGCGGGCGTGTTCAAGACCGTGCTGCAGATGCAGCACGGTGAACTCGCCCCCAGCCTGCACGTCGACGAGCTCAACCCGCACATCAACTTCGACGCGACGCCGTTCGTCGTCCAGCGCAAGGGCACGGAATGGAAGCGGCCGGTCGTCACGGTCGACGGTGTCAGCTCCGAGGTGCCGCGCCGGGCCGGCGTCTCGTCCTTCGGCGCGGGCGGTTCCAACGCCCATGTGGTGATCGAGGAGTACGTCCGCGACCAGCCGGCTCCCGGGGCTGTCCGGGCCGGCGAGCCGGCCGTGGTCGTCCTGTCCGCCAAGGACGAGGAACGGCTGCGGGAACAGGCAAGCGCTCTGCTGGGCTCGCTCCTGGAAACGGAGCGGACCGGGGCGGCACTGGCCGATGTCGCGTACACCCTGCAGGTCGGACGCGAGGCCATGCGTGAGCGACTGGGAACGGTCGTACGCTCGTTCGCCGAGTTGCGGGACCGGCTGCAGACCTTCCTGGACCAGCCCGGGGGTGGTGGCGCCGGGCTGCACCGTGGCCGCGCCGCACGAGCCGACCGCGCGCTGACGGCGTTGACCGCCGACGCGGACATGAGCGCGGTCGTCGGGACGTGGCTGGCCAAGGGCATGTACGCCAAGGTGCTCGACCTGTGGGTGAACGGCTTCGAGCTGGACTGGGGCAGCCTCCACCCGGCGGGAGCGGCGCGCATCGTCCCCCTGCCCACGTACCCCTTCGCCAGGGAGCGGTACTGGATCGCGGAGCGGCCGGTCGACGGCCGTCTCCCCGACAGCCACCCCGTCACCGCGGGCGGGGAACCGGAGGACGGCCTGCCGGATTCGCTGATCGACGACGTCCTGGACGAGGTGGTGAGCGGATCTCTCGGCGTCGAAGCCGCCGCCGAGCACATCCGGCGGTCCGTCCTCGACGGCACCGGTCGGAACACCGACAACGAGGGGCGCTGATCATGGACAGCCAGTTGGAACAGCTTCTGCTGGATCTCAAGGCCGATCGCGTCTCCAAGGAGCACGTCAAGCGGTTCCTGAAGGACCGTCAGGACCGGATGGGATCGCCCGCGAAGGCCATGGACACAGCGACGTCGCCCGAGCTGGTGCGGTGCCACCCGGTCTGGCGGGCGGCCGACGGCCCCGCGACCGGGCGGAAGCCGGGACATGTGGTGCTCCTCGCCGGGCCGCCGGCACTGGAACACGCACTGCGTGAGCAGGATGCGGCGATCGACGTGCGCCTCCTGCGGACCGGGGCCACCGGGCTGGCGGACCGCTACGCCGATCTCGCGGGCCAGGTGCTCACCTCGCTCCGCTCGCTGGCCGGCAACCCGGAACTGCCCTCCACGCTGGTTCAGCTCGTCTGCTCCCTGCAGGGAGAGGACACCCTTCTGTCGGGCCTGATCGGCATGGTCAGGAGTGCGGGCCTGGAGAACCCCGGGATCGTGCCCCAGCTGCTTCTCGTCGACCCGGCCGCCGGGGCGACGCACACCGCCGCCCGGATCCTGGCGAGTCGCGAGCGCAGCGATGACGGGGTCGTGCGGTTCCGCGACGACGTCCGTGAGGTGCTGACCTGGCACGAGCCGGCGAGCCCCGAGCACACGGTCCTGCCCTGGCGGGAAGGCGGTACGTACGTGGTCACCGGCGGCCTCGGCGGGCTCGGACTGATCTTCGCCCGGGATCTGCTGCGGTCCGTACAACACACGTCCGTCCTGCTGAGCGGCCGCTCCGCACTCGACAGCAACCGGCGACAACTGCTTGAGGGCCTGTACCGTCCGCATGCGCGGGTGGAGTACACGCGGCTCGACGTGGCCGACGCGGACGGTGTCGAGGCGTACCTGGCCGGCGTGCGGCGTGAGCACGGTGCCATCCACGGCATCATCCACAGCGCCGGGGTGCTCCGGGACGGATTCGTGTCGCACAAGAGCGCCGAGGAACTGCGCGAGGTGCTCGCCCCGAAAACGGCCGGCACCCTCAACCTGGACGCCGCCAGCAAGGACGACGCACTGGACTTCTTCGCCCTGTTCTCCTCCACGGCGGCGGTCACGGGCAACGTCGGCCAGTCCGACTACGCCGCCGCCAACGCGTTCCTGGACGCGTTCGCTCACCACCGGGGCGGTCTGGTCGCGCAGGGCCTGCGTTCGGGGCGCAGCCTCTCGCTCAACTGGCCGCTGTGGGCCGAGGGCGGGATGCCGGTCGATGCGGAGACGGAGCAGGCACTGCGGGAGCAGACGGGCATGCACGCCTTGCGCACCGAGTCGGGCATCAGGGTCTTCCACGAGTCCCTCGGGTCGGACCACTGCCAGGTGATGGCGGTGGAGGGCGACGGCCCGCGCATCCGCCGGACGCTTCTCCGGCAGCCGGCGACCGCCGCCGGATCCACCCCGGTCCCCGCACCCGCACCCGCAGTTCCCGAGGGCATCGGCGAGGAGGCGCTGCGCGACAGGATCGTCCGCAGGCTCGGGCAGATGCTCAGCGGTGTCATCGGCCTCCCGGTCGCGAAGATCGACGCCCAGGTGCCGCTGGCGGATTACGGCATCGACTCCATCGTCGTCACCCGGCTCAACCGGAAGCTCGCCGACGTCTTCCCGGATCTGCCCAAGACGCTGCTGTACGAGTTCAATTCGCTGGATGCCCTCGCACACTATTTCCTTCGGGCGCGCCGGCAGGGATGCCTGGACTGGACGGGGACGGGGACGGCGGCGGCCCGGCAGGCCGATCCGGCGCCGCAGCTGACGAACGCCTCCGTCGCTGAGCGGCAGGCGCCCGCGGCGGCCCCGCCCACCTCCGCGCGCACCGAGGACGCGGTCGCCGTCATCGGCATGAGCGGGCGGTTCCCGCAGGCCCGGAACCTGCGGGAGTTCTGGGAGAACCTGGCCACCGGGCGTGACTGCGTCACGGAGATCCCCGAGGGCCGCTGGCCGCTGGAGGGCTTCTACCACCCCGACCGCGACGAGGCGGTGGCGGCGGGCCTGAGCTACAGCAAATGGGGCGGATTCCTGGACGGGTTCGCCGAGTTCGACCCGCTCTTCTTCGCCATCTCGCCGCAAGAGGCGATGAGCATGGACCCTCAGGAGCGCCTGTTCCTGCAGGAGTCCTGGAACGCGCTGGAGGATGCCGGCTATACCCGGCAGCGCCTGGCCGACGCACATCGTCGGAGGGTGGGCGTCTTCGCCGGTGTCTCGAAGACCGGGTTCGACCTGTACGGCCCCGACCTGTGGAAACGGAACGAGAAGCTGCACCCCTTGACCTCGTTCGCGTCGGTGGCGAACCGGGTGTCGTACCTTCTCGACCTCACAGGGCCCAGTCTGCCGGTCGACACTCTCTGCTCGTCGTCCCTGAGCGCCGTCCACGAGGCGATCCAGCACCTTCGCCGCGGCGAGTGCGATCTGGCCGTCGCAGGTGGGGTCAATCTCTATCTGCACCCGTCGAACTACACTCTGATGTCCGGCAAGCGGATGCTGTCGGACGACGGCAGGTGCCGAAGCTTCGGAGCCGGTGGCACCGGCTTCGTGCCGGGCGAGGGCGTGGCCGTCGTCCTGCTCAAGCGGCTGTCCGATGCCGAGCGGGACAACGACAACATCCGGGCCGTGCTGCGCGGCAGCAGCATCAACCACGGCGGCCGGACCAACGGCTACACCGTCCCCAGTCCGGTCGCGCAGGCCGAGGTCGTGCGCGAGGCGCTCGCCCGCGCGGGCGTCTCCGCCGGCGAGGTGAGCTTCGTGGAAGCGCACGGCACCGGCACCGAGCTGGGCGATCCGATCGAGGCCGACGGGCTGGCCCAGGCGTTCGCGTCGGACACCGGCTCCCGGCAGCACTGCGCCATCGGCTCCCTGAAGAGCAACATCGGTCACCTCGAGGCTGCCGCCGGCATCGCCGGGCTGCTCAAGGTCGTCCTCCAGATGCAGCACGGGCACATCGCGGGCAGCCTGCACGCGCAGGAACCCAACCCCAACATCGACTTCACCCGGACGCCGTTCCGTCTCCAGCGGGAGACGACCGAGTGGACGCGGCCCGCGGTCATGGGCGGCGACGGGGAGACGACGGAAGGCGACCGGATCGCCGGAGTCTCCTCGTTCGGCGCCGGCGGCTCCAACGCTCATGTCGTCGTGGCGGAATACCGCCGAGCCGACCCCGCGCCCGTCCCCGCACACGAGGGCGCCCCGCGCCTGGTCGTCCTCTCGGCGAAGGACACCGAGCGTCTGCGGGAGCGGGCCCGGGACCTGCACGACTGGCTGCTCGCCCAGGACCCCGCCGCTCTCGACCTCGACGCCGTCGCCCACACGCTTCAGCTCGGCCGTGAGGCGATGGACGCGCGGCTCGCACTGCCCGCCGGCTCACCCGCCGACCTCACCCGGAAACTCGCCGCGTTCGTCGCCGGCGAGCAGGACGTCGAGGACCTGTACCTCGGCAATGTCAAGGAGCACCGGGAGGCGCTCACCGCCCTCGGTGACGACGGCGACATGGCCACGACCGTCGACGTGTGGATCGAGAAGGGCAAGTTCGACCGGCTGCTCGGCCTCTGGGCCAAAGGCCTGAGCGTGGACTGGGGCAAGCTGTACGGTTCACAGCGCCCCCGGATGCTCCCGCTGCCCGGTTATCCCTTTGCCCGCGAGCGCTACTGGGTGGGCGACCTGACCGCGGAACCCGGCCCCGTCGATTCCGGCGCCGGCCGGCTTCACCCGCTCGTCCACACCAACACCTCCACCCTCGACGCCCAGCGGTTCGGCTCGGTCTTCTCCGGTGAGGAATTCTTCCTCACCGACCATGTCGTCAACGGCCGCAAGGTACTGCCGGCCGCCGCGCACCTGGAGATGGCCCGGGCAGCGCTGGACGCCTCGCTCGACGGGCGCACGCGTCGGACAGTGCTCCGCAACGTGGTGTGGGCCCAGCCCCTGACGGTCGGCGAGAACGCCGCACGCGTCATGACGACGCTGTACGCCGCGCAAGCCGGCGCCGTCCCGGTGTCCGGGGAAGCCGGAGACGCCGGGGAGGTGGCCTTCGAGATCTCCAGCGTTCCGGGAGCTGATCCCGACACGGACGCCGTCGTTCACAGCCAGGGGACGGCGCGGGCCCTCGCCGGTGGCGGCGCGTCGGTGGCAGTGGACGTGGCCGCGCTGCGGGCGGCGTGCGGTAGCGCACGGCTGGACGCCGAAGAGTGCTACCGCGTCTACCGGTCCATGGGTCTCGACTACGGTCCCGCGCACCGCGGCGTCGAGAGTGTGGCGATCGGCGACGGGCAGGCACTGGCACGCCTCCTCCTGCCGTCCGGGATGTCGGCCGATGCCGACGGGTACGTGCTGCATCCGAGTCTGCTGGACGCCGCCCTGCAGTCCGCTGTCGGATTGTTCGGCCGGGACGGTGACCGCGCGGACCCCGCCTCCGCCACGCTCCACCTCCCGTTCGCGCTCGACGAGTTGGACATCCTGGGGCCGTGCACTGGGCAGATGTGGGCGTGGGTCAGGTACAGCGACGACGACCAGCCCGATCTCGGCATCCGCAAGCTGGACATCGACCTCCTCGACGACACCGGTGTGCCGCGCTGTCGCCTTCGGGGGTTCACCTCAAGGGCGTACGCCGCGGACGTGCCCGTCGAGCGGGCCGGCGGCACACTCCCGCACGGTGAAGCGAGGTTCCCGGCCGTCGCCGCCGCGGAGGACGGCGGCGCCCGCCCGGGTGGCACGCTGGAGGAGCGAGCCTGCCGGTATCTGGTCGGCCTCCTCGCCTCCGAGCTGCGCATGCCTGCCGAGCGGATCGACGCGGAGGACGCCCTCGAGCACTACGGCATCGACTCGATCATGGCGATGAACCTGACCAACCGGCTCGAGAAGGTCTTCGGATCGCTGTCCAAGACCCTGTTCTACGAGTACCAGAGCATCAGCGCCCTGTCCGGGTACTTCCTCGGTGCTCATCGGCCGCGCCTGGCCGAGCTGCTTGCCGCGGAAGCCCAGGAGCCGACCGGTACCCCGGCGGACGGCGTCACCTCACGGGGCCGAACAAGGTCCGGGCGCACCACCCGCCCGGCGGCCGTACGGCGCAGCCGCCGGGAGCCGGAGGGCAGGGACACGGAGATCGCCGTCGTCGGACTGGCGGGCCGCTATCCCCAGGCACGGAACATCCGGGAGTTCTGGCGGAACCTGGCCGAGGGCCGCGACAGCATCACCGAGGTTCCCGCCGACCGCTGGGACCACGGCCCCTACTTCGACCCGGACAAGAACGCGCCCGGCAAGACCTACACCAAGTGGGGCGGCTTCCTGGACGGCGTCGACCGCTTCGATTCGCTCTTCTTCAACATCGCCCCGCGCGAGGCGGCGTTCATGGACCCGCAGGAGCGGCTGTTCCTGGAATGCGTCCACGAGACGCTCGAAGACGCGGGGTACACACGCGAGACGCTGAGCGACTGCGCAGACCGCGGACTGCCCGGCAACGTCGGCGTCTTCGTGGGGGTGATGTACGAGGAGTACCAGCTCTACGGCGCCCAGGAGCAGGCGCGCGGACGTAACATCACCCTGTCCGGCAGCGCGTCGACCATCGCCAACCGGGTGTCGTACGTCTTCGACCTGCACGGTCCGAGCCTGGCCGTCGACACCATGTGCTCGTCGTCGCTCACCGCGCTGCACCTGGCCTGCCAGAGCCTGCGGACGGGCGGCTGCGAACTGGCCGTCGCAGGCGGCGTGAACCTCTCGCTGCACCCCAACAAGTTCCTGATGCTCGGCAGCGGCAAATACGCGTCGAGCAAGGGCCGGTGCGAGAGTTTCGGACAGGGCGGTGACGGCTACGTCCCGGGTGAGGGCGTCGGCGCGGTCCTGCTCAAGCCACTCGCCCGCGCACGCGAGGACAACGACACCGTCTACGGCGTCATCCGGGCCACATCGGTCAACCACGGCGGCAAGACCAACGGATACTCCGTCCCCAACCCCCGCGCGCAGTACAACGTCATCGGCCACGCGCTCCGCGAGGCCGGAGTCGACGCGGAGGCGGTGAGCTACGTCGAGGCCCACGGAACCGGCACCTCGCTCGGCGACCCCATCGAAATCGCCGGACTGACCAGGGCCTTCCGTGAGCACACCGACCGGACGCAGTTCTGTGCGATCGGCTCGGTCAAGAGCAACATCGGGCACGCCGAGAGCGCGGCCGGCATCGCCGCGCTGACGAAGGTGCTGCTGCAGATGAAGCACGGCCAACTCGCGCCCTCCCTGCACTCCGAGGTGCTCAATCCCCACATCGACTTCGACGGCAGCCCCTTCTACGTGGCGCGGGAGCTGGCACAGTGGAGTCGCCCGACGGGCGCCGACGGCACCGCAACGCCACGGATCGCCGGCATCTCGTCCTTCGGGGCGGGGGGCTCCAACGCACACGTCATCGTCGAGGAGTACCTCCCGGCTCCCCGCCCTGCGGACGGTCTCCCTCCGGAGGGCGGTCCCGCTGCCGTCGTCCTCTCCGCGCGGACGGATGACGGTCTGCGGGCACAGGCCGACCAGCTGCTGCGCTGGACGACCGAGGGCGAGGGCGCCGCGACCGAGCTCGCGGACATCGCCCACACCCTCCAGACCGGCCGGGAGGCATACGAGGAACGCCTCGGACTCATCGCGGCCACGATCGGTGAACTCGCCGTGAAACTACGGGCGTTCCTGGACGGTGAGGCCGGGATCACCGGCCTGTACCGGGGCCGGGTGGAACGCCGGCAGGGCGCCTTGGCCGTCTTCACCGCCGATGCGGATCAGACACGGACGCTGGACGCGGCGCTCGCGCAGCGCGCGTACGGCGAACTCGTGGAGCTGTGGACGACCGGTCTCGTGGTGGACTGGACGAAGCTCCACGACGCATCCGGAGCAGCACCGCGCCGCATATCGATGCCGACCTACCCCTTCCAGGGCGAACGCCACTGGTTGGCCGGCGGCTCCGCGACCGAACAGGGCCAGGCGGCGGGCCCGGCGCATCTCCACCCGCTCCTGCACGTCAACACCTCCACCCTCCACGGGCAGCGCTTCACATCGGTCTACACCGGCGAGGAGTTCTTCCTGCGGGACCACCAGGTCAGAGGCAAGCCCGTGCTGTCCGGTGCCGCCTGTCTGGAGCTGGCGCGCGCCGCCGTGGCGGCCTCCCTCGACGAGCCGTACCGCGTCTCGAGCATCCGGAACGTCGTCTGGACACGGCCGGTCACCCTGCACGAGCCGGGGCTGACCGTCCAGGTGCGCCTGCGGCCCGAGGTACACGGCGAGGTCGGATTCGAGATCCTCAGCCCGGGCGACCCGGCCGCCGGAACCGCAGACGCGGTCCACAGCGAGGGCGTGGTGCACGTGACCTCGCACCCCGCGACCGTGGACCCCGACGTCCGCGTCGACCTGTTGCGACTGCGTGACGCGTGCCCGACCCCCGGACCCGACGCCGACGAGTTGTACGCGACCGCCGAGTCGCGCGGTATCAGTTACGGTCCGGGGCACCGTGGCATCCAGCGTCTGTGGACGGGCGCGGGACAGGTCCTGGCCCGGATCGAGCTGCCGTCGGCCGTGCGGGACACCAGGGACGCCTACGGGCTCCATCCGTCGACACTGGACTCGAGCCTGCAGGCATGTGCGGGCCTGCTGTCCGTGGCAGCGGGCGAGGAACCGCTGCTGCTGCCCTTCGCGCTGGACGAGGCCGAGATCCTCGGCCCCTGCCCACCGGAGGCGTGGGCCTGGTTGCGGGACAGCGCGGACCGAGAAGGCGACGCCTTGCGTCGCCTCGACATCGACGTCTGCGACGACGACGGGCGGGTGTGTGTCCGGCTCAAGGGCGTCGCCCTGCGCGCCCACACGGCTGCGACGACCACCCGCGAGTTGTTCGCCGCTCCCCACTGGGTGGCCGCGGACCCGGCGCCGGCCACGGCTCCGGCGCCCGAGGGCCTGGTGCTGGTCGTGGAGCTCCCCGAAGTCGCCGCGGCACTCGAGGCACAGGACGCCACGCGAGTGGTCCGGCTGACATCGCACGCCACGGACGTCGGCCGCCGCTACACCGACTACGCGCTGCAGGTCTTCGCCGAGGTCAAACGGCTGCTCGGCGAGCCCGCCCACCACCCGGTCCGGGTCCAACTGGTCGCCCCGGCCGTCGAGGCGTCGCTGTGGACGGGACTCGCCGCCGTCCTGAAATCGGCAGGACTGGAGAATCCGCGGCTGCTCGGCCAGATGGTGCTGGTGGACCGACACGACGCCCCGGAGCGCGCGGCGTCCCGCGTGACGGCAGACCGCGCAGTGCTCGCGGACTTCGGTGTGCGGTACCTCGGCGACCTCCGCGAGGTCCTGAAGTGGCGCGAGGAGGACGTCGACCGCCGGGCGGCCGTGACGCCCTGGAAGGACGGGGGCGTCTACCTGATCACCGGGGGCGCCGGCGGCCTGGGCACGGTCTTCGCCCACGACATCGCGAAGCGGGTCCGGGGGGTCCGGATCGTGATCGCCGGCCGTTCGCCCCTCGACGCGCACAAGGAGGCGCTGCTGGAACAACTGCGGCGGCACGGCGCGGAGACGATCTACGTGCGGGCCGACGTGGCGGTCAGGGACGACGTCGTGACGCTCGTCCAGGAGACCCGGGAGCGGTACGGCCGGATCGACGGGGTCCTGCACGCCGCCGGGTTCACCAGCGACGCGTTCGTCGTCAGGAAGGACGCGGACGAGTTCTCCCGGGTGCTGGCACCGAAGGTCGCCGGGCTGGTGCACCTGGACGAGGCCACGCAGGACGCGGACCTCGACTTCCTGGTCGCCTTCTCCTCGGTCGCAGGGGTCCTGGGCAATGTCGGGCAGGCCGACTACGCGGCCGCGAACGCGTTCATGGATGCTTTCGCGGCACACCGCAACGCACTGGTGGCCCGGGGCGAGCGACGGGGGAGGACACTGTCGGTCGCCTGGCCCCTGTGGGCCGACGGCGGGATGCGTGTCGATGCGCCGACGGAGCGGTCGCTGCACGAACGCTTCGGGCTCGTGCCGCTGCCGGACGGGGAGGGGCTGCGCGCCCTGTACCTGGCCCTGGCATCGCAGTCCGACCAGGTGATGGTGCTTTCGGGCGATCGCCCGAGGATCGCGCAGACCCTCCTCGCCGGACTCCTCGTGGACGGCCCCGCACCCCGGCCCCTGCCTCCGACGGATGCCGCTGCCGCGGTGGCGCCCGACGGGAACAGGGTGGCGGCGCCCGCGGAGGGCTTGGACGAGAACACCGCGCAGCAGGCCGTGGCCTATTTCAAGCGGCTCCTGGCATCGGTCATCGACCTGCCCGCCGACAGGATCGACGCCGAGGCGTCGCTGGAGGACTACGGCGTCGACTCCGTCATGACCATGGAGATGACCCGCGCCCTTGAGGGCGTCTTCGGTTCGCTTCCGAAGACCCTGTTCTTCGAGCACCGGACCATCGCCGCCCTGACACGCCACTTCCTCGCCACCCGTCCTCGGCAGGTCGAGGAGCTTCTCCCCCCAGCAGGTGGGCGTCGGCAGATACCCGCCGTTGCGCCGGACGACCCTGAGCAGCCCGGCCTGGGGGCGGGACGGACCTGGCCCGTGCCTTCCGCCGCTCCGGCGGGGAGTACAGCCGACCCGGCCCTGGGCACGGGAACGGGTGACACGGCGATCATCGGACTGGCGGGCCGCTACCCCCAGGCTCGTGACGTGCGGGAGTTCTGGCAGAACCTCGCCGCCGGCAAGGACTGCGTCACCGAGATCCCGGGTGACCGCTGGGACCACGAGCGCTTCTTCGATCCGCACAAGGGGGTCCCGGGGAAGTCCTACAGCAAGTGGGGCGGATTTCTCGACGGTGTCTACGACTTCGACCCGCAGTTCTTCAACATCTCCCCGCGCGAGGCGGAGGTCATGGACCCGCAGGAGCGGCTGTTCCTCCAGTGCGTGCACGAGACACTGGAGGACGCCGGGTACGTCCGGGACACCGGCAAGGACCGTACGGGGAACCTGCTCGACGGCCGGGTGGGTGTCTTCGTCGGTGTGATGTACCAGGAGTACCAGCTCTACAGCGCCCTGCCGCAGGGTGCCGGCGCGGCGCCGATCGTGTCGGGCAGCTCCGCGTCCGTCGCGAACCGGGTGTCGCACGTGTTCAACTTCCGCGGCCCGAGCATGAGCGTCGACACGATGTGCTCGTCGTCGCTCATGGCCGTGCATCTGGCCTGCCGGAGCCTGGAGTCGGGCGACTGCGACACGGCGGTGGCCGGGGGAGTGAATCTCTCGCTGCACCCGAACAAGTACCTGCTCCTCAGCCAGGGCCGGCTCGCGTCGAGTGACGGTCACTGCGCCAGCTTCGGCGCCGGAGGCGACGGTTACGCACCGGGGGAGGGCGTGGGCGCGGTCCTGCTCAAGCCACTGGCGCGAGCGATCGCGGACGGCGACCGGATCTACGGAGTCATCAAGGGCACCGCCGCCAACCACCGCGGCAGGACGAGCGGCTACTCGGTACCGGAACCGCTGGGGCAGGCCGAGGTCGTCGGCGAGGCCCTGAGGCGAGCGGGTGTGAACGCGCGGGACGTGAGCTACATCGACGCGAACAGCGTCGGCACCTCCCTGGGTGACCCGATCGAGATCGCCGGGCTGTGCAAGGCGTTCGGCCCGTACACCGAAGACCGGGGGTTCTGCGCGATCGGCTCGGTGAAGAGCAACATCGGGCACGCCGAGAGCGCGGCCGGCATCGCCGGCATCACCAAGGTTCTGCTCCAGCTCCAGCACGGCCGGCTGGCTCCGTCCCTGCACGCCTCGACGCTCAACCCGCACATCGACTTCGAGCAGACCCCGTTCGTGGTGCAGCAGGAACCGGCCGAGTGGCCGGCCCCCGTGTCCGACGACGGCACACGCGGTGCGTTGCCGCGCGTCGCGGGCGTGTCGGCGTTCGGGGCCGGAGGCTCCAACGCTCACGTCGTGATAGCCGAGTACGTCCCCGACACACCGACGCCGCGTCCGTCGGCCGACTCCGTCCCACGTGCCGTGATACCGCTGTCCGCCCGCACGACCGAGCAACTGAGAGCGCGGGCCGAGCACCTGGTGCAGTGGCTGGGCCGACCCGAGAACGCGGAGCTCACGCTCACGGACGTCGCCTACACACTTCAGGTCGGCCGCGAAGCACGGGAGGAACGCCTCGGTGTCGTCGCTTCCTCCGTGCCCGACCTGGTCGAGAGGCTCGGTCGGTTCCTGGCAGGCGAGTTCGCAGGCGGTGAGATCGTCCGTGGTTCGGTCGCCGGCAGCGCCCAGACACTGACGTTGTTCGCGTCGGACTCCGACCTCGACGTGATGATCGCGGCGTGGGCCGAGAAGGGGAAGTACGAGAAGCTGCTCGAACTGTGGGTCAGCGGTGTGCCCGTGAGCTGGCGGTCCCTCTACCGGACCGCGACTCCGCGGCGGGTCGCGTTGCCGACCTACCCCTTCGCGGCCGAGCGGTACTCCGCCTTCGACGGCCTGTCCGCTGCCGAGCCGACTGCGCTCGGCGGACCGGCGCCGCTGCATCCGCTGGTACAGGTCAACACGTCCGACTTCACCGAGCAGCGCTTCACGTCCGTCGTGACCGGGCAGGAACGCTTCCTGGGCGATCGCGCCGCTCGGATCGTGCCCGGCGCGGCCTTCCTGGAGATGGCCGTGGCCGCGTGCTGTCTCAGCAGCCGGACCACCGTCGAGCCCTCGGCGCCGGTGGTGCTGCGCGACGTCGTGTTCGCGAAGCCGCTCGATCCGGCCGACGGTCTCCGCGAGGTGCACGTCGGCCTGCGTCCGGAGGACGACGGCGACATCCGCTTCCGCATCAGGAGCACACCGTCGGGCGGGGACGGCGACTCCGACGCCGCCGAGCACAGCGAGGGCGTCCTCTACTTCGCGGACGGAGCCGAGGAGACCGTGCTCGACGTGCCCGCTCTGCAGGGGGCCTGCGGGGGATCCGGCCTGACCGCCGAGCAGTACTACGAGCGCCACCACGGCGACGGATTCGTGTCCGAGCCCGCGTACCGCGCCGTCCAGCACATCTGGACCGGACCCGGGCACGCCCTGATCCAGTTGGCGCTGCCTGATCCGGTGCGGGACACCGAGGACGGATTCGTGCTGCATCCGGGCCTGCTCGACGCCGCGGTGCAGGCGTGCTCCGATCTCCTCGGCCGGCCGGCCGGGCGGGACCGGGCGTATGACGGCGGTGGACCCGCGGTGGTCCACGCCATCGAAGAAGTCCTCGTTCTCGATGCCTGTACGGCCTCGACGTGGGCCTGGGTTCGGCCCGCCGCACAGCGGACCGGCCGTGTGGGGGCCCCCGGGTTCGACCTCGACCTGGCCGACGAGCAGGGCCGGGTCCGCATCCGGATCGGCGGACTCTCGTTCGATCGGGCCGCATCCGACCGTGACGACTCCGGATCAGCGATGCCCGGTCCGGCAGCGGGACACCGTGACACGACCTCCCGCGAGGCGACGGAGGCCCGAAGCGGGCAGCCGGTACTGCTGCGCTCGCAGTGGGAAGCCCGACCCGCACCGACCCGGCCGTCCGGCCCCGCCGCCGCGCGACCGACCGTGCTGCTCGCCGGACTGCCCGAGCTGGCGCCCCTCCTGCGGGGCGACGACGCCGATGTGTTCCTCCTGACCACCGAGGACGAGGCCCCGGACGGCCGGTACTCCGCTTACGGCCTGCAGGTTCTGAGGCATCTGCGCTCCCTCATGCGCGGAGCCACCGGCCGGAGCCATGTCCAGCTGGTGGTCCCGGGTACCCCGGACGCGACGCTGCTCTCCGGACTCGCGGCCATGCTCAGGACGGCCCACCTCGAGAACCCGGCTGTCACCGGACAGGTCGTCGTGCTGGACCGGACGGACACCGCTGAGCGCGCCGTGCTGCGGATCCGGGAGAACCGTGGCTGCCCCGAGGAGACTCTCGTACGGTATGTCGACGGCCTCCGCGAGGTACCGGTCTGGGCCGAGTGCGAGGCCCGCTCCGCCCCTCACACGCTGCCGTGGAAGGAGAACGGGATCTATCTCGTCGCCGGCGGAGCGGGTGTGCTCGGACGTGCCGTTGCGCGGGAGATCGCCACACAGACGGGGAACGCGACCCTCATCCTCGTCGGCCGGTCCCCCCTGGACCCCGAGTCCCGTGAGGCGTTGCAGGAACTGGCGGCCGACAGCGCGGTGCGCTACGAGCAGGCCGACATCTCCAGCCCTTCCGAGGCAGACGCACTGGTCGCGCGGATCCTCGGGCGACACCGGGGGATCGACGGAGTCATCCACAGTGCCGGGATCACCCGCGACGCGCTCATCGTCGACAAGTCGGGCCGGGACTTCCTGGACGTCCTGGCCCCGAAGGTGGCGGGTGTGGTGAACCTGGACGCCGCGACCCGGTCGCTCCCGCTGGACTTCTTCGTGACCTTCTCGTCCCTTTCCGGGGTGAACGGTGGCGTCGGCCAGGTCGACGGCGCCGCGGCGAACGCGTTCCTGGACGCCTACGCGCGGTACCGGCAGGTCCTCGTCGCCGGCGGTGAGCGCTTCGGGCACAGCCAGTCCGTCAACTGGCCGCTGTGGGCCGACGGCCTGCCGGAGCCGGCGCACTCGGAGCCGGGGCCACGTCCGCGCGGCGCCGTGGTCCCGCCGCCGGAGGCAGCCGGTATCGGCGACTTCCACCGGATTCTGCACTCCGAGTACAGCCAGGTGATGGTCTCGGTTCCTCCTGCCGGCGGCCTCCTGGGGGACGCCTCGGTCCCGACGCAGCGGCAGTTCCCCACTCTCTCCACCGATGGGACGGACTCGTGAAGCACTATGACAGCGACCTGCTCGAGGAGAAGGCGAGCGAGTACCTCGAGCGCCTCCTCTCCGAGTTCACCAAGCTCCCCCTCGCCCGGGTCGATGCTCAGGCGGCGTTCGAGAGCTTCGGTATCGACTCGGTCATGGCGATGACCATGACGGCGCGGATGGAAGCAGTCTTCGGGTCGCTGCCCACCACCCTGTTCTTCGAGTTCGGTACGCCCCGTGAGTTGGCCCGGCACCTGGTCGCCACCCGTCGGTTCGACGCGTCGGGTCTCCTCGGGGAAGCCGCGACGGACACGGCCGCCCCGGCCGCCGACACCCCGGCCGCCGGCGTGCCGGCGTTCCGTACAGGTGCCCGATCCACGAGACCGCTGCGGCGCAAAGCCCTGTCGTCGACGAGGTGGTCGGCGCAGAAGGCCGAGAAGCCATCGCTCTCAGCGTCCCGACCCGGGCCCGCTCTCCCCGAGCGACAGGGACTGGACATCGCGATCATCGGACTGGCCGGGCGCTACCCCAAGGCCCGCACCGTCGACGAGTTCTGGGCGAATCTGGCTGCCGGACGCGACTGTGTCACCGAGATACCGGCCGACCGGTGGGACCACGGGGCGTACTTCGATCCGGACCCGGACGCGCCCGGTAAGACGTACAGCAGGTGGGGCGGATTCGTGGACGGCGTCGACGAGTTCGACCCGCTGTTCTTCAACATCTCGCCCGTCGATGCGGAGCGGATGGATCCCCAGGAGCGCATGTTCCTCCAGTGCGTCTACGAGACCGTCGAGGACGCCGGCTACACCCCGGAACGGCTGAACGCGCCGACGGACTCCGGCCGCACCCCCGCCATCGGCGTCTACGTCGGCGTCATGTACTCGGAATACCAGCTGTACGGAGCCCAGGAGCAGGTCCTCAAGAACCCGGTGGCCGTGTCAGGGAACATCTCGGCCGTCGCCAACCGGGTCTCGTACTTCTTCGACTTCCACGGCCCGAGCATGAGCGTCGACACCATGTGCTCCTCGTCGCTGACGGCCATCCACCTGGCGTGTCAGAGCATCCGGTCCGGTAGCTGCGACATGGCGATCGCCGGTGGGGTCAACGTGTCGGTGCACCCCAACAAATACCTGATCCTCGGCCAGAGCCGATTCGTCTCCAGCACGGGCCGGTGCGAGAGCTTCGGTGAGGGGGGCGACGGATACGTCCCGGGCGAAGGCGTGGGCGCTGTTCTGCTGAAGCCTCTGGAGCGAGCCGTACAGGATCGGGACCACATCCACGGGGTCATCAGGGGCGTCTCCGTCAATCACGGCGGAAGGACGAACGGCTACTCCGTCCCCAGCCCGGTCACCCAGGCTCGCGCGATCACCGACGCGTGGCGACAGGGCGGGATCGCCCCGAACTCGGTCAGCTACATCGAGGCGCACGGCACCGGCACGGCGCTCGGGGACCCCATCGAGGTCGCCGGACTCGCCCGGGCCTTCCGCGAGCACACGCGCGACGACCGGTTCTGCGCGATCGGATCGGTCAAGAGCAACATCGGCCACGCCGAGAGCGCCGCCGGCATCTCCGGGCTCACCAAGGTGCTGCTCCAGATGAGGCACGGCAAGATCGCCCCCTCGATCCATTCCACCGAACTGAACCCGAACATCGACTTCGACGGCACGCCCTTCACGGTCCAGCAGACACTCACCGACTGGCCACGGCCGGTCGTCACTGTCGACGGCACGGAATGCGAGCTCCCTCGGATCGCCGGCATCTCCTCCTTCGGGGCGGGCGGTACCAACGCGCACCTGGTCCTCGAGGAGTACCGGCCGAACCCGGACGACGCGCCGGACCTGACCGTCGCCTCCAGTGGCCCCGTCCCGGTCGTCCTGTCGGCCCGCACCACTGAACTCCTGCAGCAGAAGGCGGCGCAACTCGCGGACTGGATCGAGCAGAAGAACCTCTCGACCGATGACCTGCCCGCGCTCGCCCACACGCTCCAGGTGGGGCGCGAGGCCATGCGGGAGCGGTTCGGTCTCGTCGTGGCCGCCATGCCGGACCTGCTCGCTCGTCTCCGGGACTTCGGAGACGGACGCCAGGACGCCGAGGGGGTGGTCCGCGGCAGGGCGAGCGGACCGGCCGCCGACACAGGCGTGTCCGAAGCGCTCGCCCGGCGGGACCTCGCCGGACTGCTGGCTCTGTGGGTCAGGGGCAGCACCGTCGACTGGCATTCCCTGCACGGGAGCCGGTGCCCGGCCCACATCGCCCTGCCCTCCTACCCGTTCGCCAGGAACCGGTACTGGATCGACACCACGCGCTCAGCCGCCGCCCTCGCTCCGCACGGAGCGACAGCACAGTCCGACGCCGTCGTGACCGGCGACGACCAGAATCCGGCAGCCCTCCTCTTCGCGGAGTCCTGGGAGCCGGAGGCGCTGCCCGCCGTCCGCCGGGTCGATGCGCCGCACACCCTGGTCTGTCTCTGCGCCGACCCGGCCGACCGAGTCGAACTGGCGCGTACCGCACGCGAGCTGGACCCCGCCGTCACGCTGCTGTTCGTCACGCGGGGACAGGGCTTCGCCCGGACGTCCGATCACTCCTACGAAGCCGATCACCAGACCCCGGACGACTACGTCCGCGTGTTCGAAGACATTCGGTCGCGGTACGGCGCGGTCGACGCCGTCCTGAACCTGTCGCCCCTGGACGACGCGGCGGCGCCCGGCTCGTACACCGCCACCGTGCACCTCCTGCAGGCGATCGCCGCGTCAGGGCTGCCGGTGAGGCGTGTCCTGCAGGCCGGGGAGTTCCGTGACGGCATCGAGCGGGCGTACGCGGAGTCGTGGCTCGGCTTCGAGCGCTCCCTCGGCAGGGTGCTTCCCGACGTGCGGTTCGCCGCGATCCTGGAGGAGGTCCAGGACCCGGCAGGCAGGACAGCCTGCGGCATCTGGTTCGCACGCCTGTGGAACGAGTGGTCCGCCGGGGCGGCCGGCAGCGCGCTGTACCGCGCAGGTGCCCGGCATGTCAGCCGGGTCCGGCCGAGTCCGCCCGGTGCCGGCAAGCACCTCCTCAGGCCGAACGGCACGTACCTCATCACGGGCGGTACCGGCGGCTTGGGTCTCCTGCTCGCCGAGCACCTGGCCAGGACCTGGTCGGCGCGCCTGGTGCTGACCGGGCGCTCAGCCCTCGACGCCCACAAGCGTCGCAGCATCGCGAGGATCGAGTCGCTGGGCGGCGAGGTCCTGTACCGACAGGCCGATGTCGCCGATCCGCAGGCCATGAGGGAGGTGGTGGACACAGCGCGCGAGCGGTTCGGTCCGATCCACGGCGTCGTACATGCCGCCGGCGTCGCCGAACGCAGCTCGCTGCTCGCCGACGATGCCCGATCCTTTCAGGATCTGTTGTCCGCCAAGGTGGACGGTACGCGCGTGCTCGACGACGTGCTGGCCACGGAACCCCTCGACTTCGTCTGCTACTTCTCGTCGACTTCGGCAATCCTCGGTGACTTCGGCGGCTGCGCCTACTCGGTGGCCAACTGCTTCCAGACGTCGTATGCCCGCCATCGCGATCAGCGGGTACGCCAGGGAGCGCTGTCCGGCGCGACAGTTGCCGTCAACTGGCCCCTGTGGAGTGGTGGCGGCATGGGGTTCGACGACGCGGAGGGCATCGAGTTGTACCTCTCCACCAGTGGGCTGCGCCTGCTGGGGGAAGCCGAGGGCCTCACGCTCTTCGAACACCTCCTGGGGCAGGGAGAGGCACAGCAGATCGTCATGGCCGGTGATCCGGCACGCGTACGGCACCTGCTCGGCGCGGACCCGGCGCCGGCGGCCCCACGACGTGAAGTCCTCTCTGCCGCACCCGTCGCCCATGCAGGCGCCACCCGCTCTGCGGACATCCCGGACATCCCGGACACGGAGGACACGGAGGACACGGACACAGACACGGAGGACACGGACATCGAAGCGCTGGTGCTCTCGGCCCTCGAAACGGCGATCGTCGACGTACTGCGGGTACCCCGCGAGCAGATCCACGCCGACGAGAACTTCTCCGAGCTCGGGTTCGACTCGGTCAGCCTGGTCAAGCTGGCCAGGGCCCTGGGCGAGAGTCTCGCGATCGAGGTGCTGCCCTCGGTCTTCTTCTCCCATTCCACCCCGCAGAAGCTGGTCGCTCACCTGATCGCGGAGAACCGGGAGGCGCTTGGTCAGCACTGCGCGGTGCGGGCCGCAGCCGCGGACGGAGCCCCGGCACCTTCCGCGCCCCAGGGGGCGGAGGTCTCCGGCGTCACGGCCGACGACCGGTCCGCGTCCGCTCCGGCACCGCAGCCCAGGGCGCACACGGAGCCGGAACCGATCGCCGTCATCGGTATGAGCGGCCGTTTCCCCGCAGCTCGGTCCGTCGACGAGTTCTGGGAGAATCTCCTGCAGGGGAAGGACGCGCTGTCGCCCGTCCCAGGGGACCGGCGAGCCGACTGGGGTGGGCCGGGGGCTGAGCGGCTCGAGGATGTCCGCTGCGGATTCGTCCCGGGAATCGCAGAGTTCGACGCCGCGTTCTTCGAGATATCGCCGCGCGAGGCGCGACATATGGACCCGCGCCAGCGACTGCTGCTCCAGGAGACCTGGCGTGCCCTGGAAGACGCGGGCTACGGCGAACGGAAGCTGCGTGCCGGGACGATCGGCATGTTCGTCGGCGCCGAACAGGGCGACTATCCCGAGCTGACCCGGGGAGAGGGCGGTATCACCGCCCAGCACGAGGCGATCATGGCCTCGCGCCTGGCCTACCTCCTCGACTTCTCCGGCCCGGTGCTGGCTGTCAACACCGCCTGTTCCTCGGGGCTGACAGCCGCCCATCAGGCATGCGCGAGCCTTCGCAGCGGCGAGTGCGACACCGCGGTGGTCGCCGGCGCCAGTCTGGCGACCACCGCGCGCGGCTATACCGAGATGGGCAAGGCCGGGATGCTCTCCGAGAGCGGCGTCTGCCACGCTTTCGACAAGCGGGCCGACGGCCTGGTCCTCGGTGAGGCCGTCCCCGCCCTCGTCCTCAAGCGCCTGTCCCAGGCGGAAGCCGACGGCGATCGCGTCCTGGCGGTGATTCGCGGCAGCGGTATGAACTACGACGGCCGGACGAACGGCATCACCGCTCCGAGCGGGGCAGCTCAGGCGCGGCTCTACCGACAGGTCTACGAGCGGCACGGGATCGACCCCGAGCGCATCGAGCACATCGTGGCTCACGGCACGGGAACACAGCTCGGCGACCCTGTCGAGGTGAACGCCCTGAACGAGGCGTACCGGGAACGCACGGACAAGACCCGCTTCTGCGCGCTGACCTCCACCAAGACCAATGTCGGTCACACCCTGGCGGCGTCCGGGCTGGTCGGCTTGATCGCCCTTGTCCAGTCGGTACGGCACGGCATCGTCCCGGCGAGTCTGAACTGCGACCAGGACAGCGACTACATCGCGTGGAAGGACAGCCCCTTCTACGTCAACAAGGAGACCACGTCCTGGCCTTCCGGGCCCACGGGAACGAGGCTCGGCGCGGTGAGCTCCTTCGGTATGAGCGGGACCAACGTCCACATGGTGGTGGAGAGTTACTCCGAGCCCGCCCGGCGTGCCCCGGTCACCGAGGCCCCGGCTCTGCTGCTGCTTCTGTCCGCCAAGACGCCCGAGGGACTGCGACGGCGTATCCAGGAGCTCCGGTCGTCCCTGACGCAAGGTGAACTCGACTACCTGCGGCTGAGAGACACGGCCTACACCCTGCTGGAGGGCAGGCACCACTTCGCCTACCGCTGCTCACTCATCGTCAGTGGTGTCGGGGATGTCCTCTCCGTGCTGTCCGCGGCCGAGAGCGGCCGGGAACATCCCATGGTCGGACGCGGTGAAGCGCCACGCGACCAGGATCGTTCGTTGCTGGAGGTCCAGGCGCGAGCACTCCTGGACGTGCTCCGGGCACCTGGCGTCCCGGCGGAGCGGTACCGGGAGGTGTGCCGCGTTCTGGCCGATCTCTACTGCCGGGGCGCCGTCCCGGACTGGTCGGCGCTGTTCACGGGCGACAGGCCACGGATCATCACGCTGCCCGGCTATTCCTTTGCGCGCTCGCCGCACTGGGCCACTGACGGGCGTCGTGCTCCGGCACGGACGACCGCGCAGGAGTTCGCACCGCCACAGGGACCGAAGAAGCCGGCCGAACCGACGGCGCTGCGTGCGTCCGCCGAGCCGGCCGTACCGAGTGCCGTCCTCGGGAAGAAGCCTCGGATTCTGCTCCAGGATCCGGGCACAGCGGTGGTCCTGCCGACAGCACCTGTCGCCAAGCCCCGGAATGTCGTATTGACGGACATGGGTGATGTGGTGGGGCGTCCGGTTCCCTCGGGCTCTCCGGTTCCTTCGATCTCTCCGGTTTCTTCGGTTTCTGTTCCGGCGGTTGGGGTGGGGCGGGTCGGTGGTTCGGGTCGCTCTTCGAGTGTGTTGCGGGAGGAGTTGCGGGCGG